>CANBYM010000036.1 GCA_947373605.1 Comamonadaceae bacterium
CATGGCGAAAACATGAAGATTTGATGACATGTCAAAACCGCAACAGTGCCCTTTTGCCGCTACCCTATAGCCCATGACCACCATACAAAGCGCCGATCCGCAAGGGGAATCGGCATACGCATGGACACGGCTCTTCGTGTCGCTCCTCCTGATGACCATTGGCGGCTGCGGCATGTTCGCCATCACCGTCGTGCTGCCGTCCATTCAAACCGAGTTTGGCGTGGGGCGCTCCGGAGCTTCATTGCCGTACGCTTTGACACTGATCGGCTTCGGCGCAGGTGGCGTTTTGATGGGCAAGCTGGCGGACCGCTTCGGCGTGATGGTGGCCGTGCTGTGCGGCGCTGTCGCCCTGGGTGCAGGTTTTGTACTGGCAGGTTCGGCGCAAAACATCTGGCAATTCAACTTGGCGCAGGGGCTGCTGATCGGCTTTCTGGGCAGCTCGGCGACCTTTGCACCGCTGGTGGCCGACACCTCGCAGTGGTTCACCCGCAAACGCGGCATTGCATTGGCCATTTGCATGAGTGGCAACTACCTGGCCGGCGCTGTGTGGCCGCCGGTGATTGCGCACTTTGTGCAAAGCGTGGGCTGGCGCCAGACCTATGTGGGCATCGGCTACTTTTGTGTATTGAGCATGGCTACCCTGGCGTGGGTCCTGCGAACTCGTCCACCCGCCTTGCAGCCAGCCGCCGCGGCAGGTAGTGCCAAAGGCAAAACGTCCATGGTGAGCAAGCTGCCACTGGGCTTGAACCCCAATGTGTTGACGGCACTGCTGTGTTTGGCGGGCCTGTCGTGCTGCGTTGCCATGTCCATGCCGCAGGTACACATCGTGGCCTATTGCAGTGACCTGGGCTATGGCGCGGCGCGCGGCGCGCAAATGCTGTCGCTGATGCTGGCCACCGGCATTGTCAGTCGCTTGGTGTCGGGATGGATTTCCGACCACCTGGGCGGACTCAAAACACTGTTGCTGGGCTCGGCCTTGCAGATGTTTGCACTGGTGCTGTTTTTGCCGTTTGACGGCCTGGTTCCCCTGTATGTGATTTCGGCCATGTTCGGCCTGTTTCAAGGGGGCATCGTGCCCTGCTATGCGCTGATCGTGCGCGAGTATTTCACCGCTACGCAGGCCGGTACGCGGGTGGGTACCGTGCTGATGGCCACCCTGTTTGGTATGGCATTGGGCGGCTGGATGTCAGGCGCAATCTTTGACTTCAGCGGTTCCTACCGCGCCGCATTTTTGAATGGCATTGCCTTCAACGCGCTGAACCTGGCGATCGTGTTGCTGCTGCTACGTCGCAGCTTGCACCTCAAAGCCGAAGCAGGCACAAAACTGTCACATCATTGAAATATTGCAAGGGCATGCTGGAGGGTCGTGCTTTTCAGACGACACATCAGATAACAGGTGCCCTATGAGCTTTGACCCGACCCAGCAAGACGAGATTCTGCGCCGCGTGCGCCGTGACCTGCAGGATGGTTACGACGAAGAGCTGGAGATGGAGCTGGAAGACCGCAATGTCGATGCGCTGGCCCGAAACGGAGCACCCGAGTCGGAGCAGGAAAAGGTCGACCGCCACATGTACTTTCGCGAACTGTTCCGGCTGCAAGGCGAATTGGTCAAGCTGCAGGATTGGGTAATTCACAGCAAACACAAAGTCGTGATTCTGTTTGAAGGGCGCGACGCCGCCGGTAAGGGTGGCGTGATCAAACGCATCACACAGCGACTCAACCCCCGCGTGGCCCGCGTGGCCGCCCTGCCTGCACCGAATGACCGCGAGCGCACCCAGTGGTATTTCCAGCGCTATGTGTCGCATCTGCCTGCTGCCGGTGAAATCGTGATGTTCGACCGCAGTTGGTACAACCGCGCCGGGGTGGAACGCGTGATGGGCTTTTGCACCGATGACGAATACGAAGAGTTTTTCCGCACCGTGCCGGAGTTCGAAAAGATGCTGGTGCGCTCGGGCATTCAACTCATCAAATACTGGTTCTCAATTACTGATGAAGAGCAGCACGTGCGCTTTTTGGGCCGCATTCACGATCCGCTCAAGCAGTGGAAGCTCAGCCCCATGGACCTGGAATCCCGCGTGCGTTGGGAGGAATACACCAAGGCCAAAGAAACCATGCTGGAGCGCACCCATATTCCCGAGGCACCCTGGTGGATCGTGCAGGCGGTGGACAAGAAAAAAGCCCGCCTGAACTGCATCGACCATTTGCTAGGTCAGATCCCCTACACCGAGGTGCCACATTCCCAAGTAGTGCTGCCCGAACGTGTGCGCAATGCGGACTACATCCGCAACCCGGTGCCACCGGAAATCATCGTGCCGGAGCGCTACTAACTCGTACTCCAAAAGTCATTGAACTGTCACACGCATTGTCACGCTATTGCCATCAAGTTTCTCTACGATCAGGCTACCTTTTTTGGAGGACTTGATGTTTAACGAATTCCTGAAACAACTCAAAACCCAGCGCTGGGACGACCACCGCTACTACCACCACAGCCGCATCAACCAGACGCTGCACCTGATCAGCGCACTGAGCTTTCTGGTGTCCTACGCACTACTGTTCAAAGATCCTGCTGTGGCTGCACTCGTCGCCTGGCTGGTATCGATGACAACACGACAAAGCGGCCACTTCTTCTTTGAGCCACGCGGCTACGACGAAGTCAACCAGGCCACGCACGAGCACAAAGAAGAGATCAAAGTGGGTTACAACCTGCACCGCAAAATTGTGTTGCTGGCGATCTGGGCGGCAGCGCCGCTTGCGCTGGTGATTGACCCGACACTGATGGGCTACTTTGAGGCGCATACCGGCGTTGAAGGTCTGATGCGCCATACCGGCGAACTGTGGCTCATCATCGGTGTGGGCGGATTGATTTTCCGCACCGTGCACCTTTTCTTCCTGAAAGACGTGATGGCCGGTCTGGTCTGGTGCACCAAAATTCTTACCGACCCTTTTCACGACGTGTACCTGTACCACAAGGCACCGCTGGCGCTGCTGCGTGGTGAATTGATCGAGCGTCGCACCGCTGACCACACTGCCTGATTCAGACTGCAATAAAAAAAATGCCGGCCCCTTGCGGAGCCGGCATTTATTTTGTCCCCCGGGTCTTATTAGAACTTCACAGCCAACATTTCACGCAGGATACGGCGCTTGATGGTCTTGTTAGTGGTAGCCATGTCAGCCCACCACCAGCCATCGGCCTTCATGGCCAAGGCAGCTTTGACAGAGCGCTCGGTCACCTGGGCAAAGTCCTGATCGGTGTAGTTCAAACTGAAAATAATGCGACCGCTTCCCACCCAGCTCAAAGCCAAACCTTCAAGGCGCATGTAGTGTTGCAACAACCAGTTAAAGCAGGCCGGCTGAGTGAATATCACGGTCCAGACCGAGGACATGGCAGCCACCTGCACCGGCACACCGGCGTCTTTGAAACGCGCATTCAGGGCACTGGCGCGTGCGTCCCAGGTTTGATCCAAGTTGGCATACAGCGCCGTAATGTCCGTGTCTTCAATGCGGTGCAGGAACGCATTCATGGCTCCCATCACATAGGGGTGCGAATTGAACGTACCGCGTGCAAAGCAAATGTCTGCGGGGTTGTCATCGCGAAAGCGCTTCATCCAGTCGCGCTTGCCGCACAGCACGCCGATGGGCAAGCCACCACCCAGCGTTTTTCCGTAGGTCACCATGTCGGCACCCACACCGAAGTATTCCTGCGCACCGCCCTTGGCGAGCCTGAAGCCCATGAACACTTCGTCAAAGATGAGCGCAATGCCGCGCTCGTCGCAAATCTCGCGCAAGGTCTTCAGCCACGCGGTGTAGGCCGCGCGGTCAAAATGCGCTTTGCGCGAGCTGTCCAGCAGCGAGCCATCACTGGGCGCGGCCTGGTTGGGGTGCAAGGCCTGCAACGGATTGATCAATATGCAGGCAATGTCTTTGCGTTTGCGCAGCACGCGCAAAGTCGCCTCGCCCATTTCGGACAAGGTGAAGGTATCGCGTGCTGCAACGGGGTTGCCGATACCGGGTTGCACATCGCCCCACCAGCCGTGGTAGGAACCGCAAAAGCGCACCAATTTCTTGCGCCCGGTGTGGTAGCGCGCCAGACGCACGGCTTGCATCACGGCTTCGGTGCCGGACATATGGAACGATGCTTCTTCCATGCCCGAGACTGCACGCAGGCGCTGCAGGTTGTCCAGCATGACAGGGTGGTAGGCACCCAGCACCGGGCCGAGGTCGCTGACCATGTCTGCACCTTCGGCGATGCAGTCCTTATAGAAGTCGTTGCCGAACAGATTGACACCGTACGAGCCGGTCAGGTCGTAGAACGTGTTCTCATCCAGATCGGTCACCGTAACGCCATGGCTGGACTGCACAAACGACGCCACCTTCAGCCCCTTGGCCGCCAGCTTGCGGAACTGAAACGGTACGCGGTAGGCACTGACGAATTGCAGGTCCGACAACGTATTAGCCGCCTCAGAAGTGGCGCGCAGGCTTTTGGCATAGCGTTGCTGAAACTGGATGACCAGTCCCGCAAAAGCCTCGCGGCGCTTGGCCACGACATCGGGCGGCGCGCCGTCTACTGCAAAAGCGGCGTCCTCGTCATAGGCATAGCTGGGCAACAAGGCCGCCACGCGCCTTGCGGTGCGCGGATGCCCGGCCAGCGAGCGGTGTTTGGCCAGCGACAACTCCAGGCGTGCTTTGGCTTTGGTCAGCGCCATAAAAAGCGCTGCGCTGCCCACCGTGTATAGCGCTAGCGTGTTCAAACCCATTGATTCATTCACAACAATTTACCTTCCAAAAAAAATTTTAGAGAAACCAAAACCATGAGCCTTCGTCAAAACATCAAAAACGTCCTGAATCAGGAAGACCTCAACTTTTTGCTGACCAACCGCGTGCCGCGCCAGGCGCTGACGGTGTTTCTGGGCTGGTTCAGCAAGATCGAACAGCCTTTGGTGCGTAGCGCTTCGATCGGCTTGTGGAAGTTTTTTAGCGATCTGGATTTGAGCGAGGCCAAAAAGACACACTTCAAAAGCATGCATGACTGCTTTACGCGTGAGCTCAAAGACGGTGCGCGCACCGTTGACAACGATCCGCGAGTGATGAGCAGCCCAGTGGATGCCATCATCGGCGCTAACGGCCCGATTGAGGGGACTCAGGTGTTTCAGGCCAAAGGCTTTCCGTACACGCTGGAAGACTTGCTGGGCACAGACGAAGACATTGAAGCGTGGCGCAACGGCAGCTTTGTCACACTGCGCCTGACCAGCAGCATGTACCACCGCTTCCATGCGCCCTACGCTTTGCTGGTCGACAAGGTGCGCTACTTTTCCGGTGACACTTGGAACGTTAATTCGATTGCGCTCAAGCGTGTCGAGAAACTGTTTTGCAAAAACGAACGGGCTTTTATCTCCACCCGTATTCAGGGCGGGCCGTGCGATAGTCAACGTGTCGCGCTGGTGCCGGTGGCTGCCATTCTGGTAGCCAGCATTCGCCTGCACTTTCTGGATGTGTTGTTTCATTTGAAATACTCCGGCCCCCAATCCATCCCCTGCAACACCACCTTTGCCAAAGGGCAAGAAATGGGCTGGTTCCAGCATGGCTCTACCGTCATCATCCTTGCGCCCAAGGGCTTTAGACTTTGCGAAGGTTTAGTGCAAGGTACCCACGTTCGCATGGGGCAAGCGCTCCTGCGTTGCGCCGAGTAAGGTTGCCATAGGGCGGGATTCACCCGCTGCGGTGAATTGCCGCCCGTGCCGCTCCAGTACGCCATTGAGCGTGTTCACAAAGATATCGAATATCGCGTCCCACCCCAGGTGGGCCACGCTCAGCGCGGACTCTGCGCGCATGCGCGCGATGCGCGGTGCATCCTGCGCCAATTCCACTGACGCATTCACAAAAGCCAGCTCATCACCCGCGTTGACCAGAACGCCGTTATGACCCGAGACGATTAATTCCTGCGCCGCAGCGCAACCATACGAGAGCACTGCCAGGCCGCTGGCCAATGCCTCAGGCACGACATTGCCAAAAGTTTCAGTCAGGCTGGGAAACAGAAACAAGTCGGCCGATGCATAGTGCGCCGCCAGGTCTTCGCCTTTGCGCACACCGGCGACGTGCGCGTCGGGGCAGACGTCTTCCAGCGCTTTGCGCAGCGGGCCATCACCTACCAACACCAGTTTGACAGACGGTAAGCGCGCCTTGATGGCATGGTAGGCCGACACCACCAGACCGACGTTTTTTTCCTTGGCCAGGCGGCCTACCAGCAGAATTACCAATTCATCGGGTTTGACGTCCCAACTGGCGCGCAACGCCGCGGAGCGTTTGGTGGGGCTAAATAGGTCGGTGCTGACACCACGCGAAAGCAAGGTGACATTCGCGTAGCCCCGCGCTTGCAGATCCTGCTGCAGGGCACGCGTGGGCACCATGGTGGCCTGCGTGCGGTTGTGCAGCTTGCGCAGATAGGTCTCAATAGGTTTTTTTAGGAGCCCTATGCCGTAATGCTGCGAGTAGCTTTGAAAGTTGGTGTGAAAGGAACTGGTAATGGGCAATTGCAGTTTACGCGCTGCCGCTACTGCGGACCAGCCCAAAGGACCTTCGGTCACCACGTGCACGATGTCGGGTCGTTTGTCAGCCCAGAGTTTGACCAGCCGGTTTTTGGACGGCAAGCCAAAGCGCAACTCGCCATAGGCCGGTAACGGCAGGCCTTTGGAGAGCACTTCGTCCAGCCCCGGGCGCGCCGCACCGGCTTCACGCGTTTGCCGCGGGCGTATGACCTGCACCGCATGACCGCGCTGCAGCAAACCCTCCACAATACGGCCCAGCGTCATAGCGACACCGTTGACCTCGGGTGGAAAAGTTTCCGTCACCACGGCGATTCGCAAGCTCGAGGGTCGCGCGGCAAAGGACTCGATAAGGATGTCGTCAGGTGTATTCACGCCCTAGAGCGTAGGACGCGAACATAACAATTTGATGATGCTTTTTTGACAGTTTGAATACTGTCGTCAACCCGCCTAAGGGTTGATAGCCTGTGCCCATTGCCGAGCCGATGCGAGGTCCGGATAAATCCCGATATGGGCTTTGGTCATCTTGGCAAATGCCTCAGTGTGCTCAACCATCATCGCATCGACAGTCACTACCGCAATTTTAATGTGGGGGTTGGTATAGCGCGCGCCGATTTCATGTGAGACGATGACCGTCATATCCAGACCTGAAAAATCCAGCTGTGCCTGCAGCATGTCGTGAACAACATATTTGAACGAGGCGTAGTCCGGGTTGCTATGAATCGACATGATGGCACCCATCAGGTCGTTAAAGGTCACATGGTCCGCATGTACGACCAGCGCGCCGCGCTTTTCCTGCACTATGGTGTAAGCCATCGGCCCGCCCTTATCTTGGTGTAAAGCAAATTTATGACTTCAACTGTATCGCAGAAATGCTAAAAAGTGCAAGGCCGTTAAAACAATGTTGTTCACCCGAAGGTACGCAGCTTGGCGTACCTGCCAGCCTGATGACGCGATGAAAACTTCGACATACCGGTGCGCGCCCGCGATGGCTTGACGGTCTCGCCAAAGAAAATTTTCTGTACATTGCGCTTCGTCGCAATTTGGCACTAGGCATTTTTTTGAAAACTATATAAACTATGTAAACCGTTTATATCTTAAATAAATTTCGCACTCTGTCAGCTTTCAAAGGACGCCCCTATGTATTCAACACCCGTGGTCTGGTGGTCATTTCTTTGTGGCATCAGTGTTCTAAATGTGCTAGTTTGGTCCGCCTCGGCGACATTCCTGCACAACCGGCATCTTGTAAAAAGTACGGTTAAATTGCACCCGCTCAACCCCGGTGATTGGTCTGTCATGCACTGGCAAATTATTTTGTCCTCCGGATATGTACTGGGGTGTGCCTACCGCTCTGCGTTTCCGGTGTACGACGTGCAAAGGGTGGTCATGGTGGACTCGTGGCTCTCCAGCGTTATCGTCGGCAGATCGGTTGCCACTATCGCCGAACTGTGTTTTGCCGCGCAATGGGCACTCCTGCTGCGATGCGTTGCACTGTCCTGCAAAAATGTTGCCGCATTCAATGTGTCGCGCTTGATTGTTCCCCTGATCATGTTGGCTGAAGTTTTTTCCTGGTACGCAGTACTTACCACCGCCAACATCGGCCATGTGCTTGAAGAGACCATCTGGGGTTTGAGTGCCGCCATGATGGTCGGTAGTTTTGCTTATTTGATACCCCGCAGTGATCGCACTTTGCGTCCATTCCTCGCAATAGCCAGCGCAGCAGGACTGGCTTACGTGACCTATATGTTCACCGTCGATGTACCTATGTATTGGGACCGCTGGGTATTTGACGAAGGCCATGGGCATACCTACATGAGCGTGGCGGAAGGTTTGGCCGATACATCCGGCCGATGGGTGGTTTCACACAGCTGGAAGGACTGGGAGTCGGAGGTGGTCTGGATGTCTTTGTACTTCAGTGTGGCCGTATGGCTGAGCATCGGTCTGATGCATGTCGCCAGTATCTTGCGAATAGCACATACGCCGGTTTGGCTCAAAGCCGCAAAGTAATAACCCGAAACTTTGGAGAACCCAATATGAAATCAACCACCGCATTAAGTGTCGTCCGCGTGTTCAAGGCCATGCAGTATTCCGAACAAGGCATACGCAGCGCCTGGCGGGACGAAGCCGCTTTCCGCCAGGAGCTTGTTATGACGGTGCTGCTTGCCGGTCTGACGCTGTGGTTGCCACTGCCAAAGCTCGACGCCGTCATATTGCTGGCGCTCATGGGCCTGGTGCTAGCGACTGAATTGCTGAACTCTGGGTTGGAAGCGGTCGTCGACATGGCCACCCCCGAATTCAACCTGCTAGCCGGAAAAGCCAAAGACTGCGGCAGTGCTGCGGTGTTTGTGACTTTGCTGATGTTGGGTGGCGCATGGATCGCGCTGGCCGGACCGACACTGTGGAGCCAGCTAACGCACTGACCCACTTCTTGACCACCTTTTCTGCAACCAGATGAAAGTCATTCCCGCCGCCACCATAATTCCAAACAGAATAACCAGACTGGCCAATGGAACGCCCAATGCGATGGCGCCGCTGTAGGCCGCCAGCATGAGCAGCATGCCTCCGTTTTCGTTGAAACCCTGCACCGCAATCGAGCGCCCGGCGGTCAGCAAAGTACACCCCCGATGCTGCAGCAAGGCATTCATAGGTACCACAAAATAGCCCGCCAAGGCACCCACCACCACCAGAAGCGCTGCGGCACCAGCCACACTGTGTACCAGCAGCATGACGGGTATCAGTGCGCCGATGACCCCCCCCAGCGGCAGCGCCCGATGCGCGCGCTCCAACACCACATAGCGGCTGGCCAACATAGCACCCGCGATGACGCCCAGCGCTGTCACTCCCTGCAAATAAGCGGCCTGTGCAAGGGGCAGTCCTAAAGACTCATGGGCCCAACGCAGAACGATCAGCTGCAACGTGGCTCCCACACCCCAAAGCAGAGTCGTGACCGTCATAGATAAGCCACCCATCGGGTCGCGCCACAAGATCAGGTTCTCTCTAATGAATTGACGCAATAGTTGCGCCGGATGGATGGAATGCGCGTCATAGCGCGCACCGCTATCGGCCACGGCCACACTGAGTCCTGTAGAGACAATATGCAATGTCAACAGCACCAGCATGCCGGGCACCAGCACGGTATCCGACAGATCGCCCCACTGCAGCTGCGCAGGTATACGTATGCGTGGCATGAGCGGACTCACCAACAGTCCACCCAAAACGGTGCCGAAGATTACTGCGCACACGGTGGTCCCTTCAAAAAAACCATTCGCGCGCACCAGTTCACGCGCGGGCAGCAGTTCGGTAATCAGTCCGTATTTGGCCGGCGCATAGATGGCAGCACCTAAGCCCGCAATGCCGATGGCCACCACCGGGTCGGCACCGCCAAGCAACAAAATCATGGCCAGCACCTTGAGAATGTTGGAAGCCAGCATGACGCGCCCTTTGGGAAACGCATCCGCCAACGGCCCCACAAACGGTGCCAGAAGCACATAAAAAAGCGTAAAGCTGATTTTTAAAACCGGTACCAGCCATGCGGCGGCGGCCAACTCCATCACCCGCGCAATTGCAACAATTAAGAACGCACTATCGGCCAGTGTGGAAATGAACTGAACCGCCAGAATGAGGTAGAAAGCACGCAGCATAACTCCCTATAGTGACTGGCAATTGTGTAATTGCCATGACAAGGCCTCGGTGCTAATCCGTAGCGAACTCAAAACTGATGCGCGTGATCGTGCCGCGCCAGTAAGGTCTGCGCTGGCCTTGTTTAATCCACGCGGCCTCGCCCTTTAAAGGCAAGAGCATGCCGTGGCGGTATTGGTAGCCTGAGAGGCGTGCTTCCCAGGGCATCATCACTGTGAGCTTGCCGGAAATCGCCGCGCGATTTTCAACGCGCAAGGTTTCAATCAAGTGGTCTGCGTTAAAGATCACAAGGCAGGTAATGCTGATATCACCGTCATAAAAGGTGAGGCGGGCGCGACGGTCGTCAATGGCCTGCCAATGCACGCCCTGGCTGGGCAACAGCGCCGTAGGGTACCAGGGAGCCTCGGCGACATAGCGCGCGAGTTCGCCCTGCGCCAGCGATTCCGTGTCCGCCATAGCGCCCAGTGCAAACCAACCCATGACGGAGGGCTGCAATGTGCCCTTGCCGCGCGAATAGCCATCATGCACAAACACATCCACTACCCCCAGAAGTTTGATGCAGGCATTCCATACAAAGCCCGGAGCGCGCGTGGTAACCCGTTGGGTGGCCACGAACGGCACCCACTGCGTGCGCTCTGGGCGCATATTGAAGACACCGGTCTGAGAAATATCGACGGCGCTCACCATGGCTTGGCCGTCTTTGAGCACCTTTCGGAAATAGCGGGACACAGGCGGTGGCAGCCCCTTTAATTCGTTCGCGTTGTATCGGGTTACCGGCGGTGCGGACCGGGCGGCCTCCAGCGTAGCGAGCAAAGCGCGATCTGCCACATTCCAGCGCTTACGGCCAAGCCAGCGCATCAACGCAAATACTGCAATCAGCAGCAGGCCAAGGGCGGCCACCCCGTAAATCCAAACATCCATGGCGTACGGTACGCGCTATCAAACCGCGCGTCTGTGGGCGATAAGACAAAAGCCCGCGCGCTTTACGGACTAGTCAGGCCTTGTTCACCCTCAATCGCGTGGTTGTTTGAATGCGAAATAGCCTGCTATGGCCGTAACCGTGATGATGATGGCCACCACAATCCAGAAGCCGTGGGGGTGCTCCGCCAATGGAATACCGCCCACATTCATGCCTAATAGGCCTGCGATCAGGTTGATGGGCAACGCCAGCACGGTCACGATGGTCAACACAAACAGGCTGCGGTTATTGGCCTCGGCTACCCGGCCTGCAATTTCTTCTTGCAGCAATTTGATGCGTTCCTGCAAGGCAGCCATATCACTCAAGGCCACGTTAAATTCTTCGGTGGACTGGCGCAGATCCTCCAGTCCCTCATCTGAAATCCACTCAGGCGGCTTTTTAAGCAACCGGAACAATGCGGCAGGCTCCGGTGCCAGTAGGCGTTGCAGGCGCACCAACAGGCGTCGCAACGAACCCAGATTTGCGCGCGTCGTCTCCATTCGACCGGCCAGTAATTTGTCTTCAATTTCGTCCACTAGACCAGTGGTTCCCCGCACGATGTTGACCAGTACATCGCCCTGGTCATGCATCAGGTGCACCAGCAGTTCCACCGATGAATGTAAGGTGGTGCCACGCTTGACTGCATCACGCAGACGGTCAATCGAGCGCAGAGGTTTAAGCCGCGCACTCACCACCAGACGCGGACCTACAGAGAGCCAGAGTGTGGAAATATCGGAGGGCTCAAAAGCAAAGTCATAGTGCACATCGTTGACCACTGCGATCAGCATGTCGTCGTCCAATTCCACCCGGGTCGACCGCGAACCGTCTTTAAGTGACTCGTGAAACACGTCAGAGAGTTGCACATTGTCTCGTAACCACTTTTCGGTAGCCGCTTGCGCCAGATTGAAATGCAACCAGACGAAGCCCCTGCTTCCGGCGGCTCCGCCTGCAATCCACTGCAGTGCTTCATCGGTGCCAATGGATGTACCTTTCCCATCCGCACCGAACAGAAAACCGCAAATCAGGCCGGAGGCATCGGCACCATAGCGAGTTGCGCTTTGACTACTCATGGGAAATTGCCGCAAGTCCCTGCACCAGCGTGGCAGCAGCATCCGCGGTGAATTCTCCGCGTTCAAAACGTGCCAAGACTTCAACCGGTGGCAGGCACATGAAACCCGAAACCTCTCCATCACGATTGGCAGGCACACAATTCATGGGCAAGACCATGTTAAATACATGCAACAACTCGTCGTGATATCCCTGTGGTTCGCCGCGTGCTGTGCGGATCGTGCCAGCATGCGCCAAATTTTCCGGCGTAAGTCCGGTTAAGCCGGCCTCTTCTTCAAGTTCGCGCAATGCACAGTCCAACACGCTTTCGCCGGTGGGAAGGCCGCCGGCTGTTACGTTGTCGAGCATGCCCGGGTCCGTCGCCTTCGTTAAGGCCCGGCGGCCACACCAGAGATGGCCTTCCGGCGTAAATCCGTTGATGTGCACTGCGTGGCTCATCATCCCCAGGAATCGAAAGCCACTGCGCTCGACACTCAAAAAATACGGGGCGTTCTCTTCTGGCCAGAAGCTAAAGCACTCATTGCGCCAGCCGCTTAGCAAGCCGCAAAGGCTCGCCGCCTCTAATACGGCTTGCAACTGCGCGCTGCGCTCATCTGTGGTGAGGCCGTGCGCATCCCAGATCAAATGATCCTGCTCGATGCGAGTGCGTTCCAATGTCTGGCTGAGCCATGTTGCACGCGCAGGCGATAGACAACCCAAAAATACCGGTCCACAAAACCAGCGTACCCAATCGCCCGATGGCGCACGCAGCGCATCATCCACAATGCCTCGAAGCACTCGTCGTTCACGAGGACTTAAAGCATTTAGGAATAAGGTTTGCGGGCTGGACATGCAGGCACTGGCGCGAAGGCCTCAGGGAGTTTCACCCGCTAGGATACGCGCCCCGATGCGGCTTAACGCGAGCTGGAGATTAGCCACCGAATCGATCACTTCGTGCGCACCGGCGTCGTACAGCTTTTGACCGGCCTCGCATGTGGCTTCAAAGCGCTCATCTTCGCTGGCGGCGACCCATTCGTCCCACGACCAACCCAGCGCATTGCCGCTGGCGGCTACCCCCACCGTCCAGCAGCCGGCGTTGATGCCTTCCTGAAGGCCCGGCGCGGTGTCATCCACTTTGACTACCGATGCGGCCGCGCTCAGGCCCAGCGCCTGCATGCAGCGCTGCATGCCCATGGGGTCAGGGCGGCTTTTCTCAACGTCATCGCAGCAAATCACCAGCGCGGGCTTAAAGCCGGCCTGTTCGGCCATGGCGATCAAGGGCATCATGATTTTTCGGGTATAGCCGGTAGTGGTGGCTACGCCAATGCCATTGGCCCGAAGCCATTCGTAGGTGTCAAGAAAGCCCGGAATGAAATCGCCATGCGCGATAGCGGCGGAGGCACTCATGGGCTCAAACTCGATCAGCAATGCGTCAGCATCAGCCGCACTAAACGCCCTGCCCCTCACCGCTTGCCACTGACTGGCGATCTCAGGCGTGGCGCCCAGCTGGGCGATGTGCGCCAGCTTGGGAAGACCCATGGGCACACGCGCTTGTGCGATGGTGATGGTGACGCCGCGTTTTGCAAAGAGTTGCACAAACGCGCCCATAGGTGCAAGGCTGCCGAAGTCAATAATGGTGCCGGCCCAGTCGAAGACCACACCTTGGAGGGCGAGCTTGGACGTCATAGTCAGGTTTCCTTTCCAGTGAGGCATTCTTCTGCCAATGCAAATGCGGTGCTCATCCCGGTGCCACTGATCACGCTGACCACTTGCACGCCGGGCAATACGTCGGCAATAAAGGCGTCCTGTGAACCGCTGGGGTAAATGCCGGTCCAACGCTCCTCTACACGGTAGTGACCCAGACACAGCATGCGCTGCATCTCATGCAGGATAAGCTCTTCGGCCTCGGCCGGCTCAAATGGCGGCATAAAGTCGCCATAGCGGTGGGAGTCACCCACCACCAATGAACCATCCGCACTTTGCACTACGATCAGGTGAATGCCATGCTGCAATTCGCGCCCTTGCTCCAGACGCAGCCGGTCTTCCAGACGGGCCGCACCTGGCAGTTCGCTGTAGCCACGATAGCGCACCAGACTCAAATCGCTCATCACCGCAGCTTGCAACCGGTAGCCCTGCGGCGGGCGCACGCGCAGCATTTGTAGCTGGCACAGTTGTGTATCAAACGGTTTGAACGCTTGCGGGAACAGGGTCTTGATATCGGCGCCGGGACAAACTAAGACGCGTTCAGCATACAAAACCTGATCACCCATCTGAACGCGACCGGTTTCCACCGCATTCACCGCGCGACCCATGTGAAATTGCACGCCCTGTGCCACCAGCCATTGGCGCAATCGCTCTACCGCAACACGCGATTCAATGCGCAGCTCGTGCGGACTGTACAGTGCTCCACGCACCTGGGCATGGGCAAAGTGCGGCGCACGCTTAGCCAGCTGAGCGTTGCTGAGCCACTCCAGCTCGCGGCCTTCTTCGGTCAGCAGCAGCTCTTGCAGCACGGGTTCGGCCTCAGCACGTTGGGCCAGCACAAACAAGCCGGAATGCTCCACTGCGATTCCCGCTTTCGGCGCAACTTCGGCCCAGATGTCGCGTGATCGCCGCGCGCGCCGCCAGGTGGAGCCGCTGCCCTGACCTGTCACCGTAACAAAACCGAAGTTGCGGATCGATGCTCCGGTGCATACGGATTCACGCTCCACGACCTGCACACGCAAACCTTGTCGCAATGCGGCCAACGCGCAGGCCATGCCCACGATGCCGCTACCCACCACAATCACATCAGATTTAGTCTTGTCTTGCAATGAAATTTCTCCCTCTTGCAGATTGCATTTCAACCTTTAACGTCGCCAGACCGGCGTTGTCGTTACGCAATTCACGCGTTGAAACACCCAGGCGCTCCAGCCAGTTTCTTAAAGCGTGCACCCCACTGGTGGCCGGCAAATCAAACACTTTCGCAAGCGTTTCATCACACACAGGCGAACTGCCCAGCGACAACTCCCACACCATGGGCAACCACACGGCGCAGGCCTCACCGTGCGGCAAGCCATCGCGCAAGGTCAAGTCGTAGGACAGCGCATGGGCCAAGGCTGTCTGCGTTTGCGACATGGCAAGGCCCGCCATCAGGCTGGCGCGGCTTAAATCGGCGCGCGCCTCTAGGTTGTGCGGCATCTTCAGCGCCGAAGGCAAGGCCGAGATCACCAACCGTGCGGCCTGCACGGCCAGCATCGCAGTGGCAGCATTGGTATGTTGATTCCAGATGGACTCCAAAGCGTGGGCCAATGTATCCAGAGCACAGTCACGGGTAATACGCACGGGACATGTCAGCGTGAGTTGCGGGTCTACGAACGCGCGCTCGGCAAATCCTTTGGCCGGTGCCCACGACAACTTGGCATGCACCCGCGCATCGGTGTCCCAAACGGTCGCCCAGCGCGTCACCTCACTGCCGGTGCCTGCGGTGGTGGGCACCAGCCACAGTGGGTGGCGGTGAAAGCGGTCTGACAAGGTATTGGTGCGCCAATGCGCAATAGTTGCCGCAGCGAGATGGATGCCCTGCATCTCGGTGCGATAACGAATAACTTTAGCCAGATCAAGCGTAGTTCCGCCGCCAATGGCCAGAACTACCGCTTCGGGATGCTGTTGCATGGTGGGCCAGAGTTGTTCGCAGAGTTCGCGCGCCTGCGCCACCGTTGCTAGGCCGCCCTGAAACCATGCCCACGCTTTGCATTGGTCACCCAAGGCGTCACCCAGTGCTGTCTCGGCAGTAAAACTTAAAGCGGCGCGGTCTGCCAACACAAGCACCGGCTGTGTATTGCCAAGCTGACTCGCGATGTCTGCGAAGCAATTCGCGCCGAAAGTAATGTGAACTGGATTGAACCAGCTCAAATGAAGCGGCTGCGTAACCATGCGGAAAACACGTCAATCAGGGACACGGTGACGATCAGCATCAACAGCACCGCACAGGTCTGTGCATATTGAAAACCACGGATAGCCTCATAGAGCACCACGCCGATACCACCGGCACCCACCATGCCGACGACGGATGCCGAGCGCACGTTGGACTCAAAACGGTACAAAGAATAGGAAAGCCACAAGGGCATGACCTGCGGAATAACACCATAGGCCAGCTCGGCCAGCTTATGAGCGCCGGTGGCGCGTATACCTTCAACGGGGCGCGGGTCAATAGCCTCAACGGCTTCGGAAAACAACTTACCCAAAGTGCCGGCGGTGTGAATGAAAAGCGCCAGCACCCCGGCAAAAGGCCCCAGCCCCACCGCCACGATAAACAACATGGCAAATACCATCTCGTTGGTGGCGCGGCAGGCGTCCATGATCCTGCGCACCGGCTGATACACCCAAGCCGGAGACACGTTGTTGGCACTGAGCAAGCTCAATGGCACAGCCACCACAATGGCCAGCACCGTGCCCCAAATGGCAATGTGCAAGGTGATGACCATCTCTTTGAGGTAGATGCGCCAGTCGTGGAAATCCGGCGGAAAAAATTCGCGGGCGAAGGTGCGCATGTTGCCCGCGTCTTTGATTAAGTCCAGCGGGCGTATTTCTGCACCCTGCCAGGCCCATGCCAGCCCAGCCAGCACAACCAGCCAACCCAACTGCCTCTTCAAGCCCGCTCGGCTGTGCGATGCCTGATGCAGCAAGGCTGCCAGGTCGGGCGGCGTTCCATAGGTGGCTAAGCTGGCAGTCATGGCTTTGGCAGGATTTACTTGGCGAGTGCTGCCAGCTTCTTGTCGATCTCGGCAATCATCTTGGTTTTTTCTTCAGCGTTGTACTGCTCGTCGTTCTCCACCTTGCGGCGGTCTTTGAACAGTTCGAGTTGGCGGGTGGGGATCAGTTGATCGTTATTGGACTCACGAAATCCGCCATAGTTGAGGATGTTTTTCAGCACGGCCTTTTCAGCCGGATCCGTCTTGGCATAGCCCAGCACAAAGCTCTTGACCTTGGCCTTCACTGCGGGGTCCAGGTCTTTGCGCCATACGAACGGGTCGCTCGGAATCAGCGGGCTTTTCCAGATGACCTTCAGTTCCTTGTGCAACTCAGGCTTGGTGGCTTCCAGCTTGTCCATCTCTTCGGTATTGTTGGTCGCCACATCGAGTTGCTTGGCCAGCACAGCCTGAATGTTGGCACCGTGGCTCGCATTGCGAATAGTCTTGAAGGCGGTGCGCTGGTCCACCTTGTTTTGCGCAAATACGTAATAGCTGGGCACCAGAAAACCCGAGGTAGATGATGGATCGCCAATGCCAAAGTTGATGGACTTGCTGTTCTTCAGCACGTCGTTCAGGTTGTTATACGGGCTGTCTTTTTGGGTGATCAGCAGTGCGTAGTAGCCCATCGTTCCGTCAGCATAAATCACTTGGGAAAACACTTCACCGTTGGCGCGGTCTACCGCTTCAATCGCCGCCTTGTTGCCGTACCAGGCGACTTGCACCTTGTTAAAACGCATGGCTTCCACGATGCCGGAATAATCAGGCGCGTAAAACGATTTGACGGTCAGGCCGGTCTTCTTTTCCATGTCGCGGAAGAAGGGTTCCCAGCGCTCGCGCTGCACGCTGGCTGAATCGGTGGCAATGATGCCGAAGCTGATTTCCTGCGCAAAGCCTGCAACGCAGGACAAAGCCAGCACGGACGCGGATAGGAGGCGACGCAATTTCATAAGAACTCCAGGGTAGATAAGAGACAGGTTGATCGTTAGGCGGTTTTATGCCGCAAGGGGTAATGGGGGTGCTTCTGTCACATCGTGGTCGAGCAGAAGTTCTTCGGAACTGGCGCCGTACAGGTGCCGCAATTTAGCGTCATCCAAGCCGATGGGCGGGCCGTCGTACACAAGCTCACCACTGCGCAGTGCAATGATGCGATCGCAGTATTTACGGGCCATTGCAACGTTGTGCAGGCTGACAATGAGTGTCATACCTTGGCTACGATTCAGGTGATGCAGCAAGTCCATCACACGGCGGGCGGACTCTGGGTCCAACGAGGACACCGGTTCATCGGCCAGCAAAATGCGCGCGCCCTGGAGCAGCGCCCGCGCTACAGCGGCGCGCTGTTGCTGGCCACCCGAAAGTGTGGAGGCGCGTTGCAGCGCGTAGTCGGCCAGTCCCACCGAGGCCAACGCTTTGAGCGCCTGCAGCTTTTCATCTTGTGTGAACCGTCCGGTCAGGCTACGCCACAGTGGCACACGTGGTAGCAGGCCAGTGAGCACATTGCTCAAAACATTCATGCGCCCGACCAGATTGAACTGCTGAAAAATAATGCCGGTCTGGCGGCGCATCTGGCGAATGTCAGCGCTAAGCACACCTTGCGACTGCAGCGATTGCCCGAACAACTCGACAACGCTGTCTTTTCCATCGAGCCGCTCCAGGCCGCATAAGCTGCGCAGCAAGGTGGACTTGCCGGAGCCCGACGCGCCCAACAAACCTACGCACTCGCCTGGCAGTATGGTGGCGCTTAACTGGTCTAGGGCTTTGGACTTGCGATGGAACGACTTGGATGCGTTGACAATGCGGATAGCGGGAACAACTGACGTATTCATTTGCCATCAATCTTCCTGCTTTCCTGTGAAACATTTATGACGACATTGCGTCATAAGCCTGTCATTGACGAGACCGAACATCTAGAAATGATGAACGCTGAAAAACTGCTTGAACTGATCCGTCAAAAGGGTTCCATGGAATATGCCGGCGAAGGCGTTTCGCAGCTACAGCACGCTTGGCAATGCGGCGTTTTGGCAGAGCACGCCGGGGTGTCCAGGTCATTGCAACTGGCGAGCTGGTTGCATGACATCGGCCATATGCTGACCGACCTGCCCGGCACTCCGACGCTATTGGGAATTGATGACCGCCATGAAATGCTGGGTGCGCGCGTGTTACATCCCATATGGGGCGATGCGGTGTCAGAGCCTGTGCGCCTGCATGTGCAAGCCAAGCGCTATATGGTAACTACGCTGCCTGGTTACCTCGCAAAATTGTCGCAAGATTCTGTGCGCAGTCTGGCGCTGCAAGGCGGCATGATGAACAGTCAGGAATGTGATGCCTTTAACGCCAACCCGTTTGCCGACGACGCGGTGCGCCTGCGCGCCTGGGATGACGCAGCCAAACAGCATGGCGTGCCGGGTTTGTACGACGAAGCAGTACTTTCCGCGCTGCGGGCGCTGATAGTAAGCGTGCCCGCGTCGCACGAAAACGCTTAATCCAACCACTTTTGCATGAACTGCGCCTGGCCCGCTTGCGGGTGGAGCTGATAGTTGGCATAGCCTACGCGTTCATACAATCGCACCGCGCCGTGGTTGCCCGAGAGTACTTCCAGTGTGAGCTTGCATGCTCCGCGCTCGCGGGCCATTGCTTCAGCGGCTTCGAGCAACATGCGCGCAATGCCTTTGCCACGGTGGCTGTTCAACACGGCCAGGTCATGCACATTCAGCAGCGGCTTGCAGGCAAAGGTAGAAAAGCCTTCGATGCAGTTGGCCAAGCCCACGGGCGTATCGCCTTCATAGGCCAACAAACTGAAGGCCTGCGGTCGGGCCGCGAGTGCCTCTGCCAGATGGGTCTTTGCAAAATCGCTCAATGGCTCGCCGCCGCCCATGGGATCGCGCGCATAGGCATCCAGCATTTGCACTAACGCGGCAGCGTGCGCAGAATTGCGGTAGTCGGCGGGAACGATGCTGATCATGAAGCACCCAACCGTCAGGCGGCCAACGTGTCTGCGATGCGTTGTGCGCAACTGCGGGCCTGATCTGCATCACGTGCTTCCACCATGACACGCACCAAGGGCTCGGTACCGCTGGCGCGAATCAGCACCCGGCCCGTGTCGCCCAACTCGGCTTCTACTGCCTTGGTGACCTCGGTCATACGGGCATTGGACTTCCAGTCCTGCCCTGTCACCAGTCGTACATTGATCAGCGTTTGCGGGAACAAGGTAACGTCTTTCAACAGTTCGGCCACGGTTTTGCCGGAGCGCACGCACACCTGCAATACCTGCAGCGCAGAAATCAAGCCGTCGCCTGTGGTGTGTTTATCCAGGGCCAGCAAATGGCCGGAGCCTTCGCCACCCAATACCCAGCGGTGCGCGGTCAACTCTTCAAGCACATAGCGGTCACCCACCTTGGCGCGCACGAACGCCACGCCGCGGCTTTTCAAGGCGACCTCAACGGCCATATTGGTCATGAGCGTTCCCACCACACCGGGCACGTTTTCATCGCGGCTCAGACGCTCGTCGACCATCAAGTACAGCAATTCGTCGCCGTTGAACAACCGGCCCTCGTTGTCGACAAGTTGCAGGCGGTCGGCATCGCCATCGAGCGCAATGCCGAAATGGGCCTGTTGCTCCACCACCGCCTTAACAAGGGCTTCGGGGTGTGTTGCACCAAAGCCTTTGTTGATGTTCAACCCATTAGGCATGCAGCCAATGGCCACAACCTCTGCACCCAACTCGTGAAATACCTTGGGGGCAATCTGGTAGGCCGCGCCATTGGCAGCGTCCACGACAATTTTCACGCCCTTGAGCGTCAGGTCGTTGGCAAAGGTGCTTTTGCAAAACTCAATATACCGTCCAGCTGCATCATCCAGGCGGCGCGATTTACCCAAGTCAACAGACTCCACCCAAACGGGTGACTGCTCCAACATGGCCTCGACGGCCAGCTCCCAGTCGTCGGAAAGTTTGGTGCCGCTAGCACTAAAAAACTTGATGCCGTTGTCTTCAAACGGATTGTGGCTGGCACTAATGACCACGCCCAGCGAGGCACGTTGTGCACGGGTCAGGTAGGCTACGCCAGGGGTTGGCAGCGGCCCGAGCAACACCACCTCGACGCCAGCCGAATTAAAACCGCTCTCCAACGCGCTTTCCAGCATGTAGCCGGAAATGCGTGTATCTTTGCCAATCAGCACCGTGGGGCGCGCTTCTTTTTGCTTGAGCACGCGGCCTACAGAATGCGCCAGTCGCATGACGAAGTCCGGCGTGATGGGCGACTGGCCTACGGTTCCGCGAATGCCGTCTGTTCCGAAATATTTTCTGCTCATGTTTACCTCTGTGTGCTTATTGTCGTTTCGGCTTGGGCCCGTACTGCTGCCCAGACCTTGAGTGCCAGCACCGTTTCTTTAACGTCGTGCACTCGCACAACGCTTGCTCCATTCTGAACCGCGATCAGCGCCGCAGCGACGCTGGGCACCATACGGTCTTGCACGTCCATGCGCGCAACGGCACTGAGTGATGTTTGTGTCACCGCCGCCAGTGAGGACTTTCGCGACCAGCCGGCCAGCACCGGATAACCCAGCGAGACAAGTTCCTGCTGGCGCGCCAACAACGCAAAATTTTGCGCAACCGTTTTGCCAAAGCCAATGCCGGGGTCGATACAAATGCGTGGAGCCTGGACGCCTATGAACTCAAGGTGAAATGCCAGGGTCTGCAAAAATTCGCGCACCTGCGGCACCACATCGCCTTCCATCGGAGCGATTTGCATCGTGGCAGGCTCACGGTACATGTGCATCAGGCAGACACCGCACCGTGGGTGACCGGCTACGACCGATTCACCGCGGAGGTCACTTTCCGCACTGGTCCAGCGCAAGCCCCATACGTCGTTAATGATGTCAGCACCTGCATCCAAAACGGCCTGCATAACTGCGGGCTTGTATGTGTCTACTGAAACGGGCACCCCCAGGCTAACGGCATGGCGCACTACCAGCATGATGCGGCCAAGTTCTTCGGCCTCGTCCAATGCCACTGCACCGGGGCGTGTGGACTCGCCACCGATGTCCAGAATGTGCGCTCCGTCTTTCACCAGTTTTTCGCAATGCGCCTTTGCTGCGGCCTCGGAAGCATGGCTTCCTCCGTCTGAAAAGGAATCCGGCGTCACGTTGACAATACCCATCACTTTGGGTGTGCTCAAGTCAATGGAGAAGCGGGACGTTTGCCAATGCATGCGTTTCTTTCTGTGTCGAAGTTGGGCAATAAAAACGGGGCACAAAGCCCCGTTCTCAGAAAATCAGCCGACCGTTCAGGCCGCAGTTGGAGCAGGATCTGCGGTTACCGCAGTTGCACCGCCGCCGTCGCCACCACCCGAGTTGGGTGTACGCGGTGTCCAGTCTTTGGGAGGACGTGGTTCTTTACCCGCCATGATGTCGTCGAGCTGGTCACTGTCGATGGTTTCCCATTCCAACAGCGCCTTGGCCATGGCATGCATCTTGTCCTTGTTGTCTTCAATCAGCTTGCGGGCCAACGAATACTGCTGGTCGATGATGCGACGCACTTCGCCGTCGACCTTTTGCATGGTCTGCTCACTCATGCTCGTGGTCTTGGTAACCGAGCGGCCCAGAAACACTTCACCTTCGTTTTCGGCATACACCATGGGACCTAACGCATCCGTCATACCATAGCGGGTCACCATGTCGCGGGCGATTTGCGTAGCGCGTTCAAAGTCGTTGCTGGCGCCAGTGGTCATCTGATTCATGAACACTTCTTCTGCAATGCGCCCACCAAACAGCATGCTGATCTGGTTGAGCATGTATTCGCTGTCATAGGAATAACGGTCTTGCGCCGGCAGACTCATAGTCACACCCAGAGCACGGCCACGGGGAATGATGGTTACCTTGTGCACCGGATCGCACTTGGGCAACATCTTGCCGATCAACGCGTGGCCGGATTCGTGATACGCCGTGTTCTTTCGTTCGCCTTCGGGCATGACCATGCTCTTGCGCTCCGGGCCCATCAAAATTTTGTCTTTGGCCTTTTCGAAATCCTGCATGTCCACCAAACGGGCATTGCGGCGCGCTGCCATCAGCGCGGCCTCGTTGCACAGGTTGGCAAGGTCGGCACCGCTCATGCCGGGGGTACCACGGGCAATCACGCTGGGGCTCACGTCCTGGCCCAAGGGCACTTTGCGCATGTGCACATTCAGGATTTGCTCACGACCCCGGATATCGGGCAGAGTCACATACACCTGGCGGTCAAAACGACCCGGGCGCAGCAAGGCGGCGTCCAGAATGTCAGGGCGGTTGGTGGCAGCCACCACGATCACTCCGACGTTGGTCTCAAAACCGTCCATCTCCACCAGCATCTGGTTGAGGGTCTGCTCGCGTTCGTCATTGCCACCGCCCAAGCCGGCACCGCGCTGGCGACCCACCGCGTCGATTTCATCAATGAAGATGATGCAAGGCGCATTCTTTTTGGCGTTGTCAAACATGTCACGCACGCGCGATGCGCCAACGCCGACAAACATTTCCACAAAGTCAGAACCGGAGATGCTGAAAAACGGCACCTTGGCTTCGCCGGCAATGGACTTGGCCAGCAAGGTCTTACCGGTACCCGGAGGGCCAACCAGCAGCAAACCACGCGGAATACGGCCACCGAGTTTCTGGAACTTGGCGGGGTCTTTCAAAAAGTCCACGACTTCTTTGACTTCTTCTTTGGCTTCGTCGCAACCTGCCACGTCGGCAAAGGTGACGGTGTTGGTGTTTTCGTCCAGCAGTCGGGCTTTGCTCTTACCAAAGCTGAATGCGCCGCCTTTGCCGCCACCTTGCATCTGGCGCATAAAGTAAATCCACACACCGATGAGCAGCAACATGGGGCCCCAGCTGACCAGAAGCGTCATCAGCAATGAGCCTTCTTCACGGGGTTTGACGTCAAACTTGACGCCGTTGTTGATCAGGTCACCCACCAAACCGCGGTCCAGGTAGGTAGCCGTAGTTTTGACTTTTCGGTCATCTTTGGTAACGGCAATGATCTCAGTGCCGCCCTGGCCTTCCTGGATGATGGCGCTCTTGATATTCTTGTTGCGGACTTCTTCCAGGAAATCGGAATAGCCCAGCGTGCCGGCACCGGCAACGCCGCGCGCATCGAATTGCTTGAAAACGGTAAACAGCACAAGCGCTATTACCAACCAAACTGCAATTTTTGAAAACCACTGATTATTCAAGCGAGGCTCCAGACTGAAAGCGGGGGACGCGGGGTATGCACCGCATCGGGTAGTTGGGTGCCATTTTAGGCTTTTCAAGCAATTACGCGCGGCATTTTCATGATTTCAGCCACAAGGAGGCCAAGGGCTTATTTGCTCAGTTTCAAGCCGGTTCCCACCAAGAAAGTTTCCGACGAGCGGTCGCGAGAGGCCTTGGGCTTAAATGGCTTAACGGTTTGAAACGCGGCCTTGAAGTGGGAAACCACCTCGTTGTAACTGCCGCCATGAAAGACTTTAGCCACCAGTGTGCCTTGCGGCTTCATGTGATTCTGGGCAAATTCAATGGCCAGTTCGATCAAATATTCGATGCGCGCTGCATCAGCCGAGGCGATACCGGACAGGTTGGGTGCCATGTCAGACACCACCACATCCGCCTGCCGACCGCCCATGGCAGCCTCAAGCTGAACCACAGACTCAGCCTCGCGGAAATCACCTTGAATAAAAGTGACGCCCTCAATCGGCTCCATGGGCAATAAATCGAGCGCAATGATGCTGCCATTCAAATCGCCCGCTGCAGCCCCGTCAGGCGACAGACGCCGCCGCACATACTGACTCCATGCGCCAGGGGTGCTACCCAGATCCACCACCAGATGTCCTGGCTTGATCAGGTGCAGGGCTTCATCAATTTCCTTGAGCTTATAGGCCGCGCGAGCCCGGTACCCCTCGCGCCCCGCGAGTTTGACGTAGGGATCGTTGATGTGGTCGTGCAACCAGGCCTTGTTGACCTTTTTTCCACCGGTCTTGGTACTTTTGCTCTGCGTAGTCATTGCGTCGATAATACCCACATGCCCCAAATCCATTTGACTCCCGCCCAGCGCAAAGTTCACCGTGCCGAGGCCCACCACCTAGATCCCGTTGTAATGGTGGGAAGTGACGGCCTGACAGCCAACGTAAAAAAAGAAATCGACGCCGCCTTGAGCGCACATGGACTGATCAAAGTCCGCGTTTTTTCCGACGACCGCGGAGCGCGCGAAGAATTGTTCCAGTCGGTGACCGAGGAACTCAGCGCAGCGCCCATTCAACACATTGGCAAGTTGTTGGTGTTGTGGCGGCCTCAAGCCGAGAAAGAGCGCGTGCTGGACGAGGATCGCATGCCCGGTCCGCGCGACTTCAAAGTTCTAAAGTACAGCAAACGGGCGGGCCAGCGCCCCGAAGTCAAAACACTGCGGGTGTTGGGCAATCAGCGCCTGACGGCGGGTGGTAACGTCAAGCGCGCCAAACCCAAGCCCAAAGTCAGCCTGAAAAAGCGCAGCCAAACCTGAACCAAAACCCGCAAAAGTGCGGGGTTTTTTATGACGATGCAGTGGCGAAACGGGTCAATGTGCCGAAGCTCATCAGCGCACAAAGCCACTGAACAAAGTACATCGCACTGCCCAGGCCATGCCAAAGCGCCAGGTTTTCGCGCGCAATAATGCGCGGCGATACGCCGAACTGCACAAGTAAAGCCAGTAATGCGCCACCCA
Organism: Comamonadaceae bacterium; assembly: GCA_947373605.1. Classification (GTDB taxonomy): domain Bacteria; phylum Pseudomonadota; class Gammaproteobacteria; order Burkholderiales; family Burkholderiaceae_C; genus Allorhodoferax. The sequence continues at coordinate 25,615 of CANBYM010000036.1, forward strand.
GCGCCCACATGGCGATGGACTGACTTATGGCCTCTGGCACAGCCGCGTCCGATGCGCGTAAAACGAGCACCAATACCAAGGCACATGCAGTTGACACTGCGGTTTGCGCGGCGAACAACTTAGCAGCCATCGCACCGGCAATGGCCGGACTGGGAAGATTGGCAAACAGCATGGGCACCACAAAAAAGCCCAGAGTCGTCAGGCTCATGACCCACGCAGCCGTCAGCCATAGCGGCAGGCTACGCACCACTGCGCGCTTGAATGCCATCAGATGTAGTGGACCGATACCACTTCGTAGGACCGCTCGCCCCCTGGCGCTTGCACCACGGCTGTGTCGCCCTCTTCCTTGCCGATCAAAGCGCGTGCGATGGGCGAACTGATGTTGATGAGGCCGAGTTTCAGGTCAGCCTCGTCTTCGCCGACGATCTGGTACTTCACTCGGTCACCCGTATTTTCATCCTCCAGCTCAACGGTGGCACCGAAAACAACGCGACCCCCCGCATCCACGCCGGATGGGTCAATGACCTGTGCGGCAGAAAGCTTGCCTTCGACTTCCTGAATGCGCCCCTCAATAAAACCCTGGCGTTCCTTAGCTGCGTCGTAATCGGCGTTTTCGCTCAAATCCCCTTGTGCACGGGCTTCGGAAATTGCCTGAATCACCGCAGGGCGCTCCACCGTTTTTAGCCTGTGCAATTCCGCCTTAAGAATCTCTGCGCCGCGCTTGGTAATGGGATAAGTTGCCATGGTGTCTTAATCTGGATTTCGGATGCCTGAAAGTACAAGGACAGTGCGGCGCTTACGCGCGGCACTGTCCTGTTCGCTTAGGGGCAATTATGCCAAGTTATGCCGGCGTTCAGGCTACGAGTTGCGCATGCATTTCCTGCACAGAAATGATACTGAGATTGTCGAGATATTTCATACCTTCGACAGCCGCTTCCGCACCGGCAATGGTGGTGTAAGTGGTCACGCGCGCCAGTAGCGCCGAGGTGCGGATGTGACGCGAATCCACAATCGCATTACGGCGCTCTTCCACCGTGTTGATGACCAGCGCAATTTCATTGTTCTTGATCATGTCCACGATGTGCGGGCGCCCTTCGGTCACTTTGTTGACCACCACGCAGGCCACACCGGCGGCATTAATAGTGCCTGCAGTGCCTTTGGTAGCAATAATCTCAAAGCCCATGGCCACCAGATTGCGCGCCACTTGCACGGCGCGCGGTTTATCGCTTTGCTTGACGGAGATAAATGCCTTGCCGCCGCGCGGCAATTTTGCGCCTGCGCCGATTTGCGATTTGACGAACGCCTCGCCGAACGTTTTGCCTACGCCCATAACTTCGCCGGTGGACTTCATCTCAGGGCCCAGAATGGTGTCGACACCGGGGAACTTCACAAAGGGGAACACCGCTTCCTTCACACTAAAGTAAGGCGGTGTCACTTCTTTGGTAACGCCCTGGCTGGCCAACGTTTGCCCCGCCATGCAGCGCGCTGCCACTTGGGCCAGTTGAATACCGGTGGCCTTGGACACATAGGGCACGGTGCGGCTGGCGCGGGGATTGACTTCAAGTACG
>CANBYM010000037.1 GCA_947373605.1 Comamonadaceae bacterium
AGTCAACCAGGGGCGGGTTCAGTGCCATACAGTCTTTCTAAATGCGGCTGTCTTAGCGCTTGGTAAAGGACAAAGTGACCTCGCCCAGCCGCACGCCGAATTTGCTCATGGTCGCCTTGTTGAGCATGACCTTGTCGGTCATCAAGTACATCCAGTCATCAAACTGCACCTCGTACACAGAGCCATCCACCGGCAGGCTGAGTGTGTAGTTCCAGTGCAGTGCGTTGCCCAGGCTCTCGCCCTGCGCCACGCCGACCACGTCATCTGCGCGGCCGGTAAAGCGGCCATTGGCCTCTTTGGTGAGTCGCCAAATGCGTTTTTGCTTGGTGCCGTCGGAGTAGGTGAAGCTTTCGTCCAGCGTGCCTTCATTGCCCTGCCAGGTGCATACCATCACCACCGTAAACCGCTTGACCACCTGGCCGGAGCGATCGGTAAACACACCATAGGCGTCCAGCGTGCCGTTAAAGTATTGCTGCAACTCCAGTACCGGTTTCTCGGCGGTGTAGTTGCTGATCTTCTGGCTCGCACAGCCGCCCAATGTCAACAGTATTGCAATTGCTGCGCTGGCAAAAAGTAAACGTCGTTTCATGGAGTCTTTCGGATGATTAGCGTGTAGAGCAAACCGGCTGCCAATAGCTTCAGTCCACATGGCAACAGGCAATAAGCCCAGGTGAGTGCGCGCAGCGCAGACTCGTCTTGTGCGCCGGGTGTGTAGCCCAATAGGCCCAGCGCCGGCAGTGCGACACCGGCAGCCAGCGCCAGGTTGAGTTTGGTGGCAAAGTTCCACCAGCCGAAGTAAGCACCCTCGGCACTGGCGCGGTCGCCATTGCCTGCAATGGTGCCTGCCAGCATGGCTCCCGGCAAAGCCAGGTCGGTACCCAGGGCAGCGCCGGAGAGCACACACACCACCAAAAAGCCGATAACGTCACCATTGCCAAGCCGCGATGCAAAGATGAATACCGCAATCGAGAGCAACATTCCAGCACCCCAGGTTTTTGCCAGGCCAATGCGCTGCACCACTTGTAACCACAACGGAATGCCAAGTGCGGCGCAAACAAAGTACACACCCAGAAACTCGGCTTGCATCGCCTGCGGTGCTTGCAGCCGGTCCTGCACATAAAACAATAGCAAAGTGGCGGGCACGGCGCTGGCAATGCCATTGACCACAAAAACGGCAAGCAAGGCCCGGAAGCCCGGTCGCGAAAACGGCAACCAAATCGAAGTCTGCCTGGTGGTTGAAGGCGCGCTGCCGGACGCCGCTTTGACGGGTTGAGGTGCGCGACGCCACCCCACCCACGCTACCAAGAGAGCGCCCAAAAACAGAATCGCCGTCACCCCCATACCCCAACGCACCGGAGCGATGGACGCCACGATCACGCCCAGCAGCCCTAAGCCTTCCCGCCACGCTACCAGGCGGCTACGTTGCGCCTCATTGCCGCCAAGCATTGCGCCCCAGGACTGGTGCGTAATGCTCAATGCGCTGTACGCGATATAGGTGATGAGCAGACATACGCCCGCCCATGCCAGAAGGGCAGCAATATCGCTCACCGGCGGAAAAAACAACAAGGCAAACCCGCCGGCCAGTACGATTGCCGCAGCTCCAGCCCAGGCCAGCACCGCATGCAGTGAGCGCGCAAATAGATTGTCGCTCCAGCGCCCCAACAGCGGGTCGATCAAGGCATCCAGCAAACGTGCGCCCAATAGCAGCAAGCCCAGCGCAGTGAGTGGCACCCCGAAAGCTTTGGCGTAGTAATTGGGGAGGATCACGTACAGAGGCAATGCCACAAAGGCCAGCGGAAAGCCCATTAATCCGTAGCAGATGCCTTCGCGCCAGCCGAAACGGAAATCGTTCATTGCGCAGCGTGCTCTAGCAGGCTGGTTCGCAGTTTGGGTTCGCTGGTGTTGTCGTGCAGCCAGATACCGAAAAAATAGCGGCTGAACTCCGTGTCAGGCACCGCCGGGCGGCTTTGGCCGTTGTACCAAAAGCGTGCACCTGTGCCGGGCGTGTGCAGTCCCACAATGCGGTCGCCCGCCTTGACGTCGGGGAACGCCTCCTGCATGGCTTTGAGCCAGCGCGCCTCCTGCTCGGCGCTGATGGGGCCGACGCGACGCATTTCTTTGATGGAACGTTCGGCAATCGCAGTGCCGCTCAAGCTGCGCAAATAGCTGAGTTCCAGTGCCAACGGGTAGCGCGCGTAATCGGACGCTTTGAAGCCGCTGCCAACCCACAACTTGGAGTCATAAACATCAAAACCGAAAAACCTTAATCGCGCGGCGCCGGAGAACAGTGCGGCAGGCAACTCGCTTGCAACTTCGCCGGGCAGCGCGGTTGCTACCTGCGCCAGAGCTTGCTCACCCCAATACGCAGCAACCAGGCCGATGGCAGTCCGGCTTAGAAAATCACGACGCAGGTTTCTCGTTTGGGTCATAGAGATGGCTTTTGCAACGTGTACTGCACCACGTCGATGTTGTTCTCATCGAAGGCCGACTCGCAGTACGCAAGATAAAACTCCCAGATGCGGATAAAGCGCTCGTCAAAGCCATTAGACAGCACCTCGCTTCGCCGTGCCATAAACACGTCGCGCCAGCGTCGCAAGGTTTCGGCATAGTCGTGGCCGAAGGCAAATTCATCCACCACCTGCAGGCCGGCAGCTTTGGCCTGCGCTTGGAACTGTGCAGGGCACGGCAGGCAGCCACCCGGAAAAATGTATTGCTGAATGAAATCGGTGGAGTGGATGTACCGCTCAAACAGCTTGTCATCGATGACGATGCTTTGAATACAGGCCTTGCCGCCGGGCTTCAGCATTTTGGCTACGGTACTGAAGTAGGTCGGCCAGTATTCGCGCCCCACGGCCTCAATCATTTCGACCGAGCAGATCGCATCAAATGGCGCATCGGGAATGTCACGGTAGTCCTGCATACGCAGGTCAGCCATGTGTTCCACCTTGAAGCGTTTCATGCGATCCCGGGCAAATGCAAGCTGTTCGGTACTCAAGGTTACGCCGGTGACGCTGGCGCCGAATTCGGTAGTAGCCATCTCCGCAAGCGCGCCCCAGCCGCAACCGATTTCCAGCACGCGGTCTCCCTGCTTGACGTCGGCAAGTTCAAGCGCACGGCGCACCTTAGCTTTTTGCGCCACAGGCAAAGGCAGCGTCATATCACCATTGAAGATGGCCGACGAATAGTTCATCGTTTCGTCCAGCCAAAGCGTATAAAACGCGTTGCCCAGATCGTAGTGCGCGTGAATATTTTTCTGGCTGTTGGCGCGGGTGTTGCGGTGCAACCAGTGCTTGACGCGGTACACCAGTTGTCCGGCCCAGGAGCCGAAAATAATGTTCTCTATTTCAGTGCGGTTCTTGATCATCACCCGCAGCAATTCGGCCAGATTGGGGGTGGTCCAGTCACCGGCAATATAGGTTTCGGCAAAGCCGATGTCACCGGACTTGAGGGCTGCTGCGCAAACATTCCAGTTGTGCAGGCACAGCGTAGCGTGTGGCATGGTGTTGCCGCCAAAGCGTTGCATGCTGCCGTCGGGCATTTGCACCGTTAGGCTGCCATGGCTGAGCTTTTGCAATAGTTTAAAAACGGTTCTTGCAGCAGCAGGCGCGCCTTGCGGCAGGGAATACGAGTCGCTGCGTGCGGGGTTGAGGCTGTTGGTGTTCATATTCATCGAGTGGTGTGCATTGAAATAAGTGGCAGGGCAAAGCCACTACCGGCTGACGAACGATTCAGGGGGCACGGGCTTGCTGATAAACCGGATTTTCTTCAAAAACAATTTGGCGGCCTGCCAATGGATGCGCAAAACAACACCGAATGTCATGGCCGGGTAGCGCAAAAGCGCACGCCGTACTGTGCTTGCTGACAGAGGCTCCAGCGTGCCACTCACGCTGGTCTCCAATAGCGGGCCTTGCGCGTCATCGTAATCAATGCGGGCCACCGTGCGTGTGCGGTCCGCAGTGACCATGAAACGAAAGCGGTAGCCGCCTTCAACGCTGCAAAACGGCGACACGTGAAATGCCTTTTGCGCGCGTAACTCCCGCCCGAAGGCCGGTTCATCGAGCAAATAGCAGTGCCGCTCGCCGAAGGTATTGTTCACCTCCACCACAATCGCACGCAGGCTACCGTTTGCGCGATGGCAGTACCAAAAGCTCACCGGTTTGAAGGTGTAGCCCAGTACCCGCGGATAACAGTGCAGCCAGATTTCTCCATCGGCACCTTCAATGTTTTGTGCCGCAAGCAGCTCATCTAACCAAGCTAATGCGCCACCGGCTGCCACACTGCGGCCATCGCCATGGTCGGCATCAAAAAAACTAATCAGCCCGCTGTGGTTGTAGGCCAATTCGCCGGCTCCTTTGCGTCGCAGGCTGCGCATGGGAAGCATCAGAAAAAAAGTGCCGTAGACAAAGGTGTTTCTTGCAGGTTTGAGGCGCGCATGCCGCACCTGCCCGAAGCCCAGCAGGGGCGCATTTGCAAAGTCGGCGGTCGTTGTTTGCAATTCGGGCATAAGTTGTTGGATCTTGATTCAGACCTGCAAGGTTTTTTCAATCCGGGCGGCAACCTCAAGGCCGGATTTCAAACCGTCTTCGTGAAAGCCATAGCCTGTCCAGGCGCCACAGAAAAAGGTGTTGCGCTGACCCTGCAAGGCAGGCACTTCGCCCTGAGCACGAATCGCGCCAAGGTCAAACACCGGGTGCGCATATTCAAAGGTGTCGTGGACATGCCGCGCATCAATGGGTTGAATCGGATTGAGCGAAACTACAACGCTGGTTTGGAACGGTAGTGGCTGCAACATATTGAGCAGATAGTGCAAACACACACGGGCCTCTGTCTTTTCTGTGTTGGCGGATCGTTCGTAATTCCAGGCAGCCCAGGCCAGGCGACTTTGGGGCAGCACTGATGCATCAGTATGCAAAACCGCAAGATTGTCCTGATACCGGATTGAACCCAGCGTGGCGCGCTCCGCGGCACTGGCGTCGCCCAATAGCGCTAGAGACTGGTCAGAGTGACAGGCCAGGACCACCTTATCAAACCGCTCCGTTTGACCCAAGGAGCTTATTAATACGCCAGCGCCTTCTCCTTCGCTCTCACGGATCACGCGCTGCACCGGGGTGCTCAGTCGCTTGTCTGCAATGCGCGCCACAATTTTTTCGACATAGTGCCTCGCGCCGCCCTTGACGGTCCACCACTGTGGGCGATTGCTCACCTGAATCAGGCCGTGGTTGTGGCAGAACCGGATCATTGTGGCCACCGGGAATTGCAGCATCTGGTCTGTCGGGCAACTCCAGATGCAACCCAGCATGGGTAGGAAATACCAACTCTTGAACTCTTCCGAGAAGCCGTGCGCGCGCAAAAACTCCGAAAGCGGCTGTACCAGTTCCGCCTCCGCATTGCGCTGCGCTATATCAGTAGCCAACTGGTTAAAGCGCAAGACATCGCGCAGCATGCGGATAAAGCGGGGGTTGAGCAGGTTGCCGCGTTGGGCAAACACGGTGTTGAGGTTGGAGCCACTCCACTCCAGCGCCCGGTTGCCCTTGGCGCCCGGTACTTGGACCGAAAACGACATGTCCGACTTGGCGGTTTCAACACCCAGCTCCGCAAACAGCGCAATCAGGTTCGGGTAAGTCCGCTCGTTAAACACCAGAAACCCGGTATCCACGCCATAGGTGAGTGGCTTGCCGGCCTCTTGTAGTGTGACATCCACGGTGTGGGTATGTCCCCCGTAGTAATTTCCTGCCTCAAACAGCGTGATGTCGGCACGACCCTGCAAACGGTGCGCAACCGCAAGTCCTGAAATCCCTGAACCAATAATGGCAATTTTCATATAGTTGAACTGTTCGGTTATTTTGTGACCGATTAGTAATTTAGCGTATTCTGCAGTATTTCGACCATATTCAGAAAAGGGAATTGCGTCCACAGTGCTTACACCCGGTCATACACCTGTAACGATAAGGCCTTGGCCCGATACTAGAATTCCACCGATCAGAAAGGCACGCATGTTGTACCCAGAACTTTTCAGACAGTTGGAATCCGTCCGTTGGGACATGGACAAGGACATCCCCTGGGCAACATTTGATGCCGGTCAACTCTCAGACGAGCAGGCCACCACTATCAAAATGAATGCAATTACCGAGTGGGCGGCTTTACCGGCTACTGAAATGTTCCTGCGCGACAACCGGGGTGACAGCGATTTTTCCGCCTTTATGTCGATCTGGTTTTTTGAAGAACAAAAGCACTCCCTGGTGCTGATGGAGTACCTGCGCCGTTTTCGCCCGGATCTGGTTCCTACCGAAGAAGAGTTGCATGCGGTGCGCTTTGAATTTGATCCCGCACCCGCGCTGGAAACATTGATGCTGCATTTTTGTGGCGAGATCCGCCTGAACCATTGGTATCGCCGGGCTAGTGAATGGCATAGCGAACCCGTCATCAAAGCCATTTACACCAAACTCAGCCAGGATGAAGCGCGCCATGGTGGCGCATACCTGAAGTACATGAAGCGTGCGATTCAAAATTTCGGCGTGGAAGCCAAGAGCGCATTTGCCAAAGTCGGTGTGCTGATGGCCAGTGCACGGCGCACTGCACAGGCCTTGCATCCCACCAATCTGCACGTCAATAAGGCACTGTTTCCCAAAGACACGATTCAAAGCCGCCTGCCAAACCCGGAGTGGCTGGAGCACTGGCTGGACAAGCAGATCAACTTTGACGCGGTATGGGAGACTAAAGTGGTAGAGCGCATTTTGCACAACCTCAGCCTCTTGATGGAGCGAAGTTTTAACACTGTGCAAGAGCTCAACAAATACCGTAAAGAACTTTCCCGGGAGCTTGGTGTCGCGCCCGAGGTGGCATCACCAGGGGCGGTCTGAGGTCGTACCCAAAGTTAACGGAAGCAACTTTTCCAGATTAATCTGAACTCGCACATCTCGGTGTGCCACGCTGGCGGTGATGCGATAGTCCTTGAGCGTCGTATCGCGAATCGTCGGTTCCACAGTAGGCATGCCACTGCGATTTATCAGCACGGCCACGCGCGGCGTGTTGGTGTTAGTGCCCCTGCGTATGACCACGGCAATCTCTTCGGTAGCCAATTTCACAAACGAGCCCGGCTGGTAAATCCCCACCGCCTTGATAAGCGCAGCCCCGGCCTCATCAACTTCCTTATTCTCATCAAAATAACAGGCCTGCATGGCGGCAGCCGGGCTGATCGGCGCGCGCGATGCACGCGGTGCCAAACGGGCCGCAAACATATCGGCGCGCTGCATCAGGCGTGCCAGTCGCTGTGCCGGTGTTTTGCCCCGCAGTGGGCCCGGAGTTTGGGTATGGTGCTCGCGCACGGCTTCAAGCCAGGTGTTGTCGGTGACGCCAAGCCGTGCAAGAAGCGCCGTCGACGTTGCAGCATGCGCATCAATGACGCCACGCTGTTCGGTAGTAGGCGGCAGTGGTTGACGAGCCAGTTTGTCCTGCAAATCGGTCATGCCGATATTCATGGTCAAGGCCGCCTTGCGCAGGAGGGTTTCCACCGGCTCAGGCCACTTCAACACTTCGCGTGATGCCAGTGCACACATTACGCTGACCAGCATGGCATGCGTGGCGCTGTACCTTTGGGTCTCGGTGCTGGAGAGATGGATCAAGGCGAACAGGGTGCCGTCGGGATTACGCCGCAACTGCTCGGTCAGCACCTCGTGAATGTGGTCCAGCCGGTCCCTGAAACTCGCTGGCGTTTTGTCACGCAGCATGAAGTTAGCCTGTTCCTGCAGGTCAAACCAGTCGATCCGTCCGGTATCCGTAGCGGTACGTCGGGTGGCAGCTTCGGCCGACAGTTTGGAGCCGGCAATAACGCCTAGCGATTTGTCTTCACGCAACAGCGTTTGCAGTTGGTCCAGATAGGCGCGTTGCAGAGCATCGGCATCGACGCCATCAATGAACAAGCCCCCGCCACGGTCGGCAATATCAATCAAATCCCCTTTGGAGCGCACCACAAACGCTTTGCGCGCCAACAACACGCCGTCCTTGTCCACCAAATGAAATGGTAAGGGGCGGCCAACGTGTATCGAATCGATGCTGACGGGAATGAGGTTCATGAAAAAGAAGATTATCCATGGCCATATTGCACCAAAGCGTTAAATAGTAGGGCAATCCACGGCCAAACAAAAGCCCACGGCTCCCTGCTAGCATCGCGCCCATGCAAGTAACCGAACCATTTAGCCCTCCGGAGTTTTTGTCCAAACTATGTGCCCGCGCGGATTTGTCGAAGGCGGTGGCGCAGTTACCCAGGCCCTGGGTATTTACGAATGGCGTGTTTGATGTGCTGCACCGCGGCCATGTGATGTATCTGGCGCAGGCCCGCGCGCTCGGGGGAAGCCTGATCGTGGCGCTCAATACCGATGCATCAGTCAGGCGTTTAGGCAAGGGCGACGACCGCCCGCTCAACAAAGACGAAGACCGCGCCATCGTGATGGCCTCGCAGGAAGCAGTCAGTCTGGTGAGCTGGTTTGATGAAGACACCCCGGTGGAAATCATCGGTGAAATCCGGCCCGATATTCTGGTCAAGGGCGGCGACTACGACATGCAAACACTTCCGGAAACTGCACTGGTACAAAGCTGGGGCGGCAAGGCGCTGGCCTTACCTTTTGTGCAGGGATATTCGACCACCGCGTTGGTCAAAAAAATCAGGAGTGCGTAGGCACTGCAGAGTTCGCACGTGAACGCTGCAACATGCTGCGCAGCTTGCTCGGCGCAACCGGCTTTTGCAGCAACACCAGGCTGGCGGTCGCGGCCTTGCGTTTGACATCTTCCGCTGTGTCGCCACTGATCAGGCAGGCCTTTAAGTTGACGCCAAGGTGCTCGCGCATCAGGTCAATGGCCTCCACGCCATTTTTACTGCCACTCAGACGGAAGTCGCTGATCACAAAATCGGGTACCGGCATACGTCCCACCCTCTCCAATGCGTCCTGCGCAGATTCGGCAAGCGTTACGCTGCAGCCCCAGGACTGCAGCAAGCCCACCAACGCGCTGCTGCCCAGTGCGTCATCTTCCACCAACAAAATGTGCATATTTTGCAGACTGGCGCCGGCCATGGCTTCGCAGAGCTCACCATCAGCCGACGATGATTTTTGTAACCCTGACGGCGCCAGTGGCACGGTGAGCCTGAATCGAGAGCCACGACCCAGTTCGGAGCGCAGATGCAGCGGATGGTTTAGCAAGCGGCACGAACGGCTCACCATGCTCAGACCCAGACCCAGACCCTTGGTGCGGTCGCGTTGCTGGTTTTCTACCTGAAAAAATTCCTCGAATATTTTTTCATGGTGTTGCTGTGCGATACCGATTCCGCTGTCCCAAACTTCGATGCGCAAATGCGCCTCATCATGGCTGGGCCTACAGGCGACAAGTACTGTTCCGTGCTGCGTGTACTGAAGCGCGTTGCTGACCAGATTGAGCAAAATGCGCTGTATCAGAACCGGGTCGCTTTGTACCCAGGCATTGGTACCTCGAAAATGCAATCGCAGTCCTTTCTCCGCCGCAATGCCGTTGAAGAAAAAACCAAGCTGCTCCAATACCGTGCTTAGCGCCACCGGACGTAAAACCACTTCAGCCGACTGCGCTTCGAGCCGCGAGTAATCAAAAAATACATCCAGCATTTCCTGCAGTGCGCGCGTGGAGGCATCTACGCCCGCCACGATTTCACCGGTTCGTGAATCCAACGGCATCTGCATCAATCGGCTTACAAACATGCCCAAAGCGTGGGCAGGCTGGCGCAGGTCATGGCTGGCAGCTGCGAGGAACCGCGATTTGACCAGATAAGCCGCTTCCGCCTTTTCCTTTTCCTTGCGCAACTGGTCGTCATAACGCGTACGCACGTAGTCGAACGCGGCGGCTACCAGGGTATAAAAACCCAGCGAAAGTAAAAATTGAAAACTGGTAACCGGCGAGTAATGCCGTGCAAACGACAGGTGTGGCGCCAGCAACATCAGGTACGCCGCCGCTGCAATCAGAAAACCAACACTGTAAAACCTGCCGAGTCGCTGACCCTTTAAAAAGAAGGCCAGAAAAGGCGTGGTGTAGACCCAGAAAAGTCCGGTGGATTCGATGCCCCCGAGCACGATGAGCGCACCGAAAATCACAATCGCCGCCAGCAACAACATGGTCTCTGCAAAGCCCACATAACGCCGGTACTGGCTGATGATGAGCGCCGGTGTGGCCAGGCACACCACGGCAAATAATTCGATAAACCCCAAAGTTTGCATGCCCGGGGTCAACAGATTAAAAATAGAAAATAAAATACCGACAATGACACCGATAGTGGTGGCCACCCGCACCTGTCGCATGCGCTCCTGCGGCGCAAACTCGCTCTCGGCACGCGATGTGACCCAACTTCGGATGGAGCTATAGGCCCAGCCGAACGTTTGCGACAAATTCATACTGGCGCGTCCTGTGTGCCCGCCTTCGGGGTAAACACGGCGTTCCACAACGCCAGACCAGCCGCGCGTTCCACAGTTGCCAGCTCAACAGCCAGTTGTGTCGGTTCTTCGTTCAGCCGCGCCCTGTGTTGAATCTGGCGCAGACTGCGATACGCATGCGCGGCATCCTCACCCAAGGGCGGGCACAACAAACCGCAGGCCTGCGCGCGCTGCAACAGTGCGATGTTGCCGACGTTGTCCAATAACTCTGCATGGTTCACACCTTGCGAAAGCACCAGAAACTGCACTACAAATTCAATATCGACCATGCCGCCCGGGCTATGCTTCACATCGAACTGAGGCTGTTGCGCGTCTGATTTGACCGGATGCGCACTACGCACTTTTGCCCGCATGTCCTCAATTTCGCTGCGCAGGTGTTCAGTATCACGAACCGCCGTCATCACAGCCTTGCGGACTTGCTCAAAGCGCTGGTTCAAGTCTGTATCGCCCAACACGCAACGGGCACGGGTCATGGCCTGGTGTTCCCAAGTCCATGCGGCATTGCTGCCGCGCTGCTGCTGGTAATCCGCATAAGAGGTAAAGCTGGTCACCAGCATGCCGGAGTTGCCGTTTGGCCGCAGCGCAGTGTCAATCTCGTACAGGTCACCCTCGCCGGTCTTTACCGTGAGCCAGTTGATCAGCTTGCGTACCAGCGCCCCATAAACCTCACTGGAGCGATCATCATCGTCGTCATAGACAAACACAATGTCCAGGTCGCTGCCGTAGCCCAGTTCCTTACCACCGAGCTTGCCGTAGGCAATGATGCCGAAATGCATTTCCGGCCGGTGCCGGTTTTTCAGCCGATCCCAGCACCAGCGCGCCGTGACCCGCAATATGGTTTCCGCCAATGCGCTCAGGTCGTCGGCCACTTGTTCAACGCTTAGTACACCCTCTATATCGCGTGCCAGTGTGCGAAAGACTTCTGCATGGTGGGCACGACGCAGCAGGTTGAGCAGAGTTTCGTCATCGTTTTCGGCGCTACCAATCAAAGCGGAGCGCCGACTTTCGAGTTCAGCCTCAAAAGCTACCGGATCAAAGCGTTCTTCCAGCATGCTGCCGGCTGCCAGTTCGTCAATCACACCGGGATACTTGAGCAGGTAGCGCGCTGGCCAGCGCGCCGCACCCAGCATGCGCAACAGCCGTTCGTGCACATTGGGCCGCTCCAGCAACAATGCCAGGTAGCTTTCTCGGCGCAACAGTGGTTCCATCCAGTCGGCCAGTCGCACCGCTGCTTGTTCGGTGACATGGCCCTCGGCCACCCACTGCGCAGTGCGCAGCACAAGGCGACCGAGCCGGCTCCGGGACTCATCGCGCAGAGCGAGCACGCGCGGGTGCGTTTGCCAGCTCGAAAGCCGTTCGCGAAATGCCCCTTGCGTGTGGGTCAGCAGGACTTCGAAATCGCTGGCATCCGGCGCAGCAGCCTTGCCCTTGCAGCCCTTGCATACTTGGTGGTCACCTCCCAGCAGCGCGTCAAATTCCTGCGCTACGAGTTCACGGTTGGCATCCAGCTCGGCCAGAAAGGCGCCGGAGTCCGCAAATCCAAGACTCCGGGCAAGCCAGGTCAGGTCGCTGTCTTGCGTGGGCAGCACATGGGTTTGCTGGTCGTCCAAATACTGAATGTGGTGCTCCACCTTGCGCAAAAAAATATAAGCGCGAACCAGCGCATCGGCAGTGGCCTGCGACATCAATCCCGCCTTGGCCACGCGTTGCAAGGCGCTAGCCGTGGGCCGCGTGCGCAACTCCGGAAACTGGCCACCGCGCACTACCTGCAACAGCTGTACCGTGAATTCAATTTCACGAATACCGCCACGTGAAAGTTTCACGTCGTTGCCTCGCTCGGGGTGTCCCGCACTGCGTTTAGTGGCGTGATCGCGAATCTGGCGGTGCAGCACACGTAGTGCGTCAAATACGTTGTAGTCCAGGTAGCGCCTGAACACAAAAGGTACAACTACCGTGCGCAGGCCTAAAGCGCAGCTTGATGCCGACGCGGTGGCGGGCGCAATGACGCGGCTTTTCAGCCACGCAAAACGCTCCCACTCACGGCCCTGAACCTGAAAGTATTCGTCCAAGGCCGCCAGTGATACGGCGCTGGGGCCGGAGTTGCCGTTGGGGCGCAGCGCCAAGTCCACCCGGAATACAAAGCCATGTTCGGTGGTGTCACCGATCAGTGTGTAGATGGCGCGCACCTGTTTGCCAAAGTATTCCTGATTGGACAGTTTGCCGCGCCCGTCAGCAGTGCCGGCGGTTTCGCCATCATGGTCAAACAAATAGATCAAGTCGATGTCGCTGGACACATTGAGTTCGCGGGCACCGAGCTTGCCCATGCCGACGATCAATAGTTGCGCGCGCGCATCGTCCGGCGCCAGCGGCGCACCATGCACTGCGTCAAGTGCGGCACTACTCTCAAAAAACGCAATGTCCAGCGCCCACTCCGCCAGTGTGGTCATCGTGGTGGTGACGGTATCGAGCGTACACGTGGCGTCGCAGTCCAGGCAAATCAGGCGCTCCAGAACCAGTTGGCGGGTGATCCGCAGTGCGGTGCCGGTGTCCGATCCATGGGCCTTAAGCGTGGCAAACAATTGCTGCATTGCTGCACGATCGGGTACGCCGGCTTGAAGTAGGTTGAGTTCGGCGCTGTAACGCCTACGTATCCGCTGTGCAAAGCGTGAGCCATCCGAGAGCGCGCGGGTCATAATTCCGATCTTATTGAATCCAGCACGATGAACGATGTGATCTCTACCCCCTCACCATGGCTGAGGGTATTTTCGGCCCTGGCGAGGTGGGCCGTATGGTTGCTTGCATCAGCATGGGTCACGTTGGGTCTTGTCTGGGGTGGCCTGCATTTTGTGATTGTGCCGCGAATCGGTGATTTGCGCCCGTGGCTGGAGCAACAGGCCACCAAGTCGCTGGGCGTCACGGTACGCATCGGTGCCGTCAATGCCAAGTCCAACGGCCTGATTCCTTCGGTTGAACTCCGGGATGTACGTCTGCAGGATGCACAGGGCCGCGACGCATTGGTATTGCCCTCTGTACTGGCTGCTTTGTCGCCACGCTCGGCGCTCGGGTTAGGCTTTGAGCAGCTATATGTGGACGGTCCGCAGCTTGACGTGCGCCGCGCCAAAGACGGCCGGTTCTGGATCGCAGGCTTTGAATTGCCGGACAACCAAAGCGCGGGAACCGAGGGAGCCGACTGGCTTTTTTCCCAAAGCGAGTTGGCCATACGCCACGGCAAAATCCGCTGGACCGATGAAACCCGCCCCGCCCCGGCGCTCGATCTGGACGATGTAGACATCGTCCTGCGCAACCACTTGCGAAGCCATGCGCTGCGCATTGACGCCAATCCGCCCGACGGTTGGGGCCAGCGTTTTACGTGGATGGGCCAATTCAAACAACCCTTTTTATCAACCCGAAAAGGCAATTGGCGCGAATGGGCCGGCCAGTTGTACGCGCGCACCGACGTGCTGGATCTGGCGCGTTTGCGCAACTATGCGGATTTGGGTTTTGAGCTTTCAAAAGGCAGTGGCGCAGTGCGTGCCTGGGTTGATATTGATCGCGCCAAAATCGTGAGCGCCACTGCAGATGTCAGCTTGAACGAAGTGACCGCCAAAGTTTCGCCCAAGCTTGAGGCATTGGATTTTGTCTGGATGTCCGGACGGCTGGGATTTAACCTGCTGGATGGCGGCCTGGAGTACCTCACGCACGACCTGGCCTTTGAGACGCGGGACGGACTGCGTTGGCCCGGTGGCAATGTGCGCCTGGCATTGTTTGATGCACAAGGGAATGCACTGCAGCGTGGCTCGCCACCGTCGGCGCATGGTGAGCTCAACGCAGACCGCATGGATCTTGCTGCCATGGCCGAAATCGCCAACCGGCTTCCCCTGGATTCTGCGCTGCACGACAAGCTGCTGGCCTTACGACCAAAGGGGCTGGTTGACACATTGCAATTGGGTTGGCAAGGCACATTGGCGGCACCACAAAAATTCGCCGCCAAAGGGCACGTCAGTGGTTTGCAGGTGGCTGCTTCGGCTAAAGGTGAGGGTGGAGTTCCCGGCGTGCGAGGCGCAGATATCGATTTCGATGTCAACCAGAGCAACGGTAAGGCCAGCGTTGCCATGAAAAACGGCGCTTTGGAGTTGCCGGAGATTTTTGATGAGCCGACGCTGGCCTTTGATAGTCTGGCGGCGCAGGTGCAGTGGAAGTGGGACGCCAGGCAAGTGCAAGTTGATGTCAGCAAATTGCAGTTTGCGAATAGCGATGGACAGGGTGAAGCACAAATCAAATGGCAAAGTGCACCACCTTCAGCCAAACAAGTACAACGCGCCAGCGAGCCCGGATTCCTGGATTTGCAGGGCACATTGAGCCGTTTGGAGGGCGCCGCCTTGCATC
The DNA here is from genome assembly GCA_947373605.1 of Comamonadaceae bacterium. GTDB lineage: Bacteria > Pseudomonadota > Gammaproteobacteria > Burkholderiales > Burkholderiaceae_C > Allorhodoferax. The sequence goes on from CANBYM010000037.1 coordinate 14,835, forward strand.
GCTACCTGCCCACGGCCATGCAAAAACAGGGCCGCGATTATTTGCACGCTGCGCTCCTGGGCGGAACTGCCAGCAACGTCAAGTTCAAAGTGCGAGGCGACCTGGCCAAGTTTCCGTTTTATGACAGCAAGCAAGGTGAATTCCGTATCGGTGGTGTTTTTCAAAACGCCATGTTTGCCTTTGCCCCGCCTTTTCTGCTGCCAAAGGACAGCATGCTGTGGCCTGTACTCACCCAGGCCTCCGGTGAACTGCTCATCGAGCACGACAACCTGCACGTCAAAGGCGGCAAGGCGATGGTGGCCGGCAGCCCCGGATTGCAGGTCACCAAGGGTGAGTCCACGATCAGCAAACTGTATGACGCGCCGGTGGTGGCGGTGAATGTAGAAGGCAAGGGGCCCTTGCTGGACGCGCTTGGTGTCGTCAACAATTCGCCGGTGAGTGTCTGGACCAACAAAGTGCTTTCGCGTGCAACAGCCAGTGGCAATGCTGATTACAAGCTCAAATTACAAGTGCCGGTGATGAATGTGGAACGCTCCACAGTGCAAGGGTCCATCGTTCTGGCGGGTAATGATGTGCAAATTTCGCCGGATCTGCCGCGCCTAGTGCGCGCCCGCGGGCAGATTGCATTTACGGAAAGCGGCTTCACCGTCACGGGTGGTCAGGCGCGCGCGCTGGGCGGCGACATGCGCATTGACGGTGGTCTGAGTGTGGCGGGCTCAAGTACTAACAACCCGGCACCGGCCGCACTTTCGGGCACGACGCCGGGACGGCCGCAGGTCAACGTGTTGCGCTTGCTAGGCACCGCTACTGCAGAGGGTATGCGTCAGGCGCGGGAGCTGGGTGCGGTGGCACGCCTCGGACAATTTGCCAGCGGTTCCACCAGTTACAGCGCCACCATTGGTCTGCGCAGTGGCACACCGGAGCTCCTGATTACCAGTCCACTGACGGGTATGGCGTTGACGTTGCCGGCACCGTTTTCCAAAGCGGCCGACACCTCTATTCCATTGCGTTTCGAGACAGCACTGGTGCGCGGTTCCAACTTGGCCGGTGCCAAGCTGCAGGACCAGATTTCGATTGACGTAGGGCGTCTTGCAAATGTGGTGTACGTGCGTGATATTTCCGGCCCTGATAGTCGGGTGCTGCGTGGCGCCATAGCCGTTGGCCTGGCGAACGACGAATCGGCACCGATACCTGCTGAAGGCGTGGTCGCCAACGTCAATATGGGTCAGCTGGACGTGGATGCCTGGGTCGGTGTTTTGTCGACCATAGGGGCAGCGACCAGCACCGGCGCGCAGCCTGCGGCAGGCATTCCCGCATCGGCTATGGCCTATTTGCCCAACACCCTGGCAATTCGTGCCAAAGAGTTATTGGTGGAGGGCCGCAAGATCAACAACGTGGTGGTCGGAGGCGGGCGTGACGGGCTGGTGTGGCGTGCCAATGTGGATGCCAATGAAATCAACGGTTACGTGGAATACCGCCAGCCGTCCGGTAACAGTCAGGGGCGCCTGTTTGCGCGATTGGCGCATTTAAATCTGGGGCCCAGCGCCGCGCAGGATATGGAGACCTTGCTGGACCAGCAGCCCGCCAGCATTCCGGGGCTGGATGTCGTGGTAGAGGACTTTGTGCTGCGAGGAAAAAAATTGGGGCGCGTCGATATGCAGGCCACCAATATGTTCAGTGGCGCTGCGCGCGACGGTAGTCGCGAATGGCGCTTGAACCGCTTAAATGTCACGATGCCGGAAGCCACGTTGACGGCTACGGGCAACTGGACCAATGTCAATGCGCAAGCTTCCATCAGCCTGCCGCGCAGCGCGCGAGAGCGACGTCGCACTGTGCTCAATTTCAAGCTCGATATTGCGGATTCCGGTGACTTGCTCAAACGGCTTGATATGCCCGGAGTGATTGCCAAAGGCAAAGGCAAAATCGAGGGGCAGGTGTCCTGGCTGGGATCGCCGGTCACATTGGACTACCCCAGCATGAGCGGTGCCATGAATGTGAATGTGGAGGCAGGCCAGTTTCTCAAGGCTGATCCCGGCATTGCCAAGCTCTTCGGGGTGCTGAGCCTGCAATCGCTGCCCCGGCGACTGACGCTGGATTTTCGCGACGTTTTTTCGGATGGGTTTGCGTTCGACTATGTGCGCGGCGATGTCAACATCGAGCAGGGCATTGCACGCACCAATAACCTACAGATGCGGGGTGTAAACGCCGTGGTGTTTATGGATGGACAGGCTGACATCGAAAAAGAAACGCAGAACATCGACGTAGTCGTCATTCCGGAAATCAACGCGGGCAGTGCATCACTGCTGGCGTCGGCGGTGAATCCGATTATCGGACTCACGACCTTTCTGGCGCAGGCCATACTTCGGGGGCCGCTGATTAATGCCAATACCCAACAATTTTTGATTGATGGAACGTGGGTCGACCCGCGAGTCACCAAAGTCGAGCGCAAGTAGTTTTTACGCCAAGGAGATAGACATGAAAGTTGCAGCGATTCAGATGGTCTCCACGGCCGAACTGTCCGTCAATCTGGCCCAAGCCGGTGAGCTACTCGCGCAGGCAGCTGCGCAGGGCGCGGAGCTGGCCGTGCTGCCGGAATACTTTTGCATGATCGGCCAGAGCGATGCCGACAAGCTGCGCATTCAGGAATCGTATTCGTCATCGCCCTTGCAAGTCGATACGCAGGCGGCACGACCCATACAAACTTTTTTGGCGGACACGGCGCGTAGGCTAGGCCTCTGGATTGTGGCGGGCACCTTGCCCATCAGCAGTGCGAATCCTCAGCGCGTGTTCAACAGTTCGCTGGCGTACAACCCGCAGGGCACTTGTGTGGCGCGCTACGACAAGATTCACCTGTTCCGTTTTGACAATGGCACCGAGCGCTACGATGAGTCACGCGTGCTTGATCGCGGCAGCGCACCCGAAGTGTTTGCGCTGCCATCCAAGGATGGTCACACATGGAAGTTGGGCATGAGCGTTTGCTATGACTTGCGTTTTCCGGAGTTGTACCGGGGCTATGCCACACAAGGGGCAGATTTGCTGTTAGTACCGGCAGCCTTTACCCACACCACCGGACAGGCGCATTGGGAAATTTTGCTGCGCGCCCGCGCCATTGAAAACCTGTCGTTTGTAGTGGCTGCCGCGCAAGGTGGACTGCATCCCAACGGTCGCCAGACTTGGGGCCAGTCAATCGTCATTGACGCATGGGGACAGGTGCTGGCCAGTCAGGCACAGGGCAGCGGCGTGGTGATTGCCGACATCGATGCCGCTGCAATGGCAAAGCAGCGCGTGCAATTGCCAGCCTTGCAACACCGATTACTATGAGTTTTTGTCTTTGCGCTCGTCGTCTTGTGGCGCAGGCAATTCACCATTGACCCGCCCTGAAAACATGGTCCACCAGATGATGCCAACAAATATCAATCCTGCTCCCAGGGCTTCGAGTAACAGCAGTGCCATGTCTTATTCTTTGCGTTGGTGGTGTATAGCCGCGATTGTAGGAATGCTGGCGGCCTGCGGCAGCGCACCGGTCAAATCGCCTTCAGTGGTTAAGGAGCCACCAGCCGCCAAATCATTGCCACCGGCCAATTCCACCACTGACACTTCAGGCAACATCATCCAAGCCAAGAGCCGTATGGTGCCAGTGGCATGGATGGAATTGCCCGGATTTGAGCAAGACAATCTGGCCGAAGCATGGAAAGCCTGGCTCAAGAGCTGTGAACGCTCTGCTGCACCGTTTGTGTCCCTGTGTGCCGATGTAAAGCGCCTGAGCAATGCGGATGGCCAAACCCAACGCGATTGGATGCGCTCACGCATGCAGCCGCACCGTGTGGAGAACCTGCAGGGGGACAACAAGGGATTGTTAACCAGCTATTTTGAACCTCAGATTGAAGCCAGCCGCGTAACAACGTCGGTATTTAAAGCACCGGTGTACCAGCCGCCCGTCAATTTGGCGCAACGCAAGCCCTGGTTTACGCGCCATGAAATTGACACCCTGCCGGAGGCACAGGCAGCCCTCAAGGACCGGGTGATTGCGTATGTCGCAGACCCGGTGGATGTGCTGATATTGCAAATTCAGGGTTCGGGGCGATTGCGGATCACCGAGCCCAATGGAAGTGTTCGCTCAGTGAGGTTAGCAAATGCCGGGACGAACGATCAGCCCTATCACAGCGTAGGCCGCTGGTTGCTTGATCAAGGACTTGTTAAAGATGCCTCCTGGCCGGGTATCAAAGCTTGGCTGGCCCAGAACCCGCAGCGCCAGCAGGAGTTGCTCTGGACCAATCCGCGCTTTGTGTTCTTTAAAGAAGAGCCGCTTTCAGAATCCGATGCGCAGTTCGGACCCAGAGGTGCGCAGGGCGTGGCGCTGACTGCGGGCCGCTCGATTGCCGTGGACCCCGGCAGCATTCCTTACGGCGCACCGGTGTGGCTCGTCTCCAGTGGCGCCCAAACCAACTTGCAGCGCCTGGTGATGGCGCAGGACACGGGCAACGCCATACGCGGCGCTGTTCGCGCCGATTATTTTGCCGGTTGGGGCCCGGAAGCGACCGACCTGGCCGGCCGCTTGAACCAGCCTTTGCAGCTATGGGTCTTGTGGCCAAAATAGGCCATATGCAGTTACCATGATCATCAACCCACACTAACTGGAAAATCGTTATGGCCACAACAGCAGCAATGCGGGATATTGACGAGCGGACCAACCTCACCGGCAACAGCATGTTCGAGTTACTGCTGTTCAGGTTAGGTGAAGCAGCGGGCACGCAAAAGCGCGAACTTTTCGGCATCAATGTGTTCAAGGTGCGTGAAATCATGGTCATGCCTGAGGTCACGGCCATGGTCAATGCGCCCGCTTCGGTCATGGGGGTTGCCAACATCCGGGGGCAGATGATTCCCGTGATCAACCTGCCGCTTATTACCGGCTGCAACCCCTCCAAAGGATTGGGTATTTTGTTGGTCACAGAATTCGCCCGCACGACCCAGGCCTTTGCCGTCGAAGAAGTCAACGAAATCGTCCGCTTGGAGTGGAAGCAGGTTCTCTCCGCCGAAGGCACCGGCGGCGGGCTGGTCACCAGCATTGCCCGCCTGGATGGCAACTCGGAAAACACCCGTCTGGCGCAAGTGCTCGATGTGGAGCAGATTCTGCGCGACGTGTTCCCTGAACAGCACCGCGCCGTGAAAGAAGACACCGTGATGCCCGTGGCCACCATTGCGCCAGGCTCGGTGATTCTGGCGGCGGACGATTCTGCGGTGGCGCGCATGATGATTGAACAAGGCCTCAAGGCCATGAATATTCAATATGTGATGACTAAAAGCGGGCAGGAGGCCTGGGAGCGCTTACAGTCCATGCACGCTGAAGCCACAGCGCAGGGCAAGTCGATCAAAGACAAAGTGGCATTGGTGCTGACGGACTTGGAAATGCCGGAGATGGATGGCTTTACCCTCACCCGCAATATCAAGCAGGACCCGAGGTTTGGAGGCTTGCCGGTGATCATTCACTCCTCGCTGACCGGTACTACTAACGAGAGCCACGTCAAAAGCGTCGGTGCAGATGCCTATGTGGCCAAGTTTGTAGCCGAAGAGCTGGGCGAGACCATTAAGCAGGTGCTTGCGCGCAAATAAGGTCGCGTGAAGTACCCCGCTACACCCTCCCCCGCTGCTTTGGCGGGATTAAAAGTGCTGGAGCTGGGCCAGTTGATCGCCGGCCCTTTTGCGGCTAAGACACTGGCTGACTTCGGGGCTGATGTCATCAAGATTGAGCCCCCCGGAAGCGGCGACCCCTTGCGCAAGTGGCGCATGCTCAAAGACGGAACATCCGTGTGGTGGCAGGTGCAGTCGCGTAACAAGCGTTCACTGGCACTGGACCTGCGTACCCCTGAAGGGCAGGATCTGGTGCGGCAGCTGGCCCTTGAATCCGATGTACTGATCGAAAATTTCCGACCGGGTGCGTTGGAGGCGTGGGGGCTTTCGCCGGAAGATTTGATGGCGCAAAACCCACGATTGATTGTGCTGCGCATCAGTGGCTATGGCCAAACCGGCCCCTACCGCAATCGCCCCGGATTCGGCGTGATCGGAGAGGCCATGGGGGGCTTGCGCAACCTTACGGGCGAGCCCGGCCGGGTGCCTGTGCGCGTGGGCGTCAGCATCGGGGACACCCTGGCTGCGCTACACGGTGTGATCGGCATCTTGCTGGCTTTGCAGCACCGGCATCGCACCGGTCAGGGGCAGGTCATTGATGTGGCGCTGTATGAGGCTGTGTTCAATTGCATGGAAAGTCTGGTGCCGGAATACAGCGCCTTCGGTGCGGTGCGCGGCCCGGCTGGAAGCGCGTTGCCCGGCATTGCGCCTACGAACGCCTACCTGTGTCAGGACGGAGCCTACGCACTCATCGCCGGTAACGGTGACAGCATCTTCAAACGCCTGATGGCGTTAATCGGGCGGCAGGACTTGGCGGATGACCCGGCGCTTGCCGATAACACAGGCCGGGTCCAACGTGTCATTGAAATTGACGCCGCAATCGGAGTCTGGACCGCGCTGCGTCCGGTGCAAGCGGTGCTGGATGCGCTGGATGAGGCATCGGTGCCCGCAGGCCGTATCTATACGGTGGCTGATATTGCCTCGGATCCGCACTACCTGGCCCGGGGCATGCTGCAACAAGTGACGCTGGACGATGGCGAGCAACTGACCGTTCCTGGTATGGTACCCAAGCTCTCAGTCACGCCGGGCACACACCGGCGCAATGCCCCGGAACTGGGGCAGGACAGTGAAAGCGTTTTGCGTGAGATCGGGCTTACCGTGGAGCAGATCGCCGCACTCAAGGCTCGCGGCATAGTGAACTGAGGCGAGTATGAAGCGCATTTATTTCAACGAAGTGGTCATGCGGGACGGGTTTCAGATGGAGCCGGAGTTTGTGCCTACCGACACCAAGGTCGCGTTGACTGATGCACTGAGTCAATGTGGCTACGCCAAGATTGAAGTTACCTCGTTTACGTCGGCCAAAGCCATACCGATGTTGCGTGATGCCGAAGAGGTGATGGGCCGCATTCAGCGCCACAGCGGTGTGGAGTACACCGTGCTGGTGCCCAACATGCGCGGTGCCGAGCGGGCGTTGGAGTCGAGGCCGGACGAATTCAATCTGGTGATGTCAATGTCGGAAACCCATAATCTGGCGAACCTGCGCATGACTCGCGAGAACAGTTTTGCGGCACTGCGCGAAGTGATTCAACGCTTCGGTGCACAAGTTCCAATTAATGTGTCCTTATCTACCTGCTTTGGATGCCCGATGGAAGGTGGTGTGCCGCAGCAGGAAGTATTGGAGTGGGCTTCGCGGTTTACCGATCTTGGTGTGCGCGGCCTCACCATTTGCGATACCACCGGCATGGCGCAACCAGCACAAGTGGCGCAGATGTGTGAGGTTTTGCGCCAGCGCTTTGCGGGCTTGCAACTGACCCTGCACTTTCATAACACCCGCGGCATGGGTTTGGCCAATGTGCTTGCCGCAGTCCAGTCGGGCATAGACCGGTTCGATGGCTCGCTGGGCGGTTTGGGCGGCTGTCCCTACGCACCGGGAGCCAGCGGCAACATCTGCAGCGAAGATGCGATCCACATGCTGGACGCCATGGGCTTCGATACGGGAATGGACTTGAATCGGCTATTGCCCATCGCACGCGATTTGCCTGGTGTGGTCGGGCATAGTGTGCCGGGGCAGGTGGCCAAGAGCGGCCGCATCTCGGATTTGCATCCTGCACTGCCTTCGGTGACTTCATTGAAAAAAGAGCTTTCATGATCGATCACCTGGAGTATCTGGTGTTGACCACGTCGCGGGAATCGGATTGTGTTGACCTTTACACCGGCGTTCTGGGTATGCAGCTTGAAAGTTTTGTCGGAGGCATGCCGCCAGTAGAGCGCAAGGCGCGGAGTTTGAGCCCAAGGCACACCTGCCGGTTCCCGGCGCGCTGGATCTTTGTTTTATCGCCGCCGTCTCTTTGGACGACGCAATCGTCAGAGTCGACGCACATAACTGGCCCATCGTCGAAGGGCCGGTCATGCGCACCGGTGCAACGCAAAAAATCCGCTCTGTCTATGTGCGTGATCCGGACTTCAATCTGATTGAAATTTCCGAGCTGCCCTGAGCGGCTCCTCTGTTCAGTGTCACCGCCGATCTGTTGCGCAAAAACCCAACTTCGGGTTCTGGCGTAAATGACCTAACGGCAGCGCACTACTGGCTTTGATCTCTCCGAGTGAAAAGCTGGTGTGTACGTCTTTCACATTGGGCAGGTTAATCAAAACATCGCGCGCAAACTGGCTGAAGGTGTTGAGGTCGCGGCTGACCACCTGCAGCTCGAAGGTGCCTGTGCCGCTGATGTAGTGGCAACTGATGACTTCGGGAATGGTGCGGATGGCTTCTTCGAGTGTGTGCAGCACATCACCGCTGTTGCGGTCTGCATCGAGCCGCACAAACGCCAGCACGCCCAGGCCGATTTTGTGGCGGTTGATTTCCGCGCGATAGCCGCTGATAAAGCCGCTCTCTTCCAATGCCTTGACGCGCCGCCAGCACGGCGCGGCGCTTAAGCCCACCCGCTGCGCCAGTTCGGCATTCGTCAGCCGGCCATCGTTTTGCAGCTCGTCAAGAATGGCGATGTCAAATTGGTCAAGTGTTTCCAAAATATGTAATATTTAGAAAGGATATTGCTAGATTAAAGCAATTTCAAGCAAACAAAGCAAACACCTATCAGTCACACAGGCATACACTTTCCGCTCAATACTGAGGAGACCACGCCGTGAACGCACCCCTGAACCGCGATCTGCCCGAGCACATCCGCAAAGCGCTTGAAACGGTCACGCTGGACGACAAATACGCATTGGACTACGGCAGTGCTTTCATGAGCGGTGTGCAGGCTTTGGTCAAGCTCCCCATGTTGCAACGCGTACGTGACCAGAAGCTGGGCAAAAACACGGCGGGCTTTATCAGTGGCTACCGCGGCTCGCCGCTGGGAAATTACGACCAGTCATTGGTCAAGGCGGAAAAATACCTCAAGGCACATCACGTTGTTTTTCAACCGGGCGTTAACGAAGAGCTTGCTGCGACCGCTCTGTGGGGTACACAGCAGCTCGGTTTTGCGCCACCGGGCACCAACAAATACGACGGCGTCTTTGGCATCTGGTACGGCAAAGGCCCGGGTGTGGACCGTTGCTCCGATGTGTTCAAACACGCCAATATGGCGGGCACCACGCCCTTAGGTGGCGTGATCGCCATTGCAGGTGACGACCATATCTCCAAAAGCTCCACGGCTGCCCACCAAAGCGACCACATCTTTAAAGCTTGTGGCACGCCCGTGTTCTTTCCGGCCAATGTGCAGGAAATTCTGGACCTGGGGCTGCATGCCTTTGCCATGAGCCGATTCTCCGGTGTCTGGGCCGGCATGAAGACGATTCAGGAAATTGTGGAGTCGAGTGCCACGGTGATGATTGACCCTGACCGCGTGCATATAAAAACGCCGACCGACTTTGTCATTCCGCCCGGCGGCCTGCATATTCGCTGGCCCGATGCGGCACTGGAACAGGAAGCGCGGCTGTTTGACTACAAGTGGTACGCAGCCCTGGCCTACATTCGGGCCAACCGCTTGAACTACAACGTGATTGAAGGACCCAACGACCGCTTCGGTTTGATTGCCAGCGGTAAAGCCTACAACGATACCCGCCAGGCGCTGCTGGACTTGGGGCTGGACGATGCGACGTGTAAGCGCATCGGCATACGCCTGCACAAGGTGGGCGTAGTGTGGCCGCTGGAGGCACAGCTCACGCGGGAATTTGCCACCGGCTTGCAGGAAATTCTGGTGGTGGAAGAGAAGCGCCAGGTCATTGAATACCAGCTCAAAGAAGAGTTGTACAACTGGCGCGCAGACGTGCGCCCGACCGTTTTGGGTAAATTCAATGAAGTGGAAACTGCTGACCATTTCGGAGCCGGTGGCGAATGGTCCATGCCCAACCCGACGGCCAATACGCTCTTACGGGCCAACGCAGATTTGTCCCCAGCCATCATCGCGCGCGCAATTGCGCAGCGCATCAAGAAACTGGGGCTGGACGCTGATACGTCGGCGCGCATCGATGCGCAGCTTGCCATTCTGAGTGCTAAAGAAGCGTCCATGCAGGCCATCGAATTGCGCAGCGGCGCAGCCGACCAGCGCCAGCCTTGGTTCTGCTCCGGCTGCCCGCACAACACGTCCACCAAGGTGCCTGAGGGTTCGCGCGCCATGGCCGGTATCGGCTGCCACTTCATGACTATCTGGATGGACCGTGCCACCGAGGGCTTTACCCAGATGGGCGGCGAGGGCGTGCCGTGGGTAGGCCAGCAACCCTTCAGCCATGACAAACATATTTTTGCCAATCTCGGTGATGGAACTTACTTTCACAGGGGCTTGCTGGCGGTACGCCAGAGTATTGCGGCCGGGGTCAACATCACCTACAAAATTTTGTACAACGATGCCGTTGCCATGACCGGTGGCCAGCAAGTGGGCGAGCGTGCGGAAGGCCATAGCGTTTTGCAAATTGCCAACTCCATGCGGGCAGAAGGCGCCGTCAAAATTGTGATCGTGACCGACGAACCAGAGAAGTACGATGCCTTGCAAAGCAAAAGCGCAAACGCGGGTTTGACCTTGCCTGA
>CANBYM010000038.1 GCA_947373605.1 Comamonadaceae bacterium
TTAGGCGTTGTGGTGTACACACGGGTGCAAACACCGCGACGTTGCGGAGAGTTCTGCATCGCAGGGCTCTTCGACTTGATGGTCTCAACCTCACGGCCTTGACGCACTAGCTGGTTAATGGTTGGCACTTAAGCCTCCTAAAGAAAAACTTCCCTAAACGTTCGAAACTAAATGAAAACGTGAATCCCTTCGGAATTTCCGAAAAGCCTTCTAATGTATCAGATCGGTCCGCGCTACGCAAGCCTGATTGGACGAGGTAAAGACGGCTTATTTGATCCAAAGGCGCATTGCATCCCAAGCGCGGCCGATGATTCCGGCTTGCTCAACACCTTCAAGCGCTAGCAGGGGCACATCCAACAAAGGCTGCTCATTGAGTGTCACACGCAAAGTCGCCACAGACTGACCCTTGGCGATAGGCGCTAATAGCGGGTCTGCTCGCAGCACCTGGGTCTTGATCTTGCCGCCCATGCCTTGAGGGACTGCAACGATAATGGGCTGTGACCGGCCAAGTTTGACCTGCGCTGCCGCGCCCTTCCAGACAGCCGGCGTTACAACCGCCTGATTCGCGTCAAAAAGCTTAACCGGTTCAAACGCGGTGTACCCCCAGTTGAGCAACTTCTGCGATTCATTGGCCCGCGCGTTCTCGCTTTCCGCCCCCAAAACAATTGACAAAAGGCGCCTGCTGCCGGCGGCGGCGGCTGAGCCAGCGGGTGCGCCGGCAGACACCAATGCGGGGAAATCACGCTTAGCCGTTGCAATCATGCAATAGCCCGCTGCGTCGGTATGACCCGTCTTAAGGCCATCGACCGTCGGATCGCGAAACAATAGCAAATTCCGGTTGTTGTCATTGGCAGCCGGTGTGCCCGGATAACGATATTTTTTGATGGCGTAAAAACCGACGTATTCCGGAAAGTCCGACATCAGGCGCATTGCCAGGACACTCAGGTCACGTGCCGTGGTGGTATGGCCAGACTGCGTCAATCCTTCAGGATTTTTGTAACCCGTGGACTTCATGCCCAGCGCCTTGGCCTGGTCGTTCATCATTTGAACAAATCGCTCCACCGAACCACCCACCCCTTCGGCCAGTGCCATCGTAGCGTCATTGCCACTTTGAACAATCATGCCTTTGACCAGGTCTTCCACCGGAACTTGCATTTTGGGATCGATGAACATGCGCGATCCGGGCATCTTCCACGCGCGCTCGCTGACCGGAAAGGTCTGCTTAAGGTCGACTTTCTTGGACTTGAGTGCGTCAAACACCAAATATGCCGTCATCAACTTGGTAAGCGACGCCGGCTCCACCGGGGTGTCAATGTCTTTAGCGGCAAGAATCTGGTTGGCTGTTACATCCACCAACAAATAGGAGCGAGCAGCTACCTCCGGAGCTTGGACGGGCTGCGCGGACACTGCAAAACTGAGCGCTGCCAAAAGGAGGGCAATAAATGATTTCATGGATAGGTGGTGGGCAAGGCGCGATAGCGCCCGCTGAAAGAATTCAAATTTAAGTCAATGAGTGACAGGAATGGAGATGTCGCACCACCAGACCCCGCAGGAGTGGCAATTGTCCATGAAAGAAGTGCCCAACCCCCGGGACCACCGTTACAGGCAAGCTTTGGGGCCTTGCCCAATCCATCACATCACTCAATGGAACTGTATCGTCCTGCTCGCCATGCACAACCAAAGTGCGTTCATACAATGTTTCCAGCACAGGGCTGACCTTAAATCGGGTAGCGGCGGTACCCACCAACACCAAGGCATCTAGCGCCCTTTGCGGATGTAGCGCTTGCGCGGCGTGTGACGTTACAAACGCACCAAACGAAAACCCAGCCAATGCGAGCGGCCCTGCAGGCGCCTGTTCGCTCACTACTGCCAAGAGGTCAGCCAGTTCTCCACGCCCCTCATCGTACGCACCTTCGCTGGCACCGACCCCGCGAAAGTTAAACCGCACAGCACGCCAGCCACTCAACACAAAGGCTCGCGCCAATGTCTGAACCACTTTGTTATCCATAGTTCCGCCAAACAAAGGATGCGGGTGCGATATCACCACCGTACCGTTTAGCGTCTGGCCGCCATCCACCGCAGGCGCATCGAGCAATGCCTCAATCCGGCCCGCCGATCCCTGCACCGATAGTTTTTGGGTCTGGGCGTTCAAAGCTTAGCGTCCGATGTCGGGGGGCGTCAGCAAACGCGTCACTACTTCGCCATTTTTTAAGTGTGACTCCACGATTTCGTCGATATCCTGCAGATCCACATAGGTGTACCAGACGGCCTCCGGGTACACCACTGCGATAGGGCCGCCTGCACAACGATCCAGGCAGCCTGCCTTGTTGACGCGTACCTTGCCGGGGCCGGCCAGACCGGCCATCTTGACCTGGCTCTTGCAACGGTCAAAAGCCTCCTGCGCATTGAACTGTGCGCAACACGCTTCTCCATTCTTACGCTCATTGAGACAAAAGAATATGTGTCGCTCGTAATAAGACGTATCAGCAGCTTTTTGAGTATTCATATACCGATTCTAGATTTGCGGCTCACGCCGCCACAAAGTAGACAAGACATAGCCAAGAGTTGCATAGGGCCACAACCAGCCAAACCATTGGGCCAGTCCATTGAAACGGATGAAGTTACCCTGCTCCCAACTTTGCAATGTTTGTGCGAAGTATGGGCTCTCGGGGGCTTGATTTAGCAAGCTCAAATAAACACCCAACGCCAACAAAATCAACGCCGCACTCACGCGAGCCGGAACAAAGGCAAGCAATAACGCCAATACCAATACGCTTATCAAGGCAATTTGACACGGTGTATCCAGCCAGGCAAACATATGATTGGGCCCCCAACTCAGCGCCGCAGAAAGCGCCGTTGTTGCCACACCGACAGTCAGCAATAACGGCACAAATAGCAGTCGTCGCGTCAAGGTGCGTATGAACGTAAAGCCCAAAAGACAGGGTATGAGTAGTCCCAGCATGATGCACATCATCTCTGCGCCCGGTGCCAGCGGTTGAAGTTCTACGTCCCGCACCGGAAGCCACTCCAGAAAAGGTGTATCCATCAATTGCTGCGCAATTTCTGCTTCCAGCCGCTCAAAAACCTGCCCAGAACTGAACGGAATCGGAGGAGGAAACAGGAGTGAAACTGGCCACATGGCCAACAGCACCAATCCTCCACGTGATTGTCGTAAAAACCATCGACTACGGATTCGGCTCCAATGGTTAACGATCCCCATCTTTTCGAGCGCCAGCGCTGTAAGCGCTCCTGATACGGCGCCGGCGCTGTTGAGGAGCCAGTCTTCACGTGATGCCACGCGCGCTGGCAAAAACCCTTGTATGGTTTCCATGAACAACGACAACAAACATGCACATGCAACCGCTAATGCCACAGCATGTTTGATTTTCCCGGAGCGCATCGCACTCAAAGTCAGCAATGCGCCGAACGGCAAATAGCCAATAACATTGGTCCACACGTCGAAGGCTGTCCAATATCTTGGGAACGGTGCCGACAAAAATGTCCACGGCGCAATTCCTTGATCCCGCCAGTCCGCGAATGGATACAAGCTGGCATAAACAATCAGCACCGCATACATCAACGAAAGTGGTGTCGCAGCGGTCTTGTGCATGCCTGGAAGGCTTTAAAACGGCTTAGTTACAACCAGCACTACGACAACAACCAAAAGGATCACCGGGATTTCATTGAACCAGCGGAACCACACATGGCTTTTATGCATGATTCCCGCCTCAAATTTACGTAGCAATACAGCACACGCTACGTGATAAGCCGCAACCAATAGAACCGTGAAGAGCTTGGCGTGCATCCAGGCATTGCCCGGCCCCCACCCAATGCCATACCCTGCCCACAACCAAACACCTAGCGCAACTGCCGGTATGCACAGAATCGTTGTGAATCGCAATAATTTTTTAGCCATCAGCAGCAATCGGTCGCGCTCAGCAACAGATCCCGGCGGAACCATTGCCAGATTGACATAAATCCGGGGCAGATAGAACAAACCCGCAAACCAACTGGCTACGAAAACAATATGAAATGATTTAAACCAGAGCATGCTGTCCAGTCTAGGCGAAAAACGTACGGACAAAAAAAACCCCAGCTAAAAGCTGGGGTTGGTAAGCCTATTTGCTGTCACACATCAAGGCCCCGCTCAGGGAGGAAAAGCGGGAAGTAGCAAGCTACTCAGGCATAAATTTATCAAAAAAGCGGTTGCTGGGCAAGATGAATAGGTAATTAACCGCAATTTTTTGTATGGTATTCGTGCATTTTTTACCATTTACATGAGTAATTTTCAAACCGAATTGTTCGCAATGCCACTCTTGTTCAGGCAACGGCACGTTAATAGGGCACAATTTTTCACATGACCACTTTTGCACACTACCCTAACGGACGTCCGCGCCGCCTGCGCCGCGATACCTTCACGCGTGACCTTGTACGTGAAAACGCGCTCAGCCCACACGATCTCATTTACCCGGTTTTTGTAGTGGAGGGAACTAAACAACGCGTGCCCATAGCGTCCATGCCCGGCGTCGAACGTCTCAGCCTGGACCTCTTGCTGCCGGTTGCAGAAGAGTGCGTCAAACTACAAATTCCGGTAATGGCACTGTTTCCGGTGATTGAACAGTCGCTTAAAACCTATGACGGCAAAGAGGCGCTCAACCCGGACGGTTTGGTGCCAAACGTAGTGCGCGCGCTTAAAAAAGAATTTCCTGACTTGGGCGTCATGACTGATGTCGCACTGGACCCCTTTACCAGCCACGGCCAGGACGGCCTGCCGGACACACGTCCCGAATCCGAGGGCTACATCCTGAATGACGAAACCGTCGAAGTGTTGGTGCAGCAGGCACTTACGCAGGCACGTGCAGGGGTGGATATCGTGGCACCGAGCGACATGATGGATGGCCGCATTGGTGCAATCCGTCAGGCGCTCGAAGCAGAGAATTTGGTCCACACCCGCATCATGGCGTACAGCGCCAAGTACGCTAGTGCGTTTTACGGCCCGTTCCGGGACGCAGTGGGCTCGGCTTCCAACTTGGGTAAAAGTAATAAAAAGGTCTACCAGATGGATCCTGGCAACAGCGACGAGGCGCTGCGCGAAGTGGCCTTGGATATCGCTGAAGGCGCCGACATGGTGATGGTCAAACCCGGCATGCCCTATTTGGATATAGTCCGCCGCGTCAAAGACGAATTCCGTGTTCCTACTTTTGCATACCAAGTGTCCGGGGAGTACGCCATGCTCAAGGCAGCGGCCGCCAATGGCTGGCTGGATCACGATGCAGTCATGATGGAAAGCCTGCTCGCCTTCAAGCGTGCAGGTGCCGATGGGGTACTGACCTACTTTGCGCGGGATGCCGCGCGCCTCCTTCGTGGCGTTTAGCCGAACCGGGATCGGGCTGCAGTGCGCATATTCAAAATTGAACCTGGCTCAGTATCTGAAAGCATTGCCCTTACAAATTTAAGCAGTGCGGCTCTCGCCAGTTCGGGTTACATCTGGATCAGTTGTACCCGGCACGATCTGGAAGTGCAGCAAACTGCGATTCAGGCCACTCTTCTTACACTCTGCTCCACGCAGTTGGTAGATTTGCACGTATCGGACTTGCTGAACCACCAGCTCCCATCGCATTACGACTACACATCGAAATACGACCTGTTGGTCTTCCGTCGGCTGGCGGCTGGCAATGGCGATTCATCGACCGACGCCGCCGGCGCCTCGCGCGGTGGCCCGCCTATATTACGGCGCATTGACACCAGCCCCGTGGGCTTTGCAGTATTCGACCGCGTTTTACTTACCGTACACCCGGTGGACTGCAGTGTGCGTGATGCCTACGCCACCAAGTTATTGCAATCAGCAAGCGCCGAATCTCGCGCAGCAGGAGTTCGTCTCCCGACCAGCCCGGCAGACTTGATGCTTCGCATCGTTAACCAGATGGTGGACGGTTATCTGGCGTTACGACGGGAACTTACCCACCAGCTTGACCACTGGCAATCTGCATTGCTCAGTCCAAAGGCCCGATTTAATAACTGGGGTGCGCTCTTGGATGCACGCCTGGCACTGCACCAACTCGACGAAATTTGCGAAGAACAACGCTCGTGCATTCAAGATTGGATCGAAGCCGTCAAAACCTGGCCCGACCCGCAAACTCCGACAGAAGAACGCGAACGCGAGTTGCTGCAAATCCGCAGCCGTGACGTGCTCGAACATATCGAACGGGTGGTCCACCATGTGCGCCGTCTGGAGCAAAGTGCCGAGACCGCTGTGCAAATGCACTTCAACGTGCAAGGCAACCGTACCAACGACATCATGCGTACGCTCACCGCGCTGACTGCGATTTTTTTGCCCCTCAATTTGATTGCCGCCATCTTCGGCATGAACTTCGAATTTATACCGCTCTTGCACTTACACAACGGGTTCTGGTGGGCCATGGGCAGCATGGTGATGATTGCGCTTGTTCTTGGGCTGTTTTTTTGGCGCAAGCGCTATCTGGCACGCACCAGCCGCTAACAGGCAAATTTCGCTAGGTACATTCCCTAGGCCAAAGTCATCCGGTCGCGATTTGGCAATCTGTAGCCGCATTTGATGGATATGCTCGAATTTGTATCGTTAGCATGGCCCGCTTCCTGCATACGGACTCACTTGCCAACACAAGGAACTCACAGTGGCTGAAAAAGTCGTCGTCAAAAGCCTCTACAAAGTCTATGGGCCCAACCCTACCTTGGCCATGCAAATGCTCTCCGCAGGGCTTAGCAAAGAAGAAATCTTCAAACAAACCGGCATGACCATCGGTGTCAAAGATGCCAACTTCCACGTCAATGAAGGTGAAATTTTTGTACTCATGGGACTGTCGGGCTCCGGAAAATCCACCTTAATCCGATTGCTCAACCGTCTAGTAGAGCCTACACACGGTCAGATTTTGTTGGGGGGCAATGACGTAGCCGCCATGAGCAAAAAGGCCCTGATAGAACTTCGCCGCAAGGATCTGGCGATGGTGTTCCAGTCCTTCGCGCTACTGCCGCATTTGTCCGTGTTGCGCAACACCGCCTTTGGACTGGAAGTGGCCGGCGTCGACAAGAAAGCCCGCGAAATCCGGGCACTCGAGGTCCTTGACCAAGTCGGTCTTAAGGCATTCGCCAATCAGATGCCCGCCGAGCTGTCCGGTGGTATGCAGCAGCGGGTCGGCCTTGCGCGCGCGCTGGCAGTGGATCCGTCACTTATGCTGATGGATGAGGCTTTTTCCGCTCTAGATCCGCTCAAACGCACGGAAATGCAGGAGCTGCTGTTGCAACTGCAAAAGGAGCAGCAACGCACCATCGTGTTCGTGTCGCACGACCTCGACGAAGCCTTTCACATCGGCAATCGTATCGCCATCATGGAAGGCGGGCGTATTGTGCAGATCGGCACTCCCGATGAAATTTTGCGTCACCCGAGTGACGAATATGTGCGCGCCTTCTTCCAGGGTGTCGATGTCAAAAAGTATCTAATTGCCCGCGACGTGGCAGACCGCGAAGACACCTTGGTAGTACACCCCAGCAGCGATGGACGCAGCGATATGACCGCAGCGATTGAACAACTGCGCGAGGCACACCGGAATTACGCGTTTGCAGTGGATACCGATGGCCGCTACCAAGGCGCGGTCTCAATTGACTCAATGTTGCAAACGATGGCAGCCGGACACCGCAGTCTTGCCGATGCTTACCTGCAAGAGATTGCGCCGGTGACGCAGGCCATGGCACTGAAAGACCTGATCGGGCACATTGTCAAAAACCCATTCCCGCTTCCCGTGATCGATGCTGATACGCATTATTTAGGCGCAGTCACGCAAACCATTTTGTTAAAACGCATGGCACACGAGGAGGCCGACCATGAGTGACGCATTGCCTTTAGGCGAAAAAGTAGATCAGCTGGTTAAATTCGTCGTGGACAACGATGGCGGCACATTGGAGCGACTGGGCAGCGGCATCGGCACTCTCACCGAGAGTATTGAGATTGGCTTGCAGGCCGTGCCTTTTGAAGTCGTTGCGGGTCTGATGGTGTTGCTGGGCTTTTGGCGGGTAGGCTGGAAATTTGCGCTGTTTTGTCTAGCGTGCTGTTACGTCATCGAGGCCACCGGTTTCTGGCCGCAAACCATGGTCACGCTGGCGCTCATCATCGCGGCCACAGTCATCAGTTTGATACTGGGATTGCCACTGGGCATCTGGTCGGCCAAGAGCGATCGCATGGCCGCACTGATCCGCCCGACGCTGGACTTCATGCAGACCATGCCCGCATTTGTGTACCTGATTCCCGCGGCCATGCTATTTGGTTTGGGCCGTGTACCGGGCGTGCTGGCCACGGTTATTTTTGCCATGCCACCGGTGGTGCGTCTTACCAGTCTTGGGATACGCCAGGTAAACAAAGAGCAAGTCGAAGCCGGCGTCACCTTTGGCTGCACACCTTTGCAAGTACTGTTTAAAGTGCAGATTCCCGGTGCCATGCCGTCTATCATGGCTGGCATTAACCAGACCATCATGATGGCGTTGAGCATGGTGATCATCGCGTCCATGGTCGGTGCTGGCGGACTGGGTAACGATGTGCTGGCCAGCATTCAGCGCCTCGATATAGGACTGGGGTTTGAGTCAGGCCTGGCGGTTGTGCTGCTGGCCATCATGCTGGACCGGATTACCGAGACCTTCGGGCAACAAGGTAAACGGCGCTCGCTCAGAGATAAACTCGGTCTCGCTGACAAAAAAACAGACTAGCTTTTTCAACGAGAACGTACACAAACATTCATGGTTTCGCATTTACAGCGGCGCGACGGCACCTTGCCCAAGCACCGCTTTGTTTTTTTAACGCTACACAACTATTCGCTAATCGCCCTGTCCAGTGCGGTAGAAGCGCTTCGCATGGCCAATCGGGTGGCCGAGCAGGAAGTGTACGAATGGTCGCTAGCCAGTATGGATGGCAAACCCGCAGTTGCCAGCAACGGGCTGTTCATGTCGCCCACAGTGTCTATCGACCACATCGGACCCGCCAATATAGTGTTTGTCTGCGGTGGCATTGAAATTGAAAAAGCCACCACACCCGAGCTGATGGCAGCCCTGCGCCGTCTGGCACAGCGCCTGGTGCCTTTGGGGTCGCTATGCACGGGCGGCTATGCGCTGGCCAAGGCTGGTTTGCTGGACAAACACAAGGCCGTGGTGCATTGGGAAAACATGTCCGCGCTGGAAGAGCAATTCCCGGCCGTGCAGTTTTCCAAGCAGCTCTACGCGATTGACCGCGATCGCTATACCTGTTCGGGCGGCATAGCGCCGCTGGACTTGATGCTCAACATCATCAAAGACCATTTGGGCCGTGACATCGCGCCCATGATCTCGGACCAGTTCATTCTCGATCGTATTCGCAATGACCAGGACCACCAGCACGTGCCGCTGCTGGCCAGGGTAGGCTTGTTCCACGAAAACCTGATTGAAGCTGCCGCGCTGATGGAGGCCAATCTGGAAGAACCGCTATCGCTGGACGAGATTGCCAAACTGGTGGGCGTGTCGCGTCGACAGATTGAGCGCCTGTTCAAGCGCTATGTGGGAGAGGTTCCCACCAAATACTACCTAGACATGCGCCTGCGCCGCGCACGGGGTTTGCTGCTGCAAACCTCGCTGTCCATTATGGAAGTGGCCGTGGCCTGCGGCTTTCAGTCGCCGCCGCACTTCTCCAAGTGCTACCGCGATTTGTTCGGCCATACGCCCAGTGCTGAGCGCCGCAATAGCCGTCGAACTGCACTCGAATCCTCGACCTCCACCTAGGATTCAAGTTGCAAGCGGTGCACCTGTGGCACTTTACTTAAAAATCACCGTCTTGGAGCTATTCAGGAACACACGGTGTTCGATGTGCAGGCGTACCGCAGTGGCCAACGCAGCACATTCGGAGTCGCGACCGGCAGAAGCCAGTTTTTCCGGCGTATAGGTGTGGTCCACGCGCTGCACCACCTGCTCGATGATCGGACCTTCATCCAGGTCGGCAGTCACGTAGTGCGCAGTAGCACCGGTGAGTTTGACACCGCGTTCGTGCGCTTGGTGGTACGGTTTTGCACCCTTGAAGCCCGGCAGGAATGAGTGGTGAATATTGATGGCTTGCCCGCGCAGTCGGCGGCACAGGTCGTCGGACAGCACTTGCATGTAGCGCGCCAGCACTACCAATTCGCTCTGGGTCTCGGCCACGATGTCCATCAGCCGGTCTTCAGCCTGCGGTTTGGTCTGGGCCGTCACAGGCACATGGATGTAACGCAGGCCATGCGACTCGACGAGTTGTTGCAGGTCCGGGTGGTTGGACACCACCGTGGTAATTTCCATATTCAATTCACCGCGGCGGTGGCGATACAGCAAATCCACCAGACAGTGGTCGAACTTGGAGACCATGATCAGCACCCGCGGCTTGCGCGAACCGTCAAAAATGGTCCACTCCATGTCCTCCTTAGTCGCCACTTCGGTGAATTGCTCGCGCAACTGCGCCAATTCAGGTGTCGCACCCGGTTCACCATAAAACGACACCCGGGTAAAAAAACGCCCGGTCAGCACGTCGTCGAACTGCTGCATGTCAGTGATGTAGCACTTGCGCGAGGCCAAAAACCCTGACACGGCAGCGACCGTACCCATGCGACTGGCGCAACTCGCTTTGAGAATGTAGTGGGGCTTGCCTTCGAGGGGTACGTTCATTGCAATAGTTCCGGTTAATAAAATGAAATGCAGGGTGGTAGAGTTGACCCGCCACGCTGCCAGTTTATAAATTGAATCAGGCGCGGATTATCTTGTAGCGACGGTGATTTCGGCCCCCGCGACCAAGATGGGGTTTACCATTACACCCTTGTCGTGTGACGACAATCCATAGTCGCTATTTTGTCAGCTATGGGCGTAGCGCACTCGTACCATTTTCTTTAACGTTTGGCTTGGAATCCGCTTCCATACCAAACCCTATTTTTTGCAGGAGCTTACCGTGGCAGATGATTTTGACGACCTGGACCTCAATACCCTCAATGATGAGGAGCTGACAGAGCAGGTGCATGACGATCTGTACAACGGCCTGCGCGAAGAGGTCGTTGAAGCCACTCAGATTTTGCTGGCACGCGGCTGGACTGCAGGGCGCGTACTGGATGATGCACTGGTCGAAGGCATGCGCATTGTGGGTGTGGACTTCCGCGACGGCATTTTGTTTGTGCCGGAAGTGTTGCTCGCGGCCAATGCGATGAAGGGCGGCATGGAAATTTTGCGCCCGCTGCTGGCTGAAACCGGGGTTGAACCCATCGGCAAGATGGTGATCGGTACCGTCAAGGGCGACATTCACGACATTGGAAAAAATCTGGTCGCCATGATGATGGAAGGTGCCGGCTTCGAAGTGATTGATCTGGGCATCAATAACCCGGTAGAAAAATACCTCGCAGCGCTGGAGCTGCACAAGCCTGACATTCTGGGCCTGTCCGCGTTGCTAACCACCACCATGCCCTACATGAAGGTTGTAATCGACACCCTCAAGGAAAAAGGTCTGCGCGATGACTTTATTGTGCTGGTCGGCGGTGCTCCGCTGAACGAAGAGTTCGGCAGGGCTGTCGGTGCCGACGCCTACTGCCGCGATGCCGGTATTGCGGTGGAAACCGCCAAGACTCTGATTGCGGCTCGCCGCGCCGGAGCCGCTGCTTAAGGGCTTGCCCGCGGGCGCTCTGAACGGCATTGCTTTTGCCATGGGCGCCACACCTGCAACCCTTGTGATCGCCTGTGGCGCGTTGGCGCGCGAGATTGTCGCGCTGCGCACGCTAAACAATTGGCCGCATATGGCGGTGCAATGCCTGCCGGCGGATTTACACAACCGGCCGGAAAAAATCCCGGCGCTGGTGCGCGACAAGATTCGTGCAGCACGGGGCAATTTCACTTCTATTTTTGTGGCCTATGCCGATTGCGGCACAGGCGGTTTACTCGACGCCGTGTTGGCCGAAGAGGGCGTAGAGCGGATTCCCGGCGCGCACTGCTACGAATTTTTTGCCGGAACGCAGGCTTTTGAGCAACTCGCCGAACAAGAGATTGGCACCTTTTACCTGACCGACTTTTTGCTCAAACACTTTGACCGCCTGATTCTGCGCGGTTTGGGCATCGACAAGCATCCGGAGCTACTGCCACTGTATTTCGGCAACTACACCAAACTGACCTATCTGGCGCAGGTATCCACCCCGGAAAACGTCGCCGCCGGAGAAGCAGCCGCCAAGCGGCTGGGTCTGACTTTCGAGCACCACGTTACTGGCTACGGCGGGCTCGCCGACAGCCTGAAGCGTGCGAGCGAAATTACAGGGTCATCCGATTCTTTCAGCAACAAGGTTTCGAGCATCATTTCATGGCAAAACTAATCGTTATTTCTTGGCGGGACATTCCCGCACAAGTGGTCGTTAAACGCGGCCGTGAAACCGGCAAAGTGCAGCTCTCGCATCGCTTTCAGGAGGCGGTTGACCGCGCCGCCATGCGCGCTGGCAAAAGCGGTTCGGCCGACTATCTGGCCGACTGGAAACGCAGTGAGCCACGCAGCTGTGGCGACGACATGCAGGCGGAAGCGGATGCCGAAGCCGCGCTGATCGAGGCGCGCTACACCGACGACGACCTGCTGCGCATCATCCGGGCACACGGCATTGACGAAAACCTGCTTCAAAGCGCGCCCGCATCACCCGATGACACTGCCCCCGGTGCCCCGGGGGCACGCGCCGAAGGAGACGCCTGACATGTACGCCGTTCGCCGCTGGTCTGTGCGCCACTCCCGTGGTCTGGAATTGTTTTATGCCGGGTTTGAACGCCTATTTGTCAGCTTGCATCCCCTGTGGAACGCCCTCGGCTATGAGCGACTGGAAAAGCCCGTGGCAGCGGTTGAGAAGGTAGTCAAAGGCATCCTGTTTGATTGCAAGATGTGCGGTCAATGCGCGTTGAGTTCTACCGGCATGTCCTGCTCCATGAACTGCCCCAAAACCATCCGCAACGGTCCCTGCGGAGGCGTGCGCGCCAACGGCAATTGCGAGGTGAAGCCCGACATGCGCTGCGTTTGGGTCGAAGGTTTCGCCGGCAGCGAGCGCATGAAAGAAGGCAAACAGGCGATCCGCGTTGTGCAAATCGCGGTAGATCGCCGCCTGGAGGGTAGATCTTCGTGGCTTAAAGTCGCGAGAGATAAAAATGCAAAGGCACCCACCGTTGGAGGAACCGCATGAAATTCGACGACGAACCGGTTCCCGGCTATCCCCTGCCCATCCTGCCCGGCCACACCTCGCCGGGGCGCTTGGAGCGTGTGTTGCGCGCAGGCGCGTTTGCGGTGACTACCGAGCTGGACCCGCCGGACTCGGCCGACCCGGAAGACGTGTACAAACGTGCCCGTATTTTTGACGGCTCTGTGGACGCCATCAACGCGACCGACGGCAGCGGCGCCAATTGCCATATGTCCAGTCTGGCGGTGTGCGCGCTACTTACCCGCATCGGCTACGCGCCGGTCATGCAAATCTCCTGCCGTGACAAGAACCGCATTGCCATTCAAGGCGACATTCTGGGCGGCGCAGCGATGGGCGTTGCGAATATGCTGTGCCTCTCCGGTGACGGCGTGCAAAGCGGCGACCACCCACAGGCCAAACCGGTGTTTGACCTGGACTGCATGTCTTTGCTCAACATCGGGCGCACGCTGCGCGATGAACACAAGTTTCAAAGCGGCCGCAAAGTCACCTTTGCACCCCGCGTATTTTTCGGTGCCGCTGCCAACCCCTTTGTGCCGCCATTCGAATGGCGCGCCGAGCGTATTGCCAAGAAGGTGGAAGCCGGCGCCCAGTTCATCCAGACGCAGTACTGCTACGACATTCCCCGGCTCAAATCATTTATGCAACAGGTAGAAGACCTGGGCCTGCTGGAAAAAGTGTTTTTTCTGGTGGGTGTGGGTCCATTGCGCACGGCCAAGGCCGCCGAATGGATGCGCAAGAACGTTCCGGGCATCCATATTCCCGACGCGGTGGTCAAACGCATGGCCGGTGCTGAAAAGCCCGCGCAGGAAGGTCGCCAGATCTGCATCGACCTGATTCAAGAAATTCAGGAAATCAAAGGCATTTCAGGCGTACATGTCATGGCTTATCGTCAGGAAGAGACTGTGGCCGAAATTATTCAAAAATCCGGAGTGCTAAAGGATCGTGTACCGTGGTACCCCGGACGCGACACACCCTATGCATCCCCCGAACTCTCAAAGGAAACCACGTGACCGATACCGTAATCAGTTCAGCCACCAAAGAAGTCGTTATCGGCTTTGACCGCCCGTTCGTCATCATTGGCGAGCGCATCAACCCCACGGGCCGCAAAATCATGGCCGCCGAGATGATGGCCGGTGACTACAGCCGCGTCATTGCCGACGCATTGGCCCAAGTCGAAGCCGGTGCCCATATGCTCGACATCAATGCCGGCATTCCGCTGGCCGATGAACCCGGCATGCTGGCCAAGGCCATTCAACTGGTGCAGGGTGTTACCGATGTGCCCTTGAGCATTGACTCCTCCATCGTTGCCGCCCTGGAAGCCGGTCTGGCCGTGTACAAGGGCAAGGCCTTGGTCAACTCGGTCACCGGCGAAGAAGACCGTCTGGAAACCGTGCTTCCGCTGGTCAAAAAATACGGCGCTGCCGTGGTGGCCATCTCCAACGACGAGACGGGTATTTCGCAAGATCCCGATGTGCGCTTTGCCGTAGCAAAAAAGATTGTGGAGCGTGCATCGGACTATGGCATTCCTGCCTCCGACATCGTGGTAGACCCCCTGGTCATGCCCATTGGCGCGATCAACCAGGCCGGCGTACAAGTCATGCGCCTGGTGCACCGCCTGCGT
This sequence comes from Comamonadaceae bacterium, assembly GCA_947373605.1. Taxonomy (GTDB): domain Bacteria; phylum Pseudomonadota; class Gammaproteobacteria; order Burkholderiales; family Burkholderiaceae_C; genus Allorhodoferax. The sequence continues at coordinate 14,839 of CANBYM010000038.1, forward strand.
ACCGAACTCAAGGTCAACACGACCTGCGGCGCTTCCAACGTGAGCTTCGGCCTACCCGAGCGCAACGGAGTGAACTCAGCGTTTTTGACCATGGCCATTGCCGCCGGTATGACCAGCGCCATTACCAACCCGCTGCACGCCGAGGTGGTCAAGGCCATCATGGGCGCGGATGTCATGATGGGGCACGACCCCGACTGCATGCGCTGGATCCGCAAGTTCCGCGAAGCCCCTGTCATGGGTGCCGACGGTGAAATGGGCCGTGGCCGCCGCGAAGGCGGAAGCCGCCGACGCCGGGAGGGCGCGTGAGCCATAAAGATCCTTTAGTCGTTTTTACGCCTTCCGGGCGGCGTGGGCGCTTTCCGGTCGGTACTCCGGTATTGCAGGCTGCCCGCTCACTGGGTGTGGACATTGATTCGGTATGTGGTGGGCGTGGTATTTGCGGGCGCTGCCAGGTGCTGGTGTCCGAAGGCGAATTTCCTAAACACGGCCTGGTGTCCAAGATAGAAAACCTGTCTGCCGTCACGCAGGTCGAAGTCGACTATTGCGCCACCCAACCACTGGCAGACGGCCGACGCCTGTCGTGTTCGGCCAAGGTGCAGGGAGATGTCGTCATTGATGTTCCGCCCGACAGCCAGGTGCACAAACAAGTGGTTCGCAAAGAGGCCGAGGCACACGATGTGCACTTGGACCCGCTCATCCGCCTGCACTATGTGGAAGTGCAGCAACCCGACATGCACGACCCCAGCGGCGACTTGCGACGTCTTGAAGACGCGCTGGAGTTTGAATGGCGGCTGACGGACCTGGCCTGCGACGTCATTGTGCTGCAGCAGTTGCAAAAAGCGCTGCGTGCTGGAGACTGGAAAGTCACCGTGGCCGTGCATGCGGGCAAGCAGATCGTGGCCGTGTGGCCGGGCTTCCGCGAGCATGCCTACGGTCTGGCGGTGGACATTGGGTCCACCACCATTGCCGCGCACCTGTGCGATCTGGCATCGGGCGAGGTTGTCGCATCGGCGGGATTGATGAATCCGCAAATCCGCTTCGGCGAAGATTTGATGAGCCGCGTGTCCTACGTGATGATGAACCCGGGTGGCGATAAAGAAATGACCGCCGCCGTGCGCGAAGCCCTCAACACGCTGGCCGCCGATGTGTCTGCGCAGGCCGGCATCACACCGCAGGACATTCTGGAAGCCACGTTTGTCGGCAACCCCATCATGCACCACCTCTTGCTGGGCATTGACCCCACTGAGCTGGGCGGCGCACCGTTTGCGCTTGCAACCGACCGGGCGATCACCCTGTGGGCGATTGAAATTGACTTTGCGATCCACCGCAACGCGCGGATTTACGTGCTGCCCTGTATTGCGGGCCACGTGGGTGCCGACACCGCCGGTGTGCTGCTGGCAGAGCGCCCGGATTTGTCCGACCAGATGACGCTGCTGGTGGACGTGGGTACGAACGCCGAAATCGTGCTGGGAAACAACCAGCGTCTGCTGGCCTGTTCCAGCCCCACCGGACCGGCGTTTGAAGGTGCACAAATCAGTTGTGGTCAACGCGCAGCGCCTGGCGCCATTGAGCGTGTTCGGGTCGACCCTGCCACACTGGAGCCGCGCTTCAAAGTGATCGGCAGTGACCTGTGGTCCGACGATCCCGGCTTTGCCGACGCGGTTGCTGGCTCGGGCGTCACCGGCGTGTGCGGCTCGGGCATTATTGAAGTGCTGGCTGAGATGTACCTGGCCGGCATCATCCGCCACGATGGCACCATCGATGGCGCAATGGCGGCACGCAATCCCCGCATTCAGGAAGACGGACGCACCTTCTCGTACGAGCTGTATCCGGCAACCGGCTCGACACCCGCGCTCAAGATCATGCAAAACGACGTACGTGCTATCCAGCTCGGCAAAGCCGCGCTGTATGCCGGTGTGCGTTTGCTGATGGAACGGCTGGGCATTGACAAGGTGGATCGCATTCGTCTGGCCGGGGCATTTGGCAGCCACATCGACGTGAAATACGCCATGGTGCTGGGCATGATTCCGGACTGCAAGCTCGAAAACGTATCTTCTGCTGGCAACGCCGCCGGAACCGGCGCGCGCATTGCATTGCTGGATCAGCGTTCGCGCGGCGACATCGAACAACTGGTGCGCCGGGTGGAGAAAATTGAGACCGCGGTGGAGCCGCGATTCCAGGAATTCTTTGTGGAGGCTATGGCCATTCCGCACCTGAATGCGCCGTTTGAGCAATTGCGCAAAGTGGTGACTATCCCTGAGCGAACTATGTCCAGTGTTGACACCGGTCAACGTGGACGCCGTCCCTCGCGACGCGATCCGAAACCGCAAACCACTTAACCGGATGGGCTAGTGTTTACCCCGACAGGAAGTTCTCAGAAACCGGCTGTATTGGCGTTTTAATAGAAATCAGATTCGCGTTCGTTCAGTTTTAACAAGGAGCAACTATGAAGATGAAGATGGTAGGAATCGCAGCCGCCGCAGCGGCTATCGCATCGCTCTCGGGCCAGGCCTGGGCCGACGATGCCGCTTGCAAAACCGTGAAGTTCGCCGACGTGGGCTGGAGCGATATCGCCGCTACCACCGGTATGGCTTCTGTGGTGCTGGAAGGCCTGGGCTACAAGCCCACTGTGACCATCGCATCGATTCCTATCGCCTTTGCCGGCATGAAGAAAAAGCAGATCGACGTGTTCCTAGGCTACTGGAACCCTTCGATGACGCCTCAGATTGAACCCTTCGTTAAAGCGGGCGATATCAAGGTTCTTGACACCCCCAATTTGGTGGGCGCCAAATACACACTGGCAGTGCCAACCTATTTGTTTGACAAAGGCCTGAAGACCTTTGCCGATATCGCCAAGTTTGAGAAAGACTTGGGCGGAAAGATTTACGGCATTGAACCCGGCAACGACGGCAACGCGCTGATCGCGGGCATGATCAAGGACAACAAGTTCGGTCTGAAGAGCTTCAAGATGGTGGAGTCTTCTGAAGCCGGTATGTTGATCGAAGCACAACGCGCCATCAAAGACCAGAAGGCCATCGTGTTCTTGGGCTGGGAACCCCACCCCATGAACGTGCAGATGAAGATGAGCTACCTCTCCGGTGGCGACGACATCTTCGGACCGAATCTGGGCGAAGCCAAGGTGTACACCGCGATTCCTCCTTCCTATGAGAAGAAGTGCCCCAACGTCTTCACTTTCCTGAAGAACCTGCAATACACCACCGACATTGAAAACCAGGTCATGGGCCCCATCCTCAAAAAGGTCAAGCCCAACACCGCCGCCAAGGACTTCCTCAAGAAGAACCCCGGCACTGTGGACAAATGGCTGGCAGGCGTGAAAACGTTGGACGGTAAAGATGGTCTCGAAGCTGTCAAAACCTATTTGAAGTAAGCCCCTACGGGCCTAAAACGTACTCCGACGCAGCCCTGCTGTGTCGGAGTTGTTTTTTGTAAAGTCTCGAAGCCTTGAGAGAAACCCATGAGTGATGCATCGATTTTCAGTTTTGTGAATGGCCAACTGCTGCACGGCACCGGCGAGCGTTTTGAGTCGGTCAACCCGGCTACCGGCAAAGCCTTTGCCACGCTGCATGATGCGTCACAAGCCGACGTGGATGCGGCAGTGGCCGCTGCACAAAAAGGTTTTGAAGTGTGGTCCGCCATGACCGGCACCGAGCGCGGCCGCATCCTGCGCCGTGCCGCCGACATTTTGCGCAGCCGCAACGAAGAACTCGCCGCTCTGGAAGTGCAGGACTGCGGCAAGCCGATTCAGGAAGCGCTGATGGTGGACGTGATAAGCGGCGCCGACTGCATCGAATACTTTGGCGGCGCTGCTGCCACGCTGACCGGCCAACAGTTCCCATTGAAGAACGCCTTTGCCTACACGCGCAAGGAGCCACTGGGCGTGTGCGTAGGCATTGGTGCATGGAACTACCCAATTCAAATCGCCTGCTGGAAATCCGCACCCGCGCTCGCCGCCGGTAACGCGATGATTTTCAAACCCTCGGAGCTCACGCCCGCGACGGCGGTGAAGCTGGCCGAGGTGTATCTGGAAGCCGGTGTGCCGCCGGGCGTGTTCAACGTATTGCAAGGCCGGGGTACCACGGGCGCGATGCTGGCTGCACACGAAGGCGTGGCCAAAGTGTCGGTCACCGGCTCGGTGCCCACCGGCAAGAAGGTGATGCAAACCGCTGCGGGCACCTTGAAGCGCGTGACCATGGAGCTGGGCGGCAAATCGCCGCTAGTCATTTTTGACGACGCCGATCTGGAGCAAGCCGTGGCCGCCGCCATGATGGGGAACTTCTATACACAGGGCGAAGTGTGCACCAACTGCACCCGTGTGTTCGTGCAGCGCGGCATTGCCGACAAGTTCCTCGCGCGCCTCAAAGAGCGCACGCTGCTGCTGCGCGTGGGCGACCCAACCAAGCCCGAAACCGAAGTGGGCGCCTTGATCTCCGAAGCGCACACCGCCAAGGTGCTGGACTACATCGCCAGTGGCAAAGCGCAGGGTGCCACGCTGGTGTGCGGCGGTGAGCGTGTAAACGTACCGGGCCTGGGCAGCAACTTTGTAGCACCCACCATTTTTGCGGACTGCACAGACGATATGCGCATCGTGCGCGAAGAAATTTTCGGACCGGTGTTGTCCATGCTGGCCTTCGACACCGAAGAAGAAGCGATTGCGCGCGCCAATATGTCGCGCTTCGGTCTGGCGGCGGGTGTGTTCACTACCAACCTGCATAAAGGCCACCGAGTGGCGGGCAAGTTGAAGGCCGGCATTTGCTGGATCAACAACTACAACATTACCCCCATTGAGATGCCATTTGGCGGTGTGGGTGAGTCGGGTATCGGGTCTGAGAACAGCATGACGGCATTGGACCATTACACGCAGTTGAAAACGGTGTATGTGGAAATGGGTGAGGTCTGGACGGGGTACCGCTGAACTTTCTGTATGCGTAAGTCTTTGTCTTCAATTGCTGGTGGACGCATGACCACAGCGCACTCGACTCCACGGCTGTCCCCCGGTGCTCAGCGCAGTGAGGTAAATAAGGAGGATCGGGCGCAGCCCGGTCCGGGGGACACGAACGGAGCTGAGTACCCAGCCCTATCGCCACCGCCAGAAGAAACCGCACGAGCGCAACCTCTGCGAACAAAAATTGGCGTCAAAGCAAAGCACCGCAAGAATTTAGAACCGTTTGAAGAGCAAAAGACATGCAAAAAGAATTCGACTACATCATCGTAGGCGCAGGCTCCGCCGGTAGCGTGCTAGCCAACCGCCTGAGTGAAGACGCGGCGATGAGCGTGCTGGTCATCGAAGCCGGCCCGCTGGACCACAACCTCATGATCCACATGCCCAGCGGCTTTGCCTACCCCATGGCCAACCCGCGCTACACGTGGATGTACGAGTCCGAGCCAGAGCCGTTCATGGACAACCGCCGCATTCACTGCCCGCGCGGCAAAACCATTGGCGGCTCCAGCAGCATCAACGGCATGGTCTATATACGCGGCAATGCAGAGGACTACAACGGCTGGTCTGAAAAGTTCAACCTGCTGGACTGGACCTACGCACACTGCCTGCCCTACTTCAAAAAATCCGAGACACGCGTCAAAGGTGCCGACGACTACCGCGGTGGTGACGGCCCCCTGAATGTAACTACCGGCGCGTGCAAAAACCCGCTGTACAAGGCCTTCATCGAAGCCGGCCAGCAAGCCGGCTACGCCTACACCGCCGACTTGAACGGCTACCGCCAGGAGGGCTTCGGCCCCATGGACATGACTACCCACAAGGGCCGCCGCTGGAGCACCGCCATGGCGTATCTGCGTCCGGCCCTGAAGCGCGACAACATCAAGTTGCTGCCCGAGGCACTGGTGACCAAGGTCGTATTTGAAGGCGCGGGTTCTGACCAGAGCAAGCCACGCGCCACCGGCGTGGAGGTGAAATACAACGGCAGCGCCACCACGCTGCGCGCACGCAAAGAAGTGATCCTGTGCGGCGGTGCCATCAACTCACCACAGCTCCTGCAGCTCTCCGGTGTGGGCAATCCTGAGCACCTCAAGCCACTGGGCATCAATATGGTGGCCACACTCAAGGGCGTAGGTGAAAATCTGCAAGACCATCTGGAGACGTATGTGCAATACTCCTGCAAGGAGCCCATCACGCTGTACTCCGCAACCAACCCCATAGTGAAACTCAAAATCGGTTTGGAGTGGCTACTGTTCCAGACCGGTCTGGGGGCCACCAACCACTTTGAGTCCGGTGGTTTTATCCGTAGCGAAGCGGGTTTGAAGCACCCAGATTTGCAATACCACTTTTTGCCCATGGCAGTGCGCTATGACGGCAACTCACCGGCCACCGGCCACGGCTTTCAGGCGCACGTGGGGCCTATGCGCCCGACGAGCAGGGGCTATGTGCGCATCAAGAGTGCCAACCCCAAAGAGGCGCCGACCATCGTGTTCAACTATATGAGCACCGAACAGGACCGCAAGGAAATGCGCGCCGCCATCCGACTGACGCGCGAAGTGTTCATGCAAAAAGCGTTTGACCGATTCCGCGGCGAAGAGCTGTCCCCCGGCCCTGCTGTGCAGACCGATGCCGAGATTGACGCACACATCCGCGCCAGTGCCGAGACCGCCTACCACCCCTCGTGCAGCTGCCGCATGGGCAGCGACGACATGGCGGTGGTGGACGGCCAGGGTCGCGTACATGGCGTGCAGAATCTGCGGGTGGTGGACGCGTCCATCATGCCGATTGTGGTCAGCGGCAACCTCAACGTACCCACCATCATGATGGCGGAGAAGATTGCCGACGCCATCAAGGGCAAGGCGCTGCCGCCCTCCACTGCACCGGCTTGGGTGCATGAAAACTGGCAGACACAACAGCGCTGAGATATTTGAGTTGAAACAGAATGGCGGCATGAATAAGTACCTTGCACGACTGCACCGAATTGCTCCCGCGTTCTTGCTGGCAACGTCACTGTTTTCAGGAAGCGCCTTCGCGCAGAGCAAGCCGCTGCGCCTGATCGTGCCATACGCCGCAGGCGGGCCGATTGACATTACTGCGCGCGCTGTGGCCGAGCGGGTTAAGGACAGCTTGGGCACCGTCATCATCGAGAACCGCCCCGGCGCGGGCGGCAACATCGGGGCCGACCTGATCGCCAAGGCCGCGCCCGACGGCAGCACTGTCGGCATCGCCGCCACGGCCACCCATGCGGTCAACCCCTGGCTTTATAAAAAAATGCCGTACAACGCAGCAACCGACTTTGCGCCCATCACACAAATGGTGCGGGTGCCCAATGTACTGGTCATGAACGCAGACACGGCGCAGCGCTTGCACATCAATACGCTGGCCGACCTGATTGCCTACGGGCGCGCAAATCCGGGCAAGCTCAACTTCGGCAGTGGCGGCAACGGTAGCGCGGGCCATCTTGCCGGCGAAATGTTCAAAAAGGAAGCCGGGATATTCGCGGTGCACATCCCCTACAACGGCGGCAATCCGGCACAACTGGGCTTGCTCAGCGGTCAGGTGGACTTTAACTTTGACAACCTCGCCACCGCCGCGCCCAACATCCGCTCCGGCAAACTCAAAGCCATCGCGGTGACTACGCTCGCGCGCTCCAATGTGCTGCCCGATGTGCCACCGATGACCGACACGCTCAAAGGCTTTTCGATAGACACCTGGTGGGGCCTGGTAGCTCCCGCCGGAACACCCAAAGACGTGATTGCCAAATTGCACGACGCGTTTTTTGCCGCCTTGAACGCAACGGAAACCAAAGCGCGCTTTGCCAACCTGATGGCCGAACCTGCCCCCGACAGCGCCGAAGAATTCGGCACGTTCATGCAAAAGGAGCGCGTCAAATATCAGAACGTGGTGAAAAACTCCGGCGCACAGGTGGACTAAGACTTTAGAAAGTCTCCCATTCGTCACCTTTGTCAGCCTGGGCAGACTTTGCAATCGCTTCGGGCTTGGGTGCTGGCGCGCTAGCGGGTTTGGGTTTTGGTTTGGCCACAGACGATTGTTGTGATCTGCGTTCGTCCCCGTGGAACGGTTTGCTCGTAGGTGCATTGGAACGTACTGTTACCCTGCTCAGCGAGTCGTTCGCTCCGAGCTTGAAAACTGCAACGGTTTCAACCAGTTCACCGGCTTGGGACCTCAGGCTGCTGGCAGCCGCTGCCATCTGCTCCACCAGTGCGGCATTTTGTTGGGTTGCCTGATCCATCTGAGTCACCGCTTCACCCACCTGCGCCACCCCTGCTGCCTGCTCGCTGCTTGCCGAACTAATTTCGCCCACCAGGTCGCTGACCCGGCGGATGGAACCGACCACCTCCGTCATAGTGGTGCCCGCCTCGTCCACCAGCGCAGTACCTTGCTCAACGCGTTCGACGCTGGCATTGATAAGGCTCTTAATCTCCTTGGCAGCATCGGCACTGCGCCCCGCCAACGAACGCACCTCAGATGCCACCACTGCAAAACCACGGCCTTGCTCTCCTGCGCGGGCGGCTTCTACAGCGGCATTGAGGGCGAGAATATTGGTCTGGAACGCGATGCCATCAATGACAGAGATGATGTCGGAAATCTTCCTGGAGGAATCATTGATCTCTTTCATCGTATCCACGACGCGGCCCACCACTTCGCCACCGCGCACTGCCACCGCGGACGCACTTGCAGCAAGTTTGTTGGCCTGACTGGCGTTGTCGGCGTTGTGCCTGACCTGGGAACTGAGCTCTTCCATGGAAGCTGCCGTTTCTTCCAATGCGCTCGCTTGGCTCTCGGTGCGGGCTGACAAATCCTGATTTCCCTGCGCAATCTCTGCACTGGCGGTCGCAACGCTCTCAGACGACTGCCTTACGGTGGAGACCACGTTCACCAAACCTGTTCGCATTCCATCCAGCGCCTGCAACAATTGCGCCGTTTCGTCCCTACCCTGTGCATGAATGGCAACCGTCATGTCGCCTTTGGAAATGGCAGCTGCAATGGCAACCGCTTCCCCGATCGGGCGGGCAATAGCCCGTGAAATGGTGATAGCCAAAATGACAGCAAGAACAACTGCAGTGCCAACCGCAATCAACACCAGCACACGCGCACCATTGATCGTCTTCTGACCATCGACCCAAACGGTTTCTGACTCTTTCTTGTTGTAGTCACTCAGGTCTCGCACGTCCTTCAGCGCAGCAATGAATTTATCTTGCGAAGCTGAATTGAATTGCTTTGCAGCCAAATCCTGGGCGGCCTGACTTTCACTGGATTTGCGTGAAAGGGGACGCAGCTTTTCCCACTCGGCATACCATTCATCGCGGTGGCTGTTGTAGATAGCCCATGTTCTGGTTTCAAACTCTGAATTGAAAAGTGGCTGGGCAACAGCTTCGAGCTCACTCAACTGCTTTCGACTGGATGCCATTTCGACCTCAATTGCATCCATTGCCTTTTCGTCGCTCGCAAGCACGTGACGGGCTTCCAAACGTCGAATGGTGTTGACCAAAGATTGAATTTGTCCGGCCATTTCCACACTGGGCAAATTGTTCGTGGCCAACTGCTCTGCGCCCGCCCCGACCGCATTAATTTGGGTCAAGGCGACAACGCCCAACGCGATAACCAACGCAACGATTACTGTAAATCCAATGCCGATTTTTGTTGCGATTTTGTAGTTGGAAAAATTCATATTTTTAGTCTCCTCAGAATATTTGAACTTTCTCACAATGCCGCATCTTCTGTAACGTTTAAGCTTGTAAAGCGACTGTAAATATTGCGTTTAATCAACCAGCCCTTGAATAAATAGAAATTCCTTTTTATGACACAAGTAATCATCTTTAACACCCCGATAACCGACGGCGAGCACTACCTTCCCGCTACCGAAAAAATCATCAGCGGTAACCCTCGCCAAATCCTCTGGGTGCAATACACCGATCCCACCGGCCAGTTTTGCACCGGCATCTGGCGCAGTGAGCCGGGCAAATGGCGCATCCAATACTCCGAAGAAGAGTTCTGCCAGATGACGGAAGGTCTGAGCATCCTGACCAACGATGCGGGAGAGACATTCACCCTGCGCGGTGGGGACAGCTTTGTGGTGCCCAAAGGATTTAGCGGGACCTGGGAGGTGGTGGAGACCAGCACCAAACGCTTTGTGATTTTTGAAGCAACTGCGGGTATTGCATAGGCCGCGGGCGCCCTCAAGTAACTCGGGCAAAATCAGTGGGCTGTAGCCCTCCGCTTTGCCACACCTACTTTACGCACCATGACATCCAACGCCAGCGCCAATCTATC
>CANBYM010000039.1 GCA_947373605.1 Comamonadaceae bacterium
GACTTTGATGCCCTTCTTATGCAACCGAACGACTTGCTTGCGCCTTTCGTGCAGTTGCTCCAATGTTTGAAATCTTGCGTCTTCTTTGTCCATTACCAAAACATGGGGGCGTCCTGTAAAAATTCAAGCTTCACCGGGCCGGATCTATAGGAGCGCATCTTCAATCACAGTGCAAACCATGTCCCGACAGGGACATGGCGCACCCGAACCAACAAATCGGAGCCTTAAGCCACAGGTAGTCGATAGTCGCTCAGTATTTCGCGCAGTTTGGCTTTTTGCATCTTGCCGGTGCCGCCCAGGGGAATAGCATCCACAAAAATCACGTCGTCGGGTATTTGCCATTTTGCGGTCTTACCCTCGTAAAACGACAGCAGGCCTTCACGTGTCAATTCCGAGTCGGGGCGCTTGACCACCACCACGACGGGACGCTCGTCCCACTTGGGGTGTTTCATGCCGATGCAAGCCGCCATGGCCACGCCGGGATGGGCCATGGCAATGTTTTCTACGTCTATGGAGCTGATCCATTCGCCGCCGGACTTGATCACGTCTTTGCTGCGGTCAGTGATCTGCATGTATCCGTCGGCGTCAATCGTCGCCACATCGCCGGTAGGGAACCAGCCGTCCACCAAAGGACTGGCGCCCTCGCCTTTGAAGTATTCCTTGATCACCCACGGGCCTTTGACCAGCAAATCCCCATAGGCCTTGCCGTCCCAGGGCAACTCCGCGCCGTTGTCATCGATGATTTTCATATCGACACCATAGAGCCCGCGCCCCTGTTTGAGGCGCACCTTCATCATCTCGTCGGCGTCGAGGTCCATGTGCTTGTTCTTGAGCGTGCAAACGGTTCCCAGTGGTGACATTTCAGTCATACCCCAGGCATGCAAAACCTCCACGCCATACAGGTCATTGAACGCGGTAATCATCGCCGGCGGGCAGGCAGAGCCGCCGATCACGGTGCGTTTGAGGCTGGAGAAATGCAGGCCACCCGTTTGCATATGCGATAGCAACATCTGCCAAACTGTGGGTACTCCGGCGGCAAAACTCACGGACTCGGATTCAATCAACTCGTATATCGATTTGCCGTCCATGGCCGGTCCAGGAAACACCAGCTTGCAGCCGGTCATGGCCGCCGAGTAGGGCAGTCCCCAGGCGTTGACGTGAAACATGGGCACCACGGGTAGCACCGAGTCGCGCGCGCTCATGTTGAGTGAGTCCGGCAAGGCGCCAGCCAGCGCATGTAACAGGGTCGAGCGGTGGCTGTACAACGCGGCTTTGGGGTTGCCGGTAGTGCCGCTGGTGTAGCACATGCTCGAGGCCGAGTTTTCGTCAAAGCTTGGCCAACTGTAGGTTTGAGGCTGCGCGCCTATCCAGGCTTCGTAGCTCTGCAAACCGGGAATGCCGCTGTCGGCCGGCAACCGGCTGGCATCGCACAAAGCCACAAAATGCTTGATCGTAGTGCAGCGGCTATGCACGGCTTGCACAATGGGCAAAAAACTCATGTCAAAGCAAAGTACCTGATCTTCGGCATGGTTGGCAATCCACACGATCTGGTCCGGATGCAGGCGCGGGTTCAGGGTATGCAGCACCCTGCCCGATCCGCTCACGCCAAAATACAACTCCAGGTGCCGGTAACCATTCCACGCCAGTGTTGCCACACGATCACTAAACTGAAGTCCCATTACATCGAGGGCATTGGCCACCTGCTTAGAACGGGCACTGATCTGCTTGTAATTGGAACGGTGGATGTCCCCTTCCACGCGCCGCGACACTACTTCGCTCTCGCCGTGGTGCCTTTGGGAAAATTCGATCAGCGTAGAAATCAGTAGCGGCTGGTCTTGCATTAATCCGAGCATGAAAAGTCTCCGTTTTTATGGGTTGCGCATCGTCACATTAGCCAGCGCATGCTACCCCCGGCTTGACCTCACGGGCATAGGGTATTCGCCACATACGGGACAATCCCTAGATGACTGCGACTTTGATCCCTTCCACCCTTTCTGACCATGGTTTACGTTGGCAGCACAGCTTAGGCAAGCTGGGGACTGCTTTTTACACGGAGCTAAAACCCACGCCGCTGCCCGAGCCCTACTGGGTAGGCAGCAGTACGCAAGTTGGCAAGCTGTTGAATTTACCGTCCGGATGGAATACCTCTGCACATTGGCTGGATGCATTGACGGGCAACCTGTCGCTTGAGGGTGGCAGGTCGCTGGCTTCGGTGTACAGCGGTCATCAATTCGGCGTGTGGGCCGGGCAATTGGGCGATGGTCGCGCCATTTTGCTTGGCGAATCAGATGGCCATGAAATACAGCTCAAAGGTGCAGGCTTAACGCCGTACTCGCGCATGGGCGATGGTCGTGCCGTTCTGCGCAGCAGCATCCGGGAGTTTTTATGCAGCGAAGCCATGCACGGTTTGCGAATACCCAGCTCCCGTGCACTGTGTGTGACCGGTTCCGATGCGCCCGTGCGCCGTGAAACTCTGGAAACCGCGGCGGTTGTCACCCGGGTTGCACCCAGCTTTATTAGATTCGGCCACTTTGAGCACTTCGCCCATACGGACCAGCACGCTGAACTCAAAACGCTGGCCGACTATGTGATCGACAAGTTTTACCCGCAGTGCCGCAAAAGTGACCAATGGCAAGGCAACACCTACGTTGCATTGCTCGCCGAGGTCACCCGGCGTACCGCCGAGATGGTGGCGCGCTGGCAGTCGGTCGGCTTTTGCCACGGTGTAATGAACACGGACAATATGAGCATACTGGGCCTGACCATTGATTACGGCCCATTTCAATTTCTGGACGCCTACGACCCAGCCCACGTTTGCAACCATTCCGACCACCAGGGCCGCTACGCTTTTTACAAGCAGCCCAATGTGGCGTATTGGAACCTGTTTTGCCTGGGGCAGGCCCTGTTGCCACTCATCGGGGAACAGGAACAAGCTATTGCTGCGCTGGAGACCTTCAAGGAACTTTACCCGCAGGCCTTTGCGCGACAAATGGCTGCCAAACTCGGATTTGCAAAGGCCCGTGAAGCGCACCGCTCCGTGATTGAAGACATCGAGAAACTGCTGGCAGCGGAACGGGTCGACTACACGATTTTCTGGCGGCGCTTGAGCCACTGGGCTGAACATTGCGATTGCAGCGATGCATCAGTGCGCGACCTGTTTATGAACCGCACGGCCATTGACGATTGGTTGGTGACCTTCAGCGCACAGACTCGCAGCGAAGACGCAGGACACGATGCGTATCTGATGTTGCGCAGCAACCCCAAATATGTGCTGCGCAACCATCTGGGTGAATTGGCTATTCGCGCAGCAAGGCAAAAAGATTTCAGTAAAGTGGCCGAGTTGTTGAAAGTTTTGGAGCGTCCGTACGACGAACATCCTGAATCCGAGCACCTCGCCGATTTTCCGCCGGACTGGGCGGGCGGCATTGAAATCAGTTGCAGTTCTTGAAAACATCCTGAAACCTAACCCAAGCGAAAAATCATGACCTTCAAAATTGAAAAGACTGATGCAGAGTGGAAAGCAGTGCTGGCCGAAAAAGGAGCCGAGCCTGTCGCCTTTCAGGTGACCCGCAATGCAGCCACCGAGCGGCCTTTTACCGGAAAGTACGAGACCCACTGGGCCGACGGCAGCTACCACTGCATGTGCTGCAATGCCAAATTGTTTGATTCAGACACCAAGTTCGACGCCCATTGCGGCTGGCCCAGCTTTTCGCTGGCCATACCCGGTGCAATCAAGGAAATCACGGACCGCAGCCACGGCATGGCGCGGGTGGAAACCGTGTGTAGCCAGTGCGGCGCTCATTTGGGCCACGTTTTTAACGATGGCCCCTCTGAGACCGGCTTGCGTTACTGTATGAATTCGGCTTCGTTAAACTTCGAGCCTGAATGAAAACCCTTCTCGACTTTATCCCCATCCTCCTTTTCTTTGCCGCTTACAAGCTTCATGCCTGGTTTGGCGTCAGCAAAGATGAAGCCATGTTCTTTGCTACGCCGGTTCTGATGGCGGCTACTGTTGTGCAAATGGCGGTGATTTATTACCTCGATCGAAAACTCAGCACATTGCAAAAAGTCACCTTGGGCATGATTTTGGTGTTTGGTGGCATCACTCTGGTCTTGCATGACAAGCGCTACATAATGTGGAAGCCCACAGTGTTGTACGCAGGCATGTCCATTGCCCTGGCGGTGTCGGTGTGGGTGATGAGAAAAGACTTTTTAAAGACCATGCTGGGCAGCCAACTGGAATTGCCCGACAGTATTTGGCACAAACTCAATGTCGCATGGGTGTTTTACACCGCGTTTATGTCCATCAGCAATGCGTATGTGGCTCTGTATTTCAGCGAAGAGGCGTGGGCAGACTTCAAAATATGGGGTTATGTGTTCCCCATTACGTTTTTGATAGCCCAAGCCCTGTTCATTGCGCCCCATTTGAAAGGCGACGATGACAAGGAGGCTGCTGGCGCTGAGGACGCCGCGCCATGACTACCGCACCGACGGTGGCCAATCTGGATGCCAGACTGCGGGCACGGTTTGCGCCGGTGCACCTGGAGGTACTGGACGAGAGCTACCAGCATGCCGGCCACGCCGGTGCCAACGCGTCCGGTGTAGGCACACATTTCCGTGTGCGCATCCAGTGCGCGCAATTTGTCGGTCGAAGCCGAGTGCAGCGTCACCGCCTTGTGTATGATGCGCTGCAAGATTTTTTGAATCAGGGCTTGCACGCCCTGGCCATTGAAACCTTTGAATAAACCTAGGAACCCGAATGAAAAAGCAAATTTTGTTGACCCTTGCGCTGGTAGCACTTACGGCGGCACTGACACCCTGCGCAATGGCTCAAAACGTGGCCATCGTGAACGGCAAAGCGATCCCCAAAGAACGCATGGATGCATTGGCACAACAAGTGGCCCGCTCCGGTCGTCAGGTAACCCCCGATATGCAAGGTCAGTTGCGTGACGAAGTCATTGCCCGCGAAATCTTTACGCAGGAAGCGCACGCCCGTGGTTTGGATGCGACGGATGACTATAAAAACCAGTTGGAATTGACCAAAGAGTCCATCCTGATCCGTGAATTGTTCGCCGATTTCCAGAAGAAGAGCCCGGTCACGGATGAAGAGGTCAAGGCCGAGTACGACAAGTTTGCCGCCGCAAATTCGGGCAAGGAATACCGTGCACGTCACATTCTGGTTGAAAAAGAAGACCAGGCCAAGGACATCATCGCCAAGATTAAAAAGGGTGCCAAGTTTGAAGATCTGGCCAAAAAAATGTCTAAAGATCCAGGCTCCGGCGCCAACGGTGGTGACCTGGATTGGGCCAATCCCAGCAGCTATGTCAAAGAGTTTTCGGAAGCCCTGGTTGGCTTGAGCAAGGGCAAAATGACTGAAACGCCAGTGAAGAGCCAGTTCGGCTACCACGTCATCCGTCTGGACGATGTGCGCGCAGCGCAGTTGCCCAAGTTTGAAGACGTCAAGCCTCAGATTTCACAGCAGCTGATGCAGCAAAAAATGGCTAAGTTCCAGGAAGAGCTTCGCTCCAAGGCCAAGGTCGAGTAACGCCTTGCCTACCCCGATAAAAACGCGGCCATTGCCGCGTTTTTTTATATCCGTCTTTTTGGGCAGTTTTGTAAGGTGCTGGCTGGGGTTAGACTAAGCTGGATGGGGAAATAATAAGGGGGCAAATTGAACATCGAAGGCATCGCCGTCTCCGAAGTTAGCGGACAAATATTTGTCCGTGGTGTGCCTGTTGCCCACCGCCCGCCCCCTAGCCGGCAGATTTTTTTGGATTTGCTCACCCACAACGGTTACGGCCAATGTGTCATTGACGATGCCGGCATCGACCAAGCGATTGAAGACTGCGCCAATAAGCCGGTGCCCTTTGTCATTCTGGTCGCCCAGCGTAAAGACGCAACCATCTCCATAGAGATTACTGACGACGCCATGGCCGCCACGGTGAGCCTGGCTCCCGCCCAAGGTGGTAAACCGGCAAGCATTGAAGATGTCATCCGCGCCCTCACCGAAGCCGGAGTCAACCTGGGGGTCGACCATGAGGCACTGGTGGCGGCATGCCAGGCCGGCGTAGCCGACCATCTGGTGGTTGCCCAGGGCACGCCCCCCACGGAAGGCGCTGACAGCGATTTTTTGGAATTGGTGCCACAAACGGCAGATCGCGCACCGAAAGTCAACGCGGACGGGCTTATCGATTACCGTGAACATGGAGCCATCGCCATGGTGGAGCCTGGTGCGCCGCTCATGCGCCGTGTTCCTCCGGTGCCGGGTGTTGATGGTTATACGGTTCTGGGGCAGGTCATTGCGCCCCGTCCGGTTCGCGACGAGCCTTTTGCCAGCGTACTGACCGGTGCCCAAATCTCAGTACAAGACCCTGATTTGCTGATTGCGTCTACAGCGGGCTTGCCGGTGCGGGTGCCCTGTGGCGTAGAGGTCGAGCCCGTTCTGCGCGTTAAAGAGGTCAATCTCAGCACAGGCAATATTAAATTTGACGGCACGGTTCAGGTTGAAGGTGACGTTATCAACAATATGAAAGTGCGGGCAACCGGCGATATTGTGGTGGGTGGGACTGTGGAGGCCGCTACCCTGCAAGCCCATGGCAATATTTCGATAAAGGGCGGCGTCATCGCAGGCTCAACGGTGGAGGCCGGTGGCGCATTGAGTGCGCGTTTTGCAGAGGGGTCAACGTTACGTGCCGGTACCGTTATGTCCCTGGACGACGCTGCACTGGAGTGCAACTTGCAATCAACCAACCAGATTTTGATAGGCGTCAAGAGCCCGCAGCGGGGGCGACTGGTAGGCGGGAATGTCACCACCAGGATGCTGCTCAAAACACCGATTTTGGGCTCAACCAAATCCGGCGTTACGCAGGTTACGGTGGGCGCTGACCCTGAATTGGAAAGGCGTTATTCGGAACTCTCCAACCGTATTGCGGCCGAGAAAGCGAATGAAGACAATCTGCAAAAGCTTTGCCAGCATTTGATTGCCATCAAGGACCCCAAAGGCATGTTGGATCGCGCCAAAACGTCCTGGCGGCAGGCGGCGCAAATCTGGGGCAAGTCTTTGGGTGAGCGCATGGAGTTGGACAAAGAGCGTGACGTTATGCTCAGCGCAAAGCTGCACATAGGCGTTGAGACCAGTGGTGCCGTGATCGTTACATTCGGGATTCATCGAATGGCGTTGCGCAAGGAATACGGACCTGGCACTTTGTCGATAAACCGTGACGCCAGAATTGTGTTCACCGGGCCAGATGGAAAAGCTTACCCGGCCACCTAAAGACTTGCTTCGAGCTCCAGCAAGGCATCACGCCGGGACACTGCGATCTCCGAACAGGCGCGCGCAATATGACGCGTCACCGCAACGTCCAAGACATTCAAAAATTCTCTGTGCGAGAGCGTGCCGTCGAACATTGTTTTGGCTTGAACCAAGGCTGCTTTCATAGCGTCATGGCCGACGCTTCGGTAGATGAAGGCTGTCAAGGGAGACGCCGTCAGGTCGTAGCTGGACACCTGGGGACGGCCGTTTTCAAACACGCCTAGTAATTCGGCGTTCAGCGATCGGGAATACACCTCTGCGGCCAGTTGTTCTTCGGCTCGAATGGGACGACCATACGGGCTGTTGATATCACCGAGAAACATGGACACTGGACAATCGGATCCAGTGCACATCGCCAATGCCTCCACTACGGCAATAGCCACAATTTTGGCATCCAAAAAATCGCAGGCAAATTCGATATTCTGACGCGCGCGTTCGCTCAATGCTGCCAGCGATTGCGGACCCGGCACACCATCAAAGCTTTGGAAAATATCCGCTGGCTTGATACTCAGCAAAAAGCTCTCCATGCGCACCAACGCCGCACGGTATTGGGTGACGGAATAAATGCCGATCGACTTTAACGGCGCATTGGACTCTTCAATCAACAACCAGGTCGAGGTCAGAAACACCGCAGGGTCACTTTGTGCAAAACCACTCACGTCACGGTTGGACAAACCTACCGCATCGCGCAGTACACGACGCACATTATTTTCTGCGCTCAGGCCGGTGGGTAAATCGATCGGGTGTGAATTGACCCACTGACTTACCCGTTGCGAAAGCTGCTCTACCGGACCGACACCGTTGGCATCCGCCACGCGGAATGGAATAGTGGCTTCAATGGCCGCGACCACGCCAAGCAGGTCTGCTTCACCGATATGCGTGCCTAGTAGCCTGGCAGCCACCAGAGCGCTTAGAAACTCATTCAGACCGCTGTAAAGCCCCAATGGCTCGCCACCACGAAAGCCAAAAATCGCTGCACACATTTGCAGGGTGCGGTCTGATTCTTCGAACGGTTTGAGAGTCACGACTCCCGAATCGCACTCCACAACGTCCAGTGTGTGCGCGACCGCTGGCGGAAAACCACCATCAAGCTGGAAGTACACCACGTCATGAAACAAGGCCGCCAACACCTGGACGCTGTTCATGCCTTCGCACATGAAAAATACGTGACCTGCCGTGTGGTACGAACGCGTTTTAGGGTCCATGGAGCGATGCACCATGATGGCCAAGCGTTCGCACTCCATCATGCTGACAGAGGGTGCCAGCTCGTCAAACGCAGCCCTGAACAAGGAAATAAATCGATTGATGGTTGCGATGGACATACTGCGCTCCCTTTAACTGACCCAGCGGCGCGCGTTGTGCCAGAGCTGCATCCACGCGCTATGCGCGTTGATGTCCTGGTTCGTCCAGCTGGACTGCACATTGCGGAACACCCGCTCCGGGTGCGGCATCATGGCGGTAAAGCGTCCGTCGGCCGTGGTCACTGCAGTTAAACCTGCAGGGCTGCCGTTCGGGTTGAACGGATAGGCCTCGGTGGTAGAGCCGGTGTTATCGGTAAAACGCATGGCCGCAATCGCTTTGGATGCGTTGCCCCGGTACTTGAAGTTGGCATAGCCCTCGCCATGCGCCACCGCAATGGGCAGACGCGCGCCCTGCATGCCGGCAAAAAACAGCGATGGCGAGTCCAGCACTTCCACCATGGACAGACGTGCCTCAAACCGCTCGCTCTGGTTTGTAGTGAAGCGTGGCCAGTCTTGTGCGCCGGGGATGATGTCGGCCAGCTCAGCAAACATCTGGCAACCGTTGCAAACGCCCAAGCCAAATGTATCTGTTCTGGCGAAAAAGGCCTTGAACTGTTCCGCCAAAACCGGATTGAAGGTAATGGAACGCGCCCAGCCAATGCCTGCACCCAAAGTGTCCCCATAGCTAAAGCCACCACAGGCCACGACGCCCTTAAAGTCCGACAGCCTGGCGCGGCCGGATTGCAAATCGGTCATGTGGACGTCATAGGCCTCAAAGCCCGCCTCGGTGAATGCATAGGCCATTTCCACATGGGAATTCACGCCCTGCTCACGCAAAACAGCCACCTTAGGACGGGTCGAATGCACGGCGGGAGCCGCCACACCGGTGGCGATTTGCGCAAGCAGCTTCGGTGGCAGGTGCACGTGCATGCCGGGGTCCGCAGGGGCACCTGAAGCGGCATGTTCGGCATCGGCACACACAGGGTTGTCGCGCTGCTGGCAGATCTTCCAGCTCACGGCATCCCACACCTGGTGCAAGTCGCTGAGCTTGGCGGAAAAGATGGATTTGGCATCGCGCCAGATCTGCAATTCACCCAAGCCATTCGACACTTCACCGCCCACCGGACGTGTTTTGCCTATGCAATGGCTATGGGCTGATAGACCATGCTGGCGCAACACCTGCATCACCTCGGAGCGCTGGGCCGTACGAACCTGCAGCACCACACCGATTTCTTCGTTGAACAACGCTTGCAGCGTTCGTTCGTGGCGGCGTGCGCCCACCTGCCCAGCCCAGTTTTTGCTGTCGCCTACGTCCATGCGGCTGTCTGCAATGCCGTCGCCCTCGGTCACCAACATGTCCACGTTCAGCGCGACACCGACGCGGCCCGCAAAAGCCATTTCCGCTACCGTGGCCAGCAAACCGCCATCGCCCCGGTCGTGGTAGGCAAGCACCTGGTCCTGACTGCGCAAGGTGTTGACTGCGTGCACCAGATTCACCAAGTCCTGTGCGTCGTCCAGGTCGGGAACCGTGTCGCCTGACTTGTTAAGTGTCTGCGCCAGAATGCCGGCGCCCATGCGGTGCTTGCCGCGTCCCAGATCAATCAGCACCAGCGTGGTGTCCTCGGTGGCATTGAGCTGCGGCGTCAGGGTTTTGCGCACATCGCTCAAAGTGGCAAACGCGCTGATGATCAGCGACACGGGCGATGTCACCTTTTTGCTTTGCCCATCGTCCTTCCACTGCGTGCGCATGGAAAGGGAATCTTTTCCCACGGGGATGGAAATGCCCAAGTCGGGACACAACTCCATGCCAACCGCCTTGACCGTGGCATACAGCGCAGCATCTTCGCCGGGCTCACCACACGCAGCCATCCAGTTGGCCGACAACTTTACGCGGGGCAAATCAATCGGTGCGGCCAGCAGATTGGTGATGGCCTCTGCCACCGCCATGCGACCAGATGCGGGCGCGTTCAATGCGGCCAGCGGCGTGCGTTCGCCCATGGACATCGCTTCACCGGCAAAACTTTTAAAGTCGGCAAGGGTCACCGCGCAATCGGCCACCGGAACCTGCCACGGGCCCACCATCTGGTCGCGGTGCGTAAGCCCGCCCACGGTGCGGTCACCAATGGTGATCAAAAAGCGCTTCGACGCCACCGTGGGATGCGCCATCACATCAATCATGGCCTTTTGCAAATCGACGCCACTGAGATCCAGCGGCTTGAACTGGCGCGAAACCACTTTGACGTCGCGGTGCATTTTGGGTGGCTTGCCCAGCAACACGTTCATAGGCATGTCAACCGGAAAATCGGTACCCTTGTCGTACACCACCAGGGCACGCTCTTCAGTCGCCACCCCCACCACGGCAAACGGGCAGCGCTCACGCTCACACAGCGACGCAAACAAAGGCAGGGATTGCGGTGCAATGGCCAGCACGTAGCGCTCCTGGCTCTCGTTGCACCAGATCTCTTTTGGGGCCATGCCACTTTCTTCCAGCGGCACGGCGCGCAAATCAAAGCGGGCGCCACGGCCGGCATCATTGGTCAGCTCCGGAAACGCATTACTCAGACCTCCGGCCCCCACATCGTGGATGGCCAGAATGGGATTGCCGGGCTTGCCATCACCGGCACTTCCGGGTTCACCCAACATCCAGCACTGGTTGATGACCTCTTGCGCGCGTCGCTCAATTTCCGGATTTCCGCGCTGCACTGAATCAAAGTCCAACTCGGCTGCATTCGCGCCCGTGGCCATGGAACTTGCAGCGCTGCCCCCCATGCCGATGCGCATGCCTGGGCCACCGAGTTGAATCAACAGACTGCCCGCAGGAAACTCGATTTTGTGGGTCTGGCTGGAATCAATCACCCCCAAACCACCGGCAATCATGATGGGCTTGTGGTAGCCGCGTTGTACGGTATCCACGTCGCTTTGTACCGACTGTTCGTATTCACGGAAGTAACCCAGCAGATTGGGCCGGCCGAATTCATTGTTAAACGCAGCACCACCCAAAGGCCCCTCGGTCATGATTTGCAACGGGCTGGCAATGTGCGCGGGCTTGCCGTAGGCCTCCTGATCGGCATCCGGCCAGAGCTTGGAAACGGTGAAACCGGTCAAACCCGCTTTGGGCTTGGAGCCGCGTCCAGTTGCACCTTCGTCGCGGATTTCTCCACCTGCGCCGGTCGATGCGCCGGAGAACGGAGAAATCGCCGTTGGGTGGTTGTGCGTTTCCACCTTCATCAAAATGTGGTTGGTCTGCACGGTCTTTTTGTAGCTGGCCAACGCAATAGTGCCCTGCCCCTGCGCCGCAGCTGCTTTGGCGGTAAAGCGCTCGACCTCTACTCCTTCCATTACTGACGCATTGTCGGAGTACGCCACCAGCATGTGCTGTGGTGAGAGCTGATGCGTATTGCGGATCATGCCGAACATGCTCTTGTCTTGCGCCACGCCGTCAATGGTGAACTGGGCGTTGAATATCTTGTGGCGGCAATGTTCGCTATTGGCCTGCGCAAACATCATCAGCTCCACGTCGGTAGGGTTACGTCCCAATGTGGTGAAGGAGCTGAGGAGGTAGTCCATCTCATCTTCAGCCAGGGCCAAACCGAACTTGGTGTTGGCAGCCTCCAGCGCTGCTCGACCGCCGCCCAATACATCGCAAAAATCCATGGGCGCGGGGCTGAGCGCATTAAAAAGTTCTGCGGCCTGGCTGCGCTCCAGCATAGCGCTCTCCGTCATCCGGTCGTGCAACAGGTCGCTGATTTGAATCAGTTGCGCAGAACTGAGCGTGGACTTGGACAACAAGCCTGCCTTGAGCACAACGCGGTACTCCACCAGCCGTTCGACTCTGCGAATTGCAAATCCGCAGTTGTGGGCAATGTCCGTGGCTTTGGAGGCCCAAGGCGAAACGGTGCCAAAACGCGGGCTGACCACAATGGATATGCCCTCCAGTGGACCCTCGTAGGGGTCGCCGTAGGTCAGCAAGGCCTGAAGACGCTGCGTCAGCTCCGCGTCCGGGGGTATTTGCGTGGCTACCAGATGCACAAAGCGTGCAGCGATTTCTGAAATTTTGTCGTGAATGCCCTGCAAAGAAGGTAATAACTGCTGAACGCGAAAGCTACTCAGAGCGTTACCGCCCTCGAATGTGGAAATGTGCAAGGTCACTGTGCGGGCCTGAAGTTGGGCTGGGGAGGAGGTGAATTTTACCCATGCGCCACCACTTCAAAAGCGCGATGGGATAATTACGCCCATGACTATCACTTACAAAGATGCACAGGGCATTGCCGGCATGCGAATTGCGGGCAAATTGGCCTCCGAGGTTTTGGACTACCTTACCCCGTTCGTCAAGCCGGGCGTGACCACCAACGAACTCGACAAATTGGCTCACGACTACATCACTCAGGTTCAGGGTGGCATACCGGCACCGCTGAACTACACCGGGGGGGGCAACACCCCTTATCCCAAATCGATTTGCACATCGATCAACCACCAGGTCTGTCATGGCATTCCCAATGACAAGCAGCTCAAAAAAGGCGATATCGTCAACATCGATGTTACGGTCATCAAAGACACATGGCATGGCGATACCAGCCGGATGTTTTTTGTGGGCGAGGCGTCCATCGCGGCCAAGCGCCTGTGCGCCCTAACCTACGACGCCATGTGGCATGGCATCAAAATGGTGAAGCCCGGCATCCATTTGGGTGACATCGGACACTCGATTCAAAAATTTGCCGAAATGCAAGGCTACAGCGTGGTGCGGGAGTTTTGCGGCCACGGCATCGGACAGGTGTTTCACGAGGAGCCACAGGTGCTGCACTATGGCCGTCCCGGCACCCTGGAAAAGCTGGTCCAAGGCATGACCTTCACCATTGAGCCCATGATCAATGCGGGAAAAAAGGAAATCAAAGACGGGCCGGAAAAAGACGGCTGGACCATTGTCACAAAAGACCACTCGCTCTCTGCGCAATGGGAACACACAGTGCTTGTGACCGCTGACGGTTTCGAAGTGCTGACCTTGTCCGCCGGCAGTCCGCCCGTGCCGGCCTTCGTTACCGCTCAAGCCTGATGGCCGCGCGCCATGGCTGATATTGCGGCACTTCGCACCGATTACCGCGTCAAGAAGGCAGCGTTATTCGCAGCCATTGGAGAACAAGGGGCCTCAACCCGCAGCGTGCGCTCAGCCCTGCACAGGCTGGCCCACTTGGCTGACGCCACGCTGATTCAACTGTGGCAGTCCGCCGGCTTGAAAGACCCCCATGCCTTGCTCGCTGTGGGTGGCTTCGGTCGTGGCGAATTGTTTCCCCACTCCGACGTGGATGTGCTGGTCATGTTGCCCGACGGCGTTAGTGCGGAGACAGACCCGGCGCTGAAGGCGCAGATTGAAGCGTTTATAGGTATGTGTTGGGATGTGGGACTGGAAATCGGCTCCAGTGTGCGCAGCTTTTCGGAATGTCTCGAAGAGGCAGCGCGCGACGTGACTATTCAAACAGCACTTCTGGAATGTCGCTTGATTACGGGCAATGCGCATATGGTGCGGCAATTTAAAAAGGCGTTTTTGGGAGTCATGGACCCCAAAGCGTTTTTTGTGGCCAAAACTCTGGAAATGAGCCAGCGCCACAGCAAATTTGAAGATACACCGTACGCACTGGAACCCAATTGCAAAGAGTCACCCGGTGGCATTCGCGATTTGCATGTGATTTTGTGGGTAGCCAAGGCTGCGGGCTTTGGAGACAATTGGCAGGCATTGGCCAAGAATGGCCTGGCAACGCACTTTGAAGTGAAGCAAATACAGCGCAACGAGTCGCTTCTTTTTCAGATTCGTGCGCGTCTGCACTTGCTGGCAAAACGTCGGGAAGACCGCCTGATTTTTGATTTGCAAAATGCCGTGGCCCAGTCGTTTGGCTACACCTCGGTAGAGCCCGGTGTGAGCGGTAAAGCTTATGTGCGTGCCAGTGAGGCGCTGATGAAGCGTTATTACTGGGCGGCCAAAGCAGTGACACAGCTCAACCAGATTTTGCTGCTCAACATTGAAGAGCGCCTGAACCCCAGCACCCATGCGCCCAGGCGCATTAATGACCGGTTCAACGAGAAGGCTGGCTCCATTGACGTCGTCAGCGATGACCTGTACCTGCGCGAGCCTCATGCCATATTGGAAACCTTTTTGGTCTACCAGACAACAATGGGGGTGAAGGGCCTGTCGGCCCGCACGCTGCGGGCTTTGTACAACGCTCGGGACCTGATGGACGCAAAGTTTCGTAATGACCCGGTGAACCACGAGACGTTCCGGCAAATCATCATGCAACCCGAAGGCACAACACACGCCATGCGCCTGATGAACCAAACGTCGGTGCTGGGGCGCTACCTGTGGGTGTTCCGACGCATCGTCGGGCAGATGCAGCATGATCTGTTTCACGTCTACACGGTGGACCAGCACATCCTGATGGTGCTGCGCAATATGCGCCGCTTTTTCATTGTGGAGCATGCCCACGAATACCCGTTTTGCTCACAGCTGGCCTCCGGTTGGGACAAGCCGTGGCTGCTCTATGTCGCGGCACTATTTCATGACATTGCCAAAGGCCGCGGTGGTGACCACTCGGAACTGGGCACGGTGGAAGCCCGCCGCTTTTGCAAGCGCCACGGTTTAAGCAACGAGGACAGCCGGCTAATCGAATTCCTGGTGCGGGAGCATCTGACCATGAGCCGGATCGCTCAGAAATCGGACCTGAGTGACCCCAGGGTGATTCAGGAATTTGCCCGGCATGTGGGCAACGAACGCTACCTTACCGCCCTGTATTTGCTCACTGTTGCCGATATCCGGGGCACATCGCCTAAGGTGTGGAATGCCTGGAAGGGCAAGCTGCTCGAAGACTTGTTCAAGTACACCGCCCGCGCACTGGGTGGAAGCGTGACTGACCCGGACACCGAAGTGGAAACGCGCAAGCGCGAGGCGCTGGTCATGATCGCGCTCCACGCCATGCCCTTTGAAGCGCACAAGGCGCTATGGGACACTCTGGATGTGGGTTACTTCATGCGCCATGATGCGTCAGACATTGCGTGGCACACCAAGCAGCTTTCGCGCTACGTCCATACCGAAGAACCCATTGTGCGGGTGCGGCGCTCCCCCTTGGGCGAGGGCCTGCAAGTGCTGGTCTACGCCAAAGACCAGACGGATTTGTTTGCGCGCATCTGCGGCTATTTCGATCAAAGTGCCTACAGTATTCTGGACGCACGCATCCACACCACCAAGTCCGGCTATGCACTGGATACCTTTCAGGTGGTCACGCCGCAGGACATTGACGAGCATTTCCGTGAGCTCACGGCCATGATTGAAACTAACCTGGCTGGTGCCATTGCCAGTGTTGCAGCATTGCCCGCAGCGGGTCGGGGCCGGGTATCGCGGCGGGTCAAGAGCTTTCCGGTGGCACCGCGGGTTACCTTGCGGCCCGATGAAAAGGCCCAGCGCTGGCTGCTTAGTGTTTCGGCCAGCGACCGACTAGGTCTGCTCTATTCGATTGCCAGAATTCTGGCGCGCCACCAGATTGAGGTGCAACTGGCCAAAGTTGTAACTTTAGGCGAACGGGTGGAAGACACGTTTTTGATTCACGGCACGCAGTTGCAGCACAACCGCACGCAAATTGAAATCGAAACCGAACTGTTGGCGGCGCTTGCTTAAGCCTCAGTCATCCAGCGTATCGGTGATACCGGGAAACAAGACGTCCACATAGCCGAACTGTGAAAAATCCCGTACCCGCATCGGGTAGAGCTTGCCCCACAAATGGTCGCATTCGTGTTGCACGACACGTGCATGAAAACCTTCGACCGTGCGATCGATAGTGTCTCCGTACTGGTCAAAGCCGGTATAGTGAATTTGTGACCAGCGCGGCACCATGCCGCGCAGTCCTGGCACAGAAAGGCAGCCTTCCCAATCACTTTCTTCGGCATCGCCCACGGGGGTGATAACCGGATTAATCAACACGGTGGGCGGCACGATGGGCCGGTCAGGATAGCGCGGGTTGCGGTCATTGCTGCCGAAAATCACCAGTTGTAAGTCCACCCCGATCTGCGGCGCTGCCAACCCTGCGCCGTTGGCCGCGCGCATGGTGTCCAGCATGTCGGTCAGGAGCAGATGCAAGGCGTCGGAATCAAACCCGGTCACTGGCTTTGCAACGCGCAGCAATCGGGCATCGCCCATTTTCAGAATTTCACGTACCGCCATTGAGCATCTCCAAAAGTCCGGGCTCGTCCAGTACGGCCACGCCCAGTTTCACCGCTTTTTCCAGCTTGCTACCGGCCTCGGTCCCTGCCACCACAAAATTGGTCTTTTTGCTGACGGAGCCGGATACTTTGCCGCCGGCCGACTCAATCAAATCTTTGGCCGCATCACGTCCCAGTGTCGGAAGGGTTCCGGTTAACACAAAGGTCTTGCCTGCCAGGGGCTTGGGCGCATCGGAGCCCGCAGCGCCCTCTTCCCACGTCACACCGCAGGCACGCAACTGCTCCACCACTTCGCGGTTGTGCGCCTGGTCAAAAAAAGTGCGTATGCTTTTGGCGACGATTGGGCCGATATCGTTGACGCCAAGTAGCGAATCCTCGGGCGCATCCATAATGGCGTCCATCTTGCCGAAATGTTTGGCCAGTTCTTTGGCCGTCGCTTCACCCACATGGCGTATGCCCAGGCCGTAGACAAACCGCTGCAGTGTGGTTTGCTTGGATTTCTCCAACGCCTCAACGATATTTTGGGCGGACTTCTCTGCCATCCGATCCAGACTGGCCAGCGCAGTTAAGCCCAGCCGGTACAGGTCGGGCAAGGTGCGGATCACATTGGCATCGACCAACTGCTCTACCAGTTTGTCGCCCAAGCCTTCCACTTCCACCGCGCGGCGTTGGGCAAAATGGAGGATAGCCTGCTTGCGCTGGGCACTGCAAAACAATCCGCCGGTACAACGGTAGTCGGCCTCGCCCTCTTCGCGCACCGCCGCTGAGCCGCAAACCGGGCATATGTGCGGCATGGTGAATATCGCTGCGTCAGCCACCCTTTTTTCGGGTAATACAGACACCACCTCAGGAATCACATCACCGGCACGGCGCACTATGACTGTATCGCCGATGCGTACATCCTTGCGGCGGGCTTCATCTTCGTTGTGCAATGTGGCGTTGGTCACGGTGACACCACCGACGAACACTGGCGCAAGCTTGGCCACCGGTGTGAGTTTTCCGGTACGACCGACCTGTACGTCAATGGCCAGCACGGTGGTGAGCTGCTCCTGCGCGGGGTATTTGTGGGCCACCGCCCAGCGGGGTTCGCGGGTCACAAAACCCAGTCGCTGCTGCAAGGCGATGCTGTTCACCTTGTAAACAACACCGTCAATATCAAACGGCAGCGCATCGCGCTCCTGCGCAATTTGACGGTGGTAGCCCACCAACCCGGAGGCACCGGATATCACGCGCACCTGTTCTGCGACCGGGAAGCCCCAGCCTTTGAGTGTTTGCAATAATTCCATGTGGGTGGCAAACAGCTCGCCCGGCCTTGCGGACACTTCGCCAACGCCATAGGCAAAAAAACTCAGCGGACGTTGAGCAGCGATAGCCGGGTCAAGCTGGCGCACTGCTCCTGCGGCGGCATTGCGTGGATTCACAAACGTTTTTTCACCCTTCTCGCCACGGGCAATACGGTCGCGCTGGCGCGCATTGAGGGCATCAAAGTCATCGCGGCGCATGTACACCTCGCCGCGCACTTCGATTACATCGGGCACTTCCGCCACTGAAGCGACCGAGGAATCAACAGTTTCGCCGCCGGACCGTCCAAAGACGAAACGCGCCCCTTGGAGGGGTAGCGCTGCACGCGCATCGGCAAGCGTGGGGGCTAATATTTTTAGCGGGATCTGGCCCACCGTACGGATGTTCTGGGTAACGTCTTCGCCAGTCTCACCGTCACCGCGCGTGGCAGCTTGCACCAGCACACCACGTTCGTAGCGCAGATTGATGGCCAGTCCGTCAAACTTGAGCTCCGCGACGTATTCAATCGGGGCTGAAGCTTCCGTTAACTCCAGCTCACGACGCACACGGGCATCGAAGTTCTCCGCGCCGCTGGATTCGGTGTCCGTCTCGGTACGAATGCTGAGCATAGGCACCACGTGGCGCACTGGCGCAAACTCGTCCAGCGCTTTACCGCCTACGCGCTGCGTCGGCGAATCGGGAGTCACCCAATCGGGGTGCTCGGCTTCCAGTGCCTGCAGCTCTTTGAACAGCAGGTCGTATTGCGCATCCGGAATTTGCGGCGCATCCAGCACGTAGTACAAATGCGCGTTGTAGTGCAATTCGCGGTGTAGTTGCGCTAGACGATCCCTCGGTCCAACGTCATCCGGCGGCGAAAACAAATCTAGTGTTGACATTGACCTCGCCCCTGCTGCGCCGAACCGAACTCAGGAAAAAAGACGCCGCGCCAAGGCCGAGCCCGCGGCCAGGTCACGCTGCTCCAAGGTGTCGTACAACCCTTGCAGCTCGGCGCTAATAACCTCCATGGTTTGCGGTGCCAGAGGCTGTGCATTGTCGTCCGTGACCACACCATCCATGGCACTGGCCAGGGCAAAAGCGGCATCACGCATGCGCTCAAAAGGCTGTTCGGCGCGATCAACCTGCGCCACATCTAAATGGAGGTTCAATTCGCGAATGGCACTTTGTGCCGGGTCTTCTGCCAAGGCTGCTTGTGCATCAAAGGTCAACACCAGAACCGGCGGAAGTCCCTCAGTAGAAGCTGGCAGCACCATGCGCCCGGCAATAGCGCCCGCTACAAAACCCTGCCGCGCTGCGTTTTGCTGCACGTAGCCTGGACTCCAGGATGCATTGCGCGCACGCAGGGTGAATCCCAGTTGGGCATCATGTGCGCCGGCAAACTGATCGAGTTCGCGCGCGCGGGCAACTTCATCGCGCATTTCAGGGAACTCGGCTGTGGCGTTGATGGCATCGGCAAAGCCTTGGGTTTTCACCACAAACTCGGAGTACTCAATTTCGTTCAGTGCTCCCGAACGATTGGCTAGCTGCACACCGGACTGAAAACCGCCGTAACGCTGCCCCGGCATCGGGCTTTCCCACATCTGGCTTTGCAGGTTGTAACCCTCAATCGAGAAAGGCTTGGTGCCAGCACGCCGTGTGGCAGGCATTGCGGCAATGGCGGCTTCACCGGAGACCACAGACGTGGAAGCATCCAATGCCAGCGTAGCAATCACATCAATCAGCGAATCCATGGCCGGCTTGCGTGCCAGCATGGGAAGCGGGACAGAATCATTCGGTTGCGGAGCGGTGTTTTCAAAAGTAGGTTCTTTGTTTTCACGCGGCACGCCGTTGGCCTCGGCGTCTGGCGAAGCCTGGCGTGGCGAGTTCTTGCGCGAACTCCATGCACTATGGGCCACGATGCCTACCAGTACCACGCCCCCGGCAACTGCCAATCCAATTTGTAAATTGCTCATCGTTATAGCTTTATGCGAGGTCCGCCATGGTCAGTGCGGACTCCATGTCCACCGCAACGATACGCGACACACCTTGCTCCTGCATGGTGACGCCAATCAGTTGCTCGGCCATTTCCATCGCAATTTTGTTGTGACTGATGAATAAAAACTGTGTTTCTTTGCTCATGCTCTGCACCAGCTTGGCGTAGCGCTCGGTATTCGCATCGTCCAGCGGTGCGTCCACCTCGTCTAACAAACAAAACGGCGCGGGGTTGAGCTGGAAAATCGCAAAAACCAGTGCAATCGCGGTAAGTGCTTTCTCTCCGCCGGAGAGCAAATGAATAGTCTGGTTTTTCTTACCCGGCGGCTGTGCAATCACCTGTACGCCGGAGTCCAGAATTTCATCGCCGGTAATGACCAAACGCGCATTACCACCACCGAACAATTCCGGGAACATACGCCCGAAGTGCTCATTGACCTGATTGAAGGTACCGGAGAGCAGTTCGCGTGTTTCCGCGTCGATTTTGCGGATTGCATCCTCTAGCGTAGTCATGGCTTCGGTCAGGTCTTTGCTCTGCGCATCAAGGAACTGTTTGCGCTCGCGGGCGGCGGCCAGTTCATCCAGCGCGGCCAGATTTACAGCGCCCAAGGCAGCGATGTCGCGTTGGATACGGTCCAGATCACTTTGCATTCCAGTCAGGCGTACATTGCCGTCCATGATGCTTTGTTCAATGGCAACCAAGTCGGCCTGCGCATCGGTCAGCAAGGTCTCAAACTGCTCGAACCCCAGTTGCGCAGCCTGCTCTTTGAGGCGGAACTCGGTGATCCGCTGGCGCAAGGGGTCGAGCTCGCGCTCCAATTGCATGCGGCGCTCATCGCTGGCGCGCAGCTTGGTGGTGAGGTCGTCATATTCACTGCGCTTGGCGCCTAGCGCTTGCTCGCGCTCCAGCTTCAATTCCAACGCATTTTGCAACCCGGCTTGTGCAGAGGCATCGGTTAGCCGGGCCAGCTCTTCCTGTGCGCGTTGCTCTTCGGAGTGAATGGAGTCGGTCTGCGTTGCCGCGGTTTCAATGGCCCTGTTCAACTCAGCGTTACGTGCTTGCAGACTGCGCTGGGCAAAGGAGGCTTCCTGTGCCTGGCGTTCCAGGCTGCGTTGCTGCTCGCGGCATTGGGTCAGCTTTTGCTGCGCCTCTATTACGCGCTCTTCAAGCTGGGCGTGGCGCTCCTGGGTATCTGCCAGTTGCATGTCCAGCGACTCAAATCGACCCTCTGCCGTGGCACGACGCTCCTGCAAATCGTCAAGCTGGGCGAGCACTTCCGACAAGTCGGCGTCGATCTGGGCACTGCGTGAACGTGCCTGCTCCGCAAGCTGCGTCAGGCGCAAGGTTTCCACCTGCAATTCATGGTTGCGGGACTGGGCCTCGTCCGCTTCGCGGCGCACCACGATCAAGCGCTGTGCGCTTTCGGCGTAGGCGCCTTCGGCACGGGCCAAAGCAACGCGCGTTTCATCGGCAATTAGCACTTGCGCACGCACCTGCTTTTCGAGGTTTTCTATTTCCTGCGCGCGCGCCAGCAAGCCCGATTGCTCGGAGTCCGGCGCATAAAAACTGACGCTGTGCGCCGTGATGACATGGCCACCCTTTACAAAGATGCTTTCGCCACTTTGCAGAGTGGTGCGCTGTGCTAGTGCATCCTCAAAACTGGTGGCTGTAAAACACCCTTGCAACCAATCGGCAAGCACCGCGCGCTGGCCGGCGTCATTGACGCGTAACAAGTCCGACATACGCGGTAAGCGGGTGGCAGCTTCGGGAACAGATGCTTGAGGCGGGCTGTAAAACGACAGTTTTGCTGGCGGCGCGTCGCTGGCAAAAGCACGCACCATGTCCAGGCGGGACACTTCGAGCGCACCAAGGCGTTCGCGCAAGGCATTTTCCAGCGCATTTTCCCAACCCTGCTCGATGTGAATGCGGCTCCAAAGACCCTGCAAATGGTCCAGTCCGTGTTTGCTCAGCCAGGGTTGCAATTTGCCATCGGTGCGAACTTTTTCCTGCAAGGCCTTCAACGCATCAAGGCGGGCGGACAAATCGGCTTGCCGCGCAGATTCGTCGTTCACTGCTTGCTGCTGCGTACGACGTGCTTCATCCAGCTGGGGCACAGCTTCCTGCAATTCGGCTAGGCGGGCTTGCGCCACTTGCATGGCCTCTTGTGCTGCTTCGTACTGCTCCTGCAAATTGAGCAGGCGGGCTTCGTCAGGGGAAGTGAGTGCATTGCGGTCGGCACTCAGCCGTTCCTGGCGCAGACTTAAGTTGCGGCTTTGCTCTTCGATGCTGCGCTGCTCGGCGGCCAGCACCTGAATTTGCTGCTGCACCTGCATCACGCCGTTACGCTGTTCATTGGCGGCATTCTGCGCACGCGAAACCGCGTCTTCCAACTCCGGCAACTGCTGAGCCTGCTCTTCAACCTGAGCGGCCAGTAATTCAGTCTGTTCATCGCCCAACATGGCGAGCTCGGACAGGCGCTCTATTTCGGCCTGTGCATCGTCCTTGCGCGTGGCCCACTGGGCAATTTGTTCTTTAAGGGTGGCAAGTCGCTGCTCAACGCGCAAACGCCCTTCCACCACAAAGCGGATTTCCGCCTCCAGGCGACCCACATCCGTACTGGCTTCGTACAACAGGCCCTGCGCCTGATTGACCTGATCGCCAGCGGCGTAATGGGCTTGCCGCACCGTTTCCAAATCCGCCTCGATATGGCGCAGGTCCGCCATACGGCTCTCTAGCGCATTGACGGCGGCTAGTCCTTCGGACTGCACCTTAGTTTGGTCTGCCATGGCCTCGGCGCGCTTGAGAAACCATTGCTGGTGCTGCTTGCGGGTGAACTCTTCCTGCAAGGCGTTGTACTTTTGCGCAACTTCCGCTTGCTTTTCCAGCTTCTCCAGGTTGGCATTGAGTTCGCGCAGGATATCTTCCACACGGGTCAGGTTTTCGCGCGTATCGGACAGGCGGTTCTCGGTTTCGCGCCGGCGCTCTTTATATTTGGAGACGCCTGCCGCTTCTTCCAGGAAAAGTCGCAACTCTTCAGGCTTGGACTCAATAATGCGGCTAATGGTGCCTTGACCGATGATGGCGTAGGCACGCGGACCCAGTCCCGTCCCCAGGAATACGTCTTGCACGTCACGCCGGCGCACCGGCTGGTTATTGATAAAGTAGCTGGAGCCGCCATCGCGCGTCAGGACCCGCTTCACAGCAATTTCACCGAACTGACCCCACTGGCCACCCGCGCGGTGATCGGCGTTATCAAACACCAGTTCAACGCTGGAGCGGCTTGCCGGCTTACGGGTCGTGGTGCCGTTGAAAATGACGTCCTGCATGGATTCACCGCGCAACTCACTGGCTTTACTCTCACCAAGCACCCAGCGCACCGCGTCCATGATGTTGGATTTACCGCAGCCGTTGGGCCCGACTACACCTACCAGCTGCCCGGGCAGCAGAAAATTGGTGGGTTCGGCAAAGGACTTGAAGCCGGATAACTTAATGGAATTGAGTCGCACGTGAGAGATTTGTCATGTTTCCACCGTAAGGCGGGAGGGCATTAATGATACCGTGCTGACCCGCCGGGACTATGGCTTTCAGCGCTCCATGCACCCAGCTCGCTTACTGGCTTGCGTCAAGGCGCTTATTACGCCGCGCCGTTCTGGTTCAGATAGGCGGAAACTTCCACCAATAACTGCTCCAGTTCCGGCTTCAATCCGGCGTAAGCCGGGCCAACGGCAGTGCTGTACGCCTCCTTACTCAGCATTTCCACCTGCGCAACATGCTCGGACAGCGCCGGACCGCAAAAAATGGGAACAAAACCCTTAATCGGGTGCAGCAAGCGATTGGCGCCCACGACGTCACCGACACTCAACATGGAGGCGATGCTAGGAATATCCCGGGTAAGCGACTCCTCAAGCATGGACAACATGCCTTGCAGTGCCTGCAAATCGCCGATTTGGGACATGGCCAGTTCGATGTCCAGATAGACCGGCGCTGCATCCGGTAGGGGTGGTGACATGGGAAGCTCCTGATTGACGCGCTGGAGATTTATTCCAGACTGATTCACAGGACGGAGTTTAGCCAATGCCCTGACATAATTCCTGCCTATGAATCCGAATTTGTTACGCCTCCAGCCCTACCCTTTTGAGCGGCTGCGCCAGCTTTTTTCCACGGTCACCCCCAATCCTGCTTATTCAGCGATCAGTTTAGGCATCGGCGAGCCGAGGCACCCGACTCCGCAGTTTTTAAAAGATGCCTATTGCGAGGCCATTCAAAACACGGCTGGCTTGTCCGGTTACCCCGCAACCACTGGTGACATCACACTGCGCACCGCTATTGCCAATTGGATCAAACGCCGATACGCCATCCATGTGTCTGCGACGACGCAGATTCTCCCTATTAATGGTTCCAGGGAAGCACTCTTTGCCTTTGCCCAAACCGTGATCGACCCCAACCGCGCTTCCG
Source organism: Comamonadaceae bacterium (assembly GCA_947373605.1). Classification (GTDB taxonomy): domain Bacteria; phylum Pseudomonadota; class Gammaproteobacteria; order Burkholderiales; family Burkholderiaceae_C; genus Allorhodoferax. The sequence continues at coordinate 24,479 of CANBYM010000039.1, forward strand.
GTTCGGGGCAGCCTTATGTGGTTTGTCCCAATCCGTTCTACCAAATTTACGAAGGTGCAGCTTACCTGTCCGGTGCGCAAGCGTATTTCGTGAACTCCGTGCCGGAGCGTAATTTTGCGCAGGACTGGGACACGGTTCCTTTAAAAGTTTGGGAGTCCACGCGGTTGCTATTTGTCTGCTCGCCGGGAAACCCGGCCGGCGCGGTCATGCCCCTGAGTGAATGGGCAAAACTGTTTGCCCTCAGTGACAAATACGGTTTTGTCATCGCATCCGATGAGTGCTACAGCGAAATTTATTTC
>CANBYM010000040.1 GCA_947373605.1 Comamonadaceae bacterium
TTGCGTCTGCTGAGGCAATGGATGCAACCAATTCATTTTTTGCGTTGGCACGAAAGTCAGTCATTGACGGTAAAGACTACTCAAGCGCAAACCAATCTGCTTATCTGGCACTGGCCAACAAAACCTTGGATGCCCAGTACGCGTTGACAGGCCGACTGCTCGATCAGCTTGATGGTTTGCTCAAGAAACGGGTGGATGGGTTTGAACACGACCTGCACGTAGGTATTGCTGTGCTGGTTGTAGGTTTGCTGCTGGCGGCCTACTTCTTTTACAGCTTCTATCTCATTACCAACCGTGGTCTGAACGCTGTCAAACAGCATCTGGAAGAGTTGGCCAAGGGCGACCTCAGCAATGCGCCGGTCAAGCCCGCGAACACCGATGAAATTGCGCAGGTGCTGAACTCGCTCATTACGGTACACACCGTACTGGGCCAGTTCGAGCAAGCGCAAGGAGAAATGGCTGCCAAGCATGATGCCGGCATGATCGACCACACCATGCCTGCGGCAGATATGCCTGGCAAATACGGTGAAATGGCATCGGCGGTGAACGCTTTGGTGAAGTCGCACCTGGATGTGAAGATGCGCCTGTTGGACCTGCTGGAGTTGTACGCCAAAGGCGAGTTTGACCAGGAGATCGAAGAGCTTCCAGGTCAAAAGCGCCGCATTACCGAAGTGGTGCGGGACGCACGCACCAAGATGCAGGCAGCTGCACAAGCGGCGGTGAGCAATATGCGTGTGGTCAATGCCCTGAACAAGGCCAGCGCCAACGTGATGATTGTGGACACTGGCAACAACATCATCTTCATGAACGACACCATGGGCACGATGCTGCATTCCTACAGTGGCGCGTTGTCCAAGGCGCTGCCCGGCTTTGATGCCGGAAAGCTAATTGGTGCCAATGTGCAAATGTTTGACCGTGGCACAGCGCAAAGCGGCGGTTTGGTGTCCAGCGGCAATGCAACACACCGCGCGCAGATGCTGCTCGGAGGGCTGAGCTTTGCGCTGGTGTCCAATGCCATTTTGGATGCGCTTGGAACGCGCCTGGGCACGGTCATTGAATGGACCGACCGCACCACCGAAGTCGCGATTGAAGAAGCGGTTGCATCCGTTGTTACAGCGGCGGCCAACGGGGACTTTTCGCAGCGACTGAGTGTAGATGTCAAAGCAGGTTTCTTTGCTAATTTGTCGACCGGCATGAACCAGTTGATGACTACCAGTGAACAAGGCTTGAACGATGTGGCGGATTTGTTGTCGGCATTTGCCGATGGCGACTTGACCAAGCGCATTGAGCGTGACTACGCGGGCCTGTTCGGCAAGGTCAAAGACAGCGCCAACACCACGGCAGAAAATCTGACCCGGGTGATGGGCGAAGTGCGCGCCGCTGCGGACGCCTTGACCGGCGCGGCCAATCAGGTAAGCGCCACTGCCCAGTCGCTGTCGCAGGCGGCCAGCGAACAAGCGGCCAGTGTGGAGCAAACCAGTGCATCGATGGACAGCATGGCAGCTTCGGTCAGCCAGAATAGTGATAACGCCAAGGTAACTGACGGCATGGCAACCAAGGCCAGCAAAGAAGCGACCGAGGGTGGTGGGGCCGTGAGCCAGACGGTTGCTGCTATGAAGCAGATCGCGGCCAAGATCGGCATCGTGGATGACATTGCCTACCAGACAAACCTGCTGGCCCTGAATGCGGCCATTGAAGCCGCCCGTGCGGGTGAGCACGGCAAGGGCTTTGCCGTGGTTGCAGCCGAAGTGCGCAAGCTTGCCGAGCGCAGCCAAGAGGCCGCAAAGGAAATCGGCGATCTGGCGGACAGCAGCGTATCCACAGCGGAGCGTGCCGGCAAACTGCTGGATGAGATTGTTCCCAGCATTCAGAAAACCAGCGAGTTGGTGCAGGAAATCGCCGCTGCAAGCGCCGAGCAAAGCGAATCGGTGGTGCAGATTGGCGGCGCCATGGGCCAACTGTCCAAAGCCACCCAGCAAAACGCAGCGGCATCGGAAGAGCTTGCCGCCACCAGCGAAGAAATGTCCGGCCAGGCCGAGCAGCTGCAACAGAGCGTGGCCTTCTTCAAGACAGGCAATGGCATGTCGCCACCACCGCGCGGCCGCCATGACATTGCCAGTGAGCGCCGTGCCGCAGCACCACGTTTGACGTCTCCGGTGACCCCGGCCGCGGTGCGAAGTTCCAACAACTTCAAGCCCTATTGATGCATTCATTAAAGGCCATTGCATGGCGGTGAATCAACCTCGCAACCCCTTGCACGGCATCACGCTGGAGGTCATGGTCACGTCGCTGGTGGAACACTATGGATGGGCGGGCTTGGGCGAGCGCATCCCGGTGCGCTGCTTTACGCTGGACCCCAGCATCAACTCCAGCCTGAAATTTCTGCGCAACACACCATGGGCGCGTGACAAGGTGGAAAGTCTCTATCTGTTCATGCTGCGCGAGATCCGTCGCGGCTAACGGCTTAAGCGGCATACGCCACACGGCGTATTTGCAGACTTGCGGGTTATCCCTAGCATGACCTCTGTCTGCTGCGAAACCTTGTGCACAGGGTGAGTGGCGGCGAAATTGTTCAGTCCCAACCGCACTACATACTTGGAGAAGCCCATGCAAAGCGTTAATTCACGCCGATTTACCCTGAAGGCATTGACCGCTGCCGTTGCCTTGACCACCTTGAGCGCTGTGCCGGCATTTGCTGCTGACACCATCAAAGTGGGTGTCTTGCACAGCCTGTCCGGCACGATGGCCATTTCCGAAACCGTGTTGAAAGACACTGTGTTGATGGCTATTGATGAAATCAACGCCAAAGGAGGCGTTCTGGGCAAGAAGCTCGAGCCCGTTGTGGTTGACCCAGCTTCCAACTGGCCTTTGTTTGCTGAAAAAACCAAGCAGTTGCTCGGTCAGGACAAAGTAGCCGTCATTTTCGGTTGCTGGACTTCTGTGTCCCGCAAGTCGGTGCTGCCAGTGGTGGAAGAAATGAACGGACTGCTGTTCTATCCCGTGCAATACGAAGGTGAAGAGCTGTCCAAAAACGTGTTCTACACAGGCGCTGCACCTAATCAGCAAGCCATTCCCGCCGTGGACTATCTGATGAGCAAAGAAGGCGGCGGCGCCAAGCGTTGGGTTCTGCTGGGTACTGACTATGTTTACCCCCGTACCACCAACAAAATTCTGCGCTCCTACTTGCATAGCAAGGGTGTGAAGGATGAAGACATTGATGAAAAGTACACACCGTTCGGCCACTCCGATTACCAGACCATCGTTGCTGACATTAAGAAGTTCAGCGCTGGTGGCAAGACCGCTGTGGTGTCCACTATCAATGGTGACTCCAACGTGCCTTTCTACAAAGAACTCGGCAACGCCGGTCTGAAGGCCAAGGACGTGCCAGTAGTCGCCTTCTCTGTGGGCGAAGAAGAACTGCGCGGAGTGGACACCAAGCCATTGGTGGGACACCTCGCTGCATGGAACTACTTCATGTCCATCAAGAACCCGACCAACACCGAGTTCATCAAGAAGTGGTCTGACTACGCCAAGGCCAAAGGCATTGCAGGTCACAAGGACAAGCCTCTGACCAATGACCCGATGGAAGCGACTTACATCGGTATCAACATGTGGAAGCAAGCAGTTGAAAAGGCCAAGTCCACCGATACCGATAAGGTCATCGCAGCCATGGCTGGACAAACCTTTAAAGCACCCAGCGGCATCATGAGCATGATGGACCCCAAGAACCACCACTTGCACAAGTCGGTATTCATTGGCGAAGTCAAGGCGGACGGCCAGTTCAATGTGGTGTGGAAGACACCTGGTCCTGTGAAAGCGAAGCCATGGTCTCCGTACATCGAAGGCAACGACAAGAAGCCTGATGAGCCTGTTGCCAAGTAACTGAAGGCTGTTTGAGTGCTTTGTTGGTTTGAGTCATTGCCGGCCACTGTGCTTGGTGGACTCAGACCGGCGCGGCGCTCCACTCCCGTTCGTGTCCCCCGAACAGGGTTGCGCCCGGTTCTCCTCCTTTACCTCACTGCGTTGAATGCCGCACCGTTCTGAGCCAGCAAGCACCTTGGCGCGTTACTGCTTTCAGGCAGGCGTACCAACAGTGTTTGCTGACGAGAGCGGCGTGGCGAGTGGTGCAGCGAAATAAAGGCGGAGACCGCAGGGCGGAGGACATTCGCGGAAGCACTTGCCACGGTGCTATTGTCCAACCGGAAAAAGTCGGCCATACCAAGGTAGTTGGCCCGAGACTTGCAACCAAACGAAAAGCAACAATCAAAGAAGTCATGCGAAAAATCCTAGTCATTGCCGCTATGCTGCTGTCCGCCAGTGCCCACGCACTCACTGCCGACGAAGCCAAAGCCATTGCGGTAGGCGAGGGTGATGCGCGTATTGATGCACTGCACGCTGCAGTAGCCAAACCTGATGAAAAGACGACAGCCTTCATTCAAGCGCTGTCGGATGATGCGGTCAAAGTAGTAGCCGGCAAACCGCTTATCGTCAAAGACGACAAAGGCGTAGATCCGGTCACCGGCGCCGCAACGGCGCTTCCTGATACGGCTGAAGACGTGTTGAACAACAACCGCATGCGCGGTGAATTTGATAACGCGTTGGCAGCGCTGAAGTTGCTGTCAAGCGACGATACAGTGCGCCGCGCCGCCATCAAGACTTTGCAGGGTGAAGTCGACGAAAGCAAGCTGGCGCTGCTGGACAAAGCCCTGGCGCAGGAAACCGTAGCCGACTTGAAGGACAAACTGGGCCAGTTACGCGCTGCTGCGCTTCTGGGCAGCAACGACAAGGCCAACCGGCTCGAGGCCGCCGCATTGCTGGCCCAAAGCGCGCAGGCGTCTACTAAAACGCTGTTGCTTGAACAAATAAAAGTAGAGACCGAACCCGACGTGAAAGCCAGCCTTCAACTGAGCTTGAGCAAAGTAGAGGCGCGCCTGGCCTGGGGCGACCGACTGGGTGCGATTTTCAGCGGTATCAGTCTGGGCTCTATCCTGCTGCTGGTTGCTTTGGGTTTAGCGATTACCTACGGGCTGATGGGCGTGATCAATATGGCCCACGGAGAGCTCATGATGATTGGTGCCTATGCCACGTATGTAGTGCAAGGCACCTTTCAAAAATATCTGCCCGGTGCGTTCGACTGGTATCTGCTGGCCTCCGTACCCGTCTCGTTCATGGCGTCGGCCCTGGTGGGCGTTGCGCTGGAACGCAGCGTGATCCGGTTTTTGTACGGACGTCCGCTTGAAACCCTGTTGGCGACCTGGGGCATCAGCCTGATGCTGATGCAACTGGTGCGCACCATTTTCGGCGCGCAAAACGTCGGCGTGGAAAACCCCAGCTGGATGAGTGGCGGCGTACAACTAATGGGCAATTTGTCCTTGCCTTACAACCGGCTGGTGATTGTGGCGTTTGCGTTTGCGGTGCTGGGCTCAGTGGCCTTTTTGATCGGCAAAACACGATTGGGTTTGTTCGTGCGCGGCGTTACCCAAAATCGGCCGATCGCATCCTGTATGGGCGTAGACACGGCCCTTATTGACACCTATGCGTTTGCGCTGGGTTCAGGCATTGCCGGTCTGGCAGGTTGTGCCCTCAGTCAAGTGGGGAATGTCGGTCCGGATTTGGGGCAGGGATACATTGTCGACTCGTTCATGGTGGTGGTGCTCGGTGGTGTGGGGCAACTGGCCGGCACCGTCTACGCTGCCATGGGCTTGGGCATTTTGAATAAATTTTTGGAAGGTTGGACCGGCGCAGTGCTGGCCAAGATCGCCGTACTGATGTTCATCATCATCTTCATTCAAAAGCGTCCCCAAGGCATCTTTGCCATGAAGGGCCGCAGTGCCGAAGCCTGAGATTTCTACACCCATGCCAAGTATTCAACTCCCCTCTAAAACCCCATTGCTCAGTGGCAAGGGCTGGAGCGCGTGGCTGACGGCGCTGGTGGTGCTGTGTGCGCTGGTGCCCTTGCTCAATCTGGTCATCCCCGTCGACAGTGTGTTCCACATGAGCGACTTTGCCGTGGCGCTAGTGGCCAAAATCATGTGCTACGCCATCTGCGCGCTGGCGATGGATTTGATCTGGGGTTACACCGGCATTCTGTCGCTAGGGCACGGATTGTTTTTTGCACTCGGCGGCTATGCCATGGGCATGTACCTGATGCGTCAGATCGGGCTGGATGGCAATTACAAAAGCGAGCTGCCGGACTTCATGGTGTTTCTGGACTGGAAGACGCTGCCGTGGCACTGGACGTTCAGCAACAGTTTTGTCGCAACCCTCTTGCTGGTGGTGCTGGCACCCGGACTTGTCGCGCTGGTGTTCGGATATTTTGCATTCCGCTCGCGCATCAAGGGGGTGTACTTCTCCATCATCACGCAGGCCATGACCTTTGCGGCCATGCTGCTGTTCTTTCGCAACGAAACCGGCTTTGGCGGGAACAATGGCTTCACCGATTTCAAGCGCATCCTGAACATTCCGATTGCCACGCCGTCCATGCGCATGGTGCTGTTTGTGTTGACTAGCGCCACGCTCTTGCTGTTCTTCCTGCTGGCGCGTTGGCTCGTGACTAGTAAGTTCGGCCGCGTGTTGCAGGCCGTGCGTGACGCGGAGTCGCGCGTCATGTTCAGCGGCTATTCACCGCTGGGCTTCAAGCTCACCATCTGGACCTTGTCTGCCGTGATGTGCGGTGTGGCCGGGGCGTTGTATGTGCCCCAGGTGGGCATCATCAATCCCAGCGAGATGAGTCCGGCCAACTCGATTGAGATAGCCATCTGGGCCGCAGTGGGTGGACGCGCTACCTTGATCGGGCCGATTTTGGGCGCGTTTATTGTCAATGGCGCCAAGAGCTGGCTGACAGTGACGTATCCGGAGTTTTGGCTGTATTTTCTGGGTGCGCTTTTCATTGGGGTGACACTGTTCCTGCCTGATGGCGTCGTGGGCTTGGTCAAGAAACTCAAGGGCACTTCCAAATGACGCCAGACCTTTTAGAGCAAGGCGCCAAGCGCGTCGAAGAACGCATGAAAGCGCTGGCGGCGCAGGCTGGTCAAACGGCTTCCGGCGGACGCACTGCGGGTTACTCGCGCATGAAGCAGGGTGACGAAGTTGACACAACCCACGGGCGCATTTTGTATTTGGAAAATGTTAATGTGAGCTTTGACGGCTTTAAGGCCATTAACAACCTGAGTCTGGACATTGCCCCGGGCGAGCTGCGCTGCATCATTGGCCCCAACGGCGCGGGTAAGACGACGATGATGGACATCATCACCGGTAAAACCCGGCCGGATTCCGGCACCGTATTTTTCGGCAGCACCATCGATTTGCTGCGCTATAAAGAGCCGGAAATTGCGCAACTCGGTATCGGTCGCAAATTCCAGAAGCCAACGGTGTTTGAACAGCTAAGCGTGTTTGAAAATCTGGAACTTGCACTGAAGACCAACAAGGGCGTCAAGGCTTCCATGTTCTTCAAGGTCGATAGCGCACAAGGCGACCGACTGGCCGACATCTTGCACACGATTCATTTGTCCGACAGCCTGAATCGCCAGGCCGGGAATCTCAGTCATGGTCAGAAACAATGGCTGGAAATCGGCATGTTGCTCATGCAGGACCCTAAGCTTCTGTTGCTCGATGAGCCGGTGGCGGGCATGACCGATGAAGAGACGGAGCGCACCGCCGAATTGTTCCTTACGCTCAAGGGCAAGCATTCGCTGATGGTGGTCGAACATGACATGAGTTTTATCAACACCATTTCCGACATCGTGACGGTGTTGTGCGATGGCTCGGTGTTGGCGCAGGGCACACTGGCGCAGGTGCAGGCCGATGAGCGGGTGATTGAGGTGTACCTCGGACGATAACTATGCTCAAAGTCAACAACGTAAATCAATACTACGGCGGCTCACACATCCTGCGCGATGTGGGCTTGCAAGCCGAGCTGGGCAAGGTATCCGTCATTCTGGGGCGCAACGGCGTGGGAAAGACTACCTTACTTAAATCGCTGATGGGTCTCATTCCCATCAAGACCGGCACGATCGAACTCGACGGCAAGGCCATTCAAACAGCCACACCGTATGAACGCGCGCGTGCTGGCATCGGCTTTGTGCCGCAGGGGCGCGAGATTTTTGCGCGGCTCACGGTGCAGGAAAATCTGGAGATGGGACTGGCGTATAAAAAAGCCGGTACGCCGATTCCGGTAGAACTGTTTGAGTTGTTTCCAGTCCTCAAGCAAATGCTCGGCCGCAGAGGCGGTGACTTATCGGGCGGGCAGCAGCAGCAATTGGCTATCGCGCGTGCGCTGGCCGCCAAACCGCGCCTGCTGGTGCTGGACGAGCCGACAGAAGGCATTCAGCCCAGCATCATCAAAGACATCGGCAGGGTGATCCGCATGCTTGCTGACCGGGGCGATATGGCCATTGTGTTGGTGGAGCAGTATTACGACTTTGCGCAGGAACTGGCGGACGATTACATCGTCATGGAACGCGGTGCGGTACTGGCGCGCGGCAAAGGCCAGAATATGGAAGCCGACGGCGTACGGGCACTCGTGGCGATTTGAAAACGGACGCATGGCGGCGCATAGAAGCATCACGATTGGTGTCCAATACGGGCATGCAAAACACTGAATTGACGGACAAGCGTTTGATGGAACTGGAAATAAAGGCCAGCTTTACTGAAGACCTGCTGGAACAGCTCAACCAGACTATTTACCGCCAGCAACAAGACATAGACCGGCTGGCCCGTGAAATCGGCCAGCTCATACTGCAAGCACAGTCTTCCGGCGGTGCAATTCGCAATGCCAGTGACGACCTGCCACCGCACTACTGAACACACATTTATGGGCTGGCACGCCAATCTGAAATTGGACTACACGCTGGAGTCTGAGCGCAGCGTTGCGCGCTATGTACATGATGGACCACTGCGTGTATTGAAGAGTTTGTACCCCGAGGGTGATTCGGTGTGCCATAACGTGCTGGTGCACCCTCCAGGCGGTCTGGTGGGGGGTGACACGCTGGATATTCAAGTCACCGTAGGCGAGGGCGCGCACGGCCTAATCACGACGCCGGGTGCGGCACGGTTTTATCGGTCTGACGGTGCACTTGCTCTGCAGCGCACTACGCTAAAGCTGGCGAGTGATGCTCGGCTGGAGTGGCTACCGCTGGAAGCACTGTTGTACAGCGGATGTATTGCCGAAAACAAATTGGTTTTTGATCTGGCGCCGGGTGCGCAAATGCTGGGGTGGGAGGTGCTGAGTCTGGGATTACCCGATGCCGGGCTTGCCTATGACAAAGGCACTTTCAGCCAGCACATGGAGATGCCCGGACACTGGTTGGAGCGCGGCACGCTGGCCGCGTCGGATACGAAGCTTTTACAAAGTCCCTTAGGATTGGCAGGGCACACCTGTGTCGCATCTTTGTTTTTTGCAATTGGAGGCAATCTGGATCGGGCATTGCGCGACACTTTGCTGGACGCCTCGCGCGAATTAGCCCTCACGCACAGCCTACAGGGCAGCGCCGGTGCAACTTGCCCGGGGCCCCGCGTGGTGCTGCTGCGGGTATTGGCCCCGCGCGTAGAGCCGGCTATGGACCTCCTGCGCAAAGTTTGGCTGGCTTGGCGTGGTATAGTCTGGGGCAAAGCCGCCGACATGCCCAGAATTTGGGCAATGTGAGCGTCAAGCCTTACACGCCGACGGTCATGTTGTCGACGACGCTGCGCACACCCGGGGTGGCCCACGCGGAGTCGCGCGCCGCGTTGCGCTCGGCCCAGCTGGCGACTTTGCCACTGAGCGTAATGTCTGAACCTTTAAGGCTGACGGAGATGCCAGCTGCGTCTGTTTTTGCCAGACGGCGCAGTGCATTTTCAATGTCGGTTTGTACGCTGCCAAACGAAATGGCGGGTGTCAGAGCGATCTGGTTGCTCACGCCCACTACGCCCATGAGGTGGCGTACGGCGTCGGTTGCAGCTTGCTTTTGGAATTGCCACTCCACCTCGCCGCTCAGAGTGATCCAGCCGCTCTCGACCATGACTTTGACGGTCGGTTTGTCGCCGCCACAAAGCCACTCCAAAACATTTTCTGCGGCGCGGGCAATGTCCGCATCACCGCGTTTGCCTAAAGCGGGCAGCTTCACATCTATTTCGACGGCGACTGCACGTGTTCCGCTGACGCGTTGGGCCGCGCGCTCTGCATCGTGCTTTTCCACAAAGCTGGCGACATGGCCGCCTAGTGTGACGACGCCGTCCTTGACTGTGACGCCAATTTCAGTCGCGTGAACCGAGGGTTCCCATTGCAATTCGGCCATGACGTCTGATTGCAGTTGTGCGTCGGTTTTCATGGGCTACTTCCTTAAATAAAAGAAGCCACTATGCATTTTTGCAACCGCAATTGCGGTGCGTTGCAGCACACTAGCCGATGACAGCCAATTCCGCAGGGTTCACTACAGTGGCACCGCCGCCGGCGCGTGGCCATTCAACCAAAACACCGCGTGTGGTCTGGCCGACTACAAATCCATCGGTGCGCAGCATAGAGCCGCGTTGCAATTGATTAACGCGTTCGCCAGCGTTAAATGTGGGCTGTGCAAAAAGTGATTTAAAGAGGGTTAAAAAGTTCATGATGGTGTGCGTAGGTTGGTTAGGGTTTTCCCTGATTTTATAAGGGTTAACCCTAAATTGCAACTCGATGGTGCGTAAAGCACTTAAACAGGTCGCGAACAGAGCAAATTGCTTTGAAATGCACCGAAAATGGGCATCCACAATGACAACATCAGGTTCCGGTTATCAGGTTAAGTACGAGAACTACCAACTGGGCCGCACGCAATTTGAGATACGGTCTTTGCTGGACCGGCAGCAGTTTCACGATCCGCTGGGCACCGCAGCGGCAGCGGGTATATCGAGCGCGAGTTGGCCACTGTTCGGTATGGTGTGGCCGTCGGCCAGAATGCTGGCCAACGCCATGCAAACGCAGGACATTTTGGATAAGCGCATTCTGGAGGTGGGCTGCGGTCTGGGGCTTGCAAGTCTGGTGCTGCAGCGACGCCTAGGTGACATTACCGCCAGTGATCGCCACCCGTTGACCCAACTTTTCCTCAATGAAAATGCGCGCATCAATTGCCTGCCCCAAGTTAAGTACCAGACCGGGCAATGGGACCGCAGCAACCCCGCGCTGGGGCGCTTTGACCTGATTATTGCCAGCGATGTTTTATACGAACGCTGCCATCCCGAAATGCTGGCAGGGTTTCTGGATCGCCATGCGCAGGAAGATGCCACGATCATCGTGGTGGACCCGGATCGCGGTAATCGCAATGCATTCACTCGGGCGATGCAGCGCCTTGGTTATGCTGCAGATTTGCAAAGGGCAAGCGCAACGCAAATAACCGGCGAAGCCTACAAAGGCCACCTGTTAACGCTGCGCCGCTAGCGGTGCAGCCGGGCGTTCAAATCGTCCACCACCTTCGTCCAGTCGGAGTCCTGCAAAAGTGCCTCGCGCAGAAATGCGGCCTGTGATGGTGACCAGAACGGGGCTTCATGCAGCCGCATACCGTCCGGCAGCGGTGAATTAAGGTCGACAAAGCGACGAACAGAGCCCTCGTCGCTGGGCTCACCGAGCTGCGCAAAAAGGCTACGCATATTGATCATGGTTTGTTGCATGGGGCCTTTGATGTAATGCAGCCCATAACAACCGGTATGGATCAACCGGTCTGTTCAATGCACCACAAAGCGGTTCCACGCAAATCGCGCATTTGCAGTGGCGAAGGCACTTGCAAATGCACCCCAAAGCATGTCAACTACGGCAACCGACGCTGGCCAGTGGCTTAGTGTCGCCCAATTGGACAAGTCGTAAGTCGCATAGGCAAAAAGGCCGTAGAGCGCACTACGCAGCACGATTTGCCGCGTTGTGCTCGCGGGCGCTGCCTGCAATACAAATACTATCAGCCCGATGGGATAGACGATATAAAACAAGAGCGCCGCGGGCAGGTAGGGGGCATCCGCCATGAGGTGACCAATGCTGGCCTGGTAAAAATCCCGCGCGACAAAGCCGATCCAGACGCCGTCCAAAACCATCATGGTCAACATGGCGGCAAGGTAGGCCGCAAGGTGTTTCTTCATGGAACCGCTAGCCAATCTCGGCGCGATTGCGGCCTAGTTCTTTGGCACGGTACAGGTTTTCGTCCGCGTGGCGAAATGCATGTTTGAGTTCACCATTCGCCGCCTCTAGCCAGGCGCCACCTACCGAGATGGTTGTGACACCCCAATCGTTTTTTTCGTGTGGAATTCCCAAACCATGTACGGACTTCACTATGGCAGTAGAAAGTAGCGCATAGGCATCTTTGCTGGCCATGGGAATCGTGACAGCAAATTCCTCGCCGCCATAGCGTGCAGCAAATGCGTTATTGGTGATACCGCTGGCGTTGAGCGACTGCACTTCGCTTTCGATGGCAACGGCAACGCGCTTGAGGCAATCGTCACCGGCCTGATGCCCGTAATGGTCGTTGTATTTTTTGAAATGGTCGATATCGAGCATCAACACCGCGAAGGATTCGGCGGCGTGGGTGGAGAGCATCCATGCCTCGTCCACTTTGGTGTCCATGCTGCGCCGGTTGAGCAGCCCAGTTAAACCGTCCTGACCGGCCATGGCCACCAACTTGGTGTTCGCAAAGGCCAGCCGGTGGCGCAAGTTGGCGATACGGCTCATGGCTTTCATTTTTGCCTGCAGCACAGGCTCCGGTACGAACTTGGACATAAAGTCATCGCCGCCGGCCTCGATCGCGGTAATGAGGTTCTGCACGGTGTCAGACGAGGTCAAAAAGATAATCGGCGTCCAGGCCCATTGCTGCGTAGCTTCAAATGCGCGAATGTTGTTGGTAGCCATAAAGCCGTTCATCACCGGCATTTCGATGTCCATCAGGATCAGGTCAGGGCAGATGGCGGGAAATATATCAACAGCCTCTTGCCCGTTGCGGGCGTGGAACACCTCATATCCATAGCTATTGAGCCGGGATGTCATGACTTGGACCACCGAGCGTGCATCCTCAACCAGAAGAATTTTCAAAGTGCCTCCTTGAGCATCCGTCCAACGCAAAATTAATATTTCTTGCCGCAGACAACGCGTAGGCAACCCGGCGAAAACGGCAAGTGTAATAGAGTAGCCGATTTTGAGAGTGACGCAAAGACAAAAGCCCTGCACTTTCGTGCGAGGCTTTGCTTTTTTTTGGCTCCTCGACCTGGGCTCGAATCAGGGACCTACGGATTAACAGTCCGTTCAGTAGCCTGCATTGGATTTGCGTTATCCCATCAAATCAACAGCTTACGCGTCATTGGACATCATTGGTTCTGCGTTGAACGTCTTTAGCGTCGACAGTTGGTTGACAATGTCCTCGGCGAAGCCCCGAATCGTAGCTACGAGGCGGCAAAAAGAAATCAGCTGCGTAACGGAATCTACCGCGCCACATCTCTACTCTACGCAATTCCGATTTGGCATTTCTGTGTCACTCTGGCACCAACCAGCTCAAGCGGTTTGGCGACTACCTGACCAGCCTTGCCCCCGAGGCAAGGCCGACTTGTCGGACCTTACTCAACGTATTGCGATCGCAAAACATTACCGAGCGCGAAACGAGAGCTGAGGCACCCTTTTAAGTGAAGCTGGTCGCCTAAAACCTTTTGAAACGCCAGCTCATACCGTAGGAATAGAGTGCCACCAAAGCCATCATGTCCATAAATAAACCAAGCACTAGATAACAAATTGGCATGAACAATAGCGAAAATCGCGCTGCAACATTCACATGAAGCAAATATTGCATAGGAGTCGCAATAAGAAAAAATCCAATCATCAGCGCAGTCAATGTTATTTTCTGAAATAATGAAAAATCAAACAAATAGTAGGTGATGCCAAGCAACCAAGGAATTGCGGCGATCAAAATTACACCCATGAAGAGGTTGTTGCCAACATATTCCCCCAACGCGTACGGGAAAGTTGCAGGAATAAAGGCAAAGTAGGCTAACGCGGTAGTCTGGATGAAAACAAGGGCCCTGAGTATGTAAACCATTGGCAATCCAGCATTTTTTGGAATCAGGTAGGTAGCCAAAAATATTGCTACGCAAGTGATAGCAGTTACCCACCAAGTAGCTGCTGTTGGCAGAACGCCGACCGCCGATACGGTTGGAATCCAAAGATCGTAGAGCCCCACATCAAAGGCCTGCATCTTCACTCCTGCATTGAAGTCTAGGCGTGGCACCCAAAACTCCAAAATACGGCGCCAAAGCAGTATCACATCGTCTAAGCTAAGAAGCAGCAATAGGTTAAACGCAACCGGGAGCAAGAACGCAATGAGAATTTCACTCCGATTCAATCGCAATTGGTAAAGGGCTCGGTGAGTACGGATCGATGTCTGATCCAGTCTGCGAAAACGCAATATCCGGAGTCGCTGGCGCCAAAGTTCGAACGTTGTTGACCCTGAATCCATCATCAGAAGCTTTGAAACCAGCTTGCTTCAATACCTGTGCGGCTATAATAGGGATTCTGGTACGTGTCAAGGCGAAGCTGAATACCGCGTCGCCCATCAAACCACTGTCGCCAGGTCAAGAGCAAGTCGTTGCTTTTAAATCCGACTAGCGCAACGTTGGAGTCAACTAATTGATAAGACTCGCGTCCGCTACCTATTCGAAGTGAGATCACTCGATCTTGCTCACGCCCGGCAGTTACAGCTACATATTGAGAGGTTGCACCAACGGCACCTGGATCACTTACGTTGTACCGCAATCCACTTTCGATTGCTAATGGGGTGCCACTATGTTCAAAATAATAAGCAACCGAGCCCTGAAGCGCTGTGTCAGTATGCACATCCTTGTATTGAATCCGACTCAGTTCCACAGTCGTTACCAAGTTTTTCTGATCTAACCACTTATGGCCCACTCCAACATCAGCTCTAATGCGGGGCAGGGTATTGCCACCACTGCTTGTTGATAGGTTGCCCTGCGCAATCCATTCACTATCAAGGTTCGTGAAATAGGCAACTGATAACAAAGTGCCTTGGTCTGAAAATTCAGAGATGTTGGCAATTTCAAAATTTATACGCTGCTCATTTTCACCTTGCAGCTCACCCCGCACAAATGCGCTTGAACGTGGTGCATAGCCTTCTGTTAATTGAGCTTGACTAGCGCCCAGCTCGATGAAACCACTCAGCGATTTGCCTCCAATGGACTCCTGTGCCTGGCTACTCAAAGTACATAACGCCATACAGGTTAGGGCAGACGTGGTCCTAAAAGACAGGAAAGATGGATAGCGAATATTTTTCATCTTGGTGTGAATCGGTCTATGTATTTCTTGCAAAAAGTGTGTCTACAATTTGTTGAGCAGCGGTCCCATCTCCAAAAGGATTGCGGGCTTGGCGCATGACTAGATGCTCCTGTGGGTGTTCAACCAAGTCACGGACTGCACGCACTATGGACTCCTCTTTTGTACCGATGAGTTTGCCTCCGCCCTCGTCCAGCAACTCAGGCCGCTCGGTCGTATCGCGTAGAACGAGTATTGGAACATGTAGGCTTGCGGCTTCTTCCTGAATACCGCCTGAATCAGTGAGCACCAACCATGCTCTTGTAAGCAAATGCAGTAACTCTGGATAGGAGAGAGGGTCGACAAGCAAAACGCGTCCCTGCAGTGCTTTGGGCAATTTGCCAAGGACTGAATAGACAGTCTTGCCTACTGCGGGATTCGCATGTACCGGCCAAACCACTACTACGTCAGGGTTCTCAACCACAATTGAACGGATTGCACGCGCAATGGAAAGCAGTGGCCCATCCCAGTTCTCTCGCCGGTGAGCCGTCACCAAAACGATCCGTTTTCCTTCACCTAGTGTTTTCCGCAACTTCGGATGCGTCTCAATTGCTTGGGAGACGGATTGGTTGTTACGAATTTTTGATTGCCCCATGGCGACTGCATCTACAACGGTGTTTCCTACAATATGAATCTGCGCTTTAGCAATACCTTCTCTCTGCAAATTTTTTTCGGCCTGGGATGTTGGTGCAAAGTGCCATCGCGCAAGACGGGCAATCATCTCCCGGTTTTTTTCCTCGGGAAATGGATCGTAGTCATTGTGTGATCGCAATCCCGCCTCTACGTGAGCCACAGGAACCTTGTGATAGAACGCAGCCATCGCCGCCATCAACGCGCTACTAGTATCCCCGTGAACCAGCACAGCCCTTGGCTGAACAACTGTAATCACTTGGCCGATTTTTTCTATCAGCAATGCAGATAGATGTTCTAAAGAATTTCCAAGGCGATTTAGGTGCAATGTGTAATCTGGCTGCATGCCAAAAAAATCGTACATCTGCATTGCCAATTCGATATGCTGTCCAGTGTGCAACAACGCTACCGGTACTGCGCGATCTACCATTGCCCGATATACCGGGGCCATTTTGATGATTTCGGGGCGGGTGCCCATGCACAGTAGGAATGAATTAGGCTTAAGTGGCATGATCAAGAATTATTCGGGTTAACCGGCACAGTGAAATTAAGTTTGTTTACCTGCTTCGCCACTACGAGCCAGGCATCCTTAGTCTCTCTCACATCAGTTTCATTGGTCTGAGCTGATGGACGTGCATAGCGAGTCTTTGGAAATTGCCAAGTCATGTCCTTTAACGTTTCAGAATCTGGCGCAGACGCAGCTATATGATCATTGCCTGACGTTGTTATAACGTGCCAGAGAACACGTTCTCTCCGGTTGAGAAATCGAGCCGTCTGCTCCATCGTGTACCACTTGAAACGTCCGTCACGCTGCAACTCGGCCGTGCGCTCAAACCATTTTGCAATAGCGTTTAAGTAGGGCCGCCAACCCGGAGGATGAGAATAGAACGTGCGCACTGTGCCGGAGTCAGCACTGAACTCTGCAAGGGAAACCAACCATCGGGCCATATAGTCCTCAGACATCTTCTCTTCGCCAGCTTCCTCGAAGGAGGCTATTTGATTGAGTGTGAGTATTGGAAATGACCAAATGGTGTGCGTAGATAACTTACCTCCCCTGTAGCTACGCGTGGGAGCCATTCCAGTGTTACCCGTAAAATAGTAGCCCAGAACGCCGCGCCTCTCCAGCCATTGCGTGATCCATTCAGGCTGATTCCCTAGCGGCGCCGAATACTCCTGGATTGGCTGCCCTGCAACCTCCCGCAGTACTTCATCATTTCGCTCCAATAGATTTATCATTTCACCATTCTCAACCTCGCTCACCTTCGTCCCAAAATAGTCATGGACCCAACCCCCGTGGTTGCCTAGTCCGTCACCTCGAGCCTTGAAACGATGTATCCAATCTTGCATGAGCTGGTTACCCTGCAAGTTCATACCCGCATGGTCGCCAATCTTGTGTGCATCTGGGCCAACTGTGAAATGAATTGAAAACGGTCCCTGTTCAAAGAATCCGCGTCGGTCAAATTCTTCAAAGGCATAAAGCGAAGTATTTGCGTCTACGTGCAGATTGAATACCAGTCCACCCACTCCGCCAGGCGTAGCAGCCAAGGTCGGTAAGCCCGCCTGTTGCGCCAGACGTTGCAAAACTGCGTGTAAAGGCAGACCGTCTGTACGCCCCTTCAAGTCGCCTAGGGGAAGGTTTGCAAACGTCACCATTCCGCGCCCCACACGTCGTTCACCCAGCAGAAGCGAACCATCAGGCGCCTCCAGAAGTGCCTTACCAGCGTAGTTTCCGCTGGTGACAAAGTGTGGGTATGTCAAAAACCCGTATTGATAGGTCGTCAATGCTAGCTGTCCTGATTTGCTCGGCGGCCAAGGTACAGATTTTCCGGGCGGAATTTGCAATGCAGTCATTGCCGCGTCTGAACCGAACGCGGCACCGTGCCCGATGGCGCCAAGGCCTAGAGTGTCAAATAGTCCATATTCCACGCCGACTAGGTTTGAAAGTTGTGCATGTTCCGAAATGCTTCTTCCACGGCTCAGCGCATCAAAGCACACCAACAACTGCCCTCCATCGTTCACATAGGTCTGAAGAAGTGCGGCAAGCCGCTGATCGAATTGCGGTAAGACTTGGTCTGGTAACACAATTGTGCGAAAGCGAGTATTCGGCGGCTTTTTCCAAATGCCCTCGCTCACAAGGCTCGACAAATGCACAACTGTCACAGTGAGCCCCTGCTCGCGTGCCGCTTCCAGCCACACAGCGAGCCTAGGCTCACTCTCACTCATGCCATCTGGGACAATAATTGCAACGAGGGCAGTTTCTGGCTCTTCATTCGATTGCGTCCACAAGTAGTAGGTGAGCAGCAACACAATTGCAACTAGCAGAACCCATATCCCTGCTGGTAAGTTACGTATCCGCCACGTTGGATTAGTCATATTCGAGGCGCTGTAAGTCTTAAAGGCGTTAGCCCCTGAATTACCGCTTCTTCAAGCACATTCCAGTTATCGCCGTCACGCAATTGCGGCGCCTTTTCGAGCCAGCTATCGACAGCCCCAAAGTCCCTCATACGGAATGCCGTTAGGGCTACGAGCCCCCAAGGATAGACATCATCAGCTCGCGTAAGCCAAGTTTTTCCGTAACGCTTTAGCCAATCATGAAACGACAATTGTTTACCAAATTCGCTCGAATCCATGTTGTGCAACAAAGGATATAAGTGAGCTACATGGTGTGGGTAAAACGATTCGCTCGCTATAAGTCCGCTGCTCCACTTCAACAAACCGTCGTTATTCGCGCCAAATACTTTCGCCATGGACGTGCGCAATGCAGAAGCTCTAGCTAAGAAGCGATTTCCGGCATCGCGATCACCCACAGCATTTCGCAACTGCCCGACGCGTCTTAAAGACTCGTAAATTTCCACATTGTCCATTAACAGAGCATCTTGAATGCTGAGACTGACGTGATAAACCCCCGTTCTTGCATCCTTCAATTTCTCAAGTGCTTGCTCTGCAAGAACAGCGCTTAGCGCCCACGCAGAAGGCATCGCGCGTGGGCTAACTTCGTACAAAACTTCAATCCACATGGCGAGCAAAGCGTCGTCCGCATCGGCATCTGTACAGTTTGACCAGCGACCGCCCTTTTCGCAGTAACGAGTAAATCTCCCATCTGGCAGTTGCCTGGCTATCATCCACCTAACCCAGGCGCGCGTTTGTCGAATTGAAGGGTCGCCGAGTTGGCGTGCAACCCAAAGCGCCTTTAGTGCGAAATATGGGTCTACATCCGATCCGTAGCGATGCACGGTAATTGCACCATCGGTCCGTTGGTAGGCACTTAGGTCGATTGCCGTGCATGGCGACATGCTCATCAGACCAATGCATCCCAAGACAAAATAAATCAAGTGGACTTGCATGTATCACCTCGAACTTCGCCACCGCTTCGCGCCCAAATGGTACCGTGGACCGTTGCGCCCAGCTCAATGACAATGCGCGGCGCACTAACCGTAGCGAGACTCATGGGCGACCCAATCACACAACCTTTACGCAATATCAATTCGACCTCACTGATCACGGGGCCCTTGACTCGGCAATATGTTCCAACTTCGACTCGCTTACAGGCAACCACTGCATCGTTCACTGTGCAGTGTGATCCCAAAGTTAGGCCGCCGTTGCTCTTGATTGCACAGCTAAGCAAACTGCCTTCGCCTACGAAGATATTGCCATCCACGACCAACGGTGTGGAAATCACGCTTCTCGCTGGTATGTTTAGATCACCGTTAATCCGCCACAACCCGCCTTTAAAGTCAGCAAGGCGTTCTGGTTGCCAGTCCTCACACGAATTTGGGATCTGGGCTGGGGCCACTGGCACACGTGCATTAGTCCCAATCTCGGCAGAGTGAAGCCTTTCGAACTTAACTCCATCGCCTAGAACTATTCGCCGAAGAGAGGACGCTCTTCCAAACAACTCTGATCGTGGACCCACTGTGAGTTCCCCGTTGGCATGAACCCAACGCAGAACTACGCTTTCGTCGCCCAAGTGCATGTCACCCTGTGCCAATACGGCCCGGTATGCTGACATGGTCCCTCCACGAAAGTTGCCAATGCAGAACACCTCAGCTTCGAACAGCACCTGACCGGGAAACTCCAGTGAGCCTGCTGCAACAACGCCGCTCTTGACTGATTGACTAGCTTTTTCTTTGGAGTAGAGGACAAATGGATAGGACGATCCAAGCAGTAAAAAACGGTCCCCATTGTCTAATTCAACCATAGACTTTGCAGCCGGTGCTAAAGCTCTTAGTTGGTCACCGAATCGCGTTTCTATAAATTTTGAAAATCCATGTGCGAAATTGATAATGTTTCCGTCGTGTTCTCGTACGACCCTCAATGGCAGCACGTCAGTTTTCAATCGGTACTCTCGTATCCCCGGCAACAGTGTTAACAAGAAAAGCAAGGAGACGACTAAAGTAAGTGCGGCAGTCCAGAGAGTGCCTTCGGATACCCACATCATGCTGGTTTTGTTTCAGTCGGCTTGCGATACCGCACAGTTTTATCCCATACCAAAGTGCGTTTAAATAGTCTATCCTCTATCATTTGAGTAAATGTCGCGCGAGATATAGAAACGAGACTCACTAAGAAGCCAAGGTAGTTGAAGGGTAGCAATCGAATACGGTTCACGTTGCCGTCCAAGTACACCGCCGCCCCAATTTCGAAGAATACTGCGAAGTTCCCCAGAGAGCTATACCCAATCAAGGAGAAAAGGAGCAAAACGCCCGCCAGCCAATCGTTACTGCTGAAATAGTAGAGAAATATCGCCAACAACCAACCCAATAGGACCAGAGGTGACATCACAAATACGCCCAGCAAGAGCACTCCATCTAACTTTTCGCGCAACTTCGTCGTTCTGGACATTAACAGCCTTAACGTATAACGGGCAGCGGTCTGGTTGTGGCCTTTCGCCCATCGCATGATCTGTCGAACCCGAATAGGCCAAGCTTCGGGGGACTCCTCATAGCACTCGGATCGGTTCTGGTATGCGGTCTTCCAACCTGCGAGAAGCAGTCGGTAGGTCAAGTCGGTGTCCTCCGCAAGCACGTCATCCAACCATCCACCTATGGAATCTAGCGCCACGCGACGAACTCCCCCCACTGTGCCACCATATTGAGGAACCAGCCGCATATTCATGCGCGCCTGCTGGTCAACTTGATATCCTCCGGATCGCTCCATATCCAACAGTCGAGTAAGCAGATTAGCCCCTGTATTTAAGGGTACGACACGACCCATGACTGATCCAATTTCAGGATCAAAAAATGGAGAAACCAACTGCCTAATTAAGCCTCTGCCAGGAATGTAGTCTGCATCGAAGACGATAATGATGGAGCCCTTGGCCAACTCCGTAGCGTCCTTGAGAGCGGCGGCTTTCCCGGGTTTACCTTCGGTTCGATGAAAAGGTCGAATCCGACCTGGGTAGCGCTGAACGAAATCATCAATGATTTCGCGCGTGCTGTCACTTGAGCGATCATTCACCGGCATTATCTCCAACTGCCATGATGGGTAATCCACATCCAGCAATGCCTCGAGCGAGTGCCGTATCACGGCCTCCTCGTTGTGTGCAGCAATGAACACTGTCACCGTTGGCCAGTCCGCAACGTCAATATCAGTGTATGGGTGCCGCTGCTCACCAAAAAGGCGGTTAACTGTGAACCAATAATGGCGAACTGTATATATCAACACGAATGCCACAATCAGTAAGAGAACATATAGTGCTGCGTTCACCCAAAAGGTATCTATTCCATAATACCGAGAGTCAACCTTGCCTCGAATTCCAAAAATTTCTGACGTATTCGTCCTGCGACGTAATACTGATATTGGTTCGAGTTGTGTTTCTGCTCGCAGCATTCTATTTTCAGTTTCAGGTGCTGTCTGAAAGACCGGGTTAAACGCCACTGTTGAAGGATCGGTTTGCGTGTCCGACATTCTGAGAGTCAATCCACTCGCATCTCTGGCTATGGCACTGCTCGTGGCGACAAAAAGCATCAATAGGACTAGCGCACAAAATTGAACGGTTTGACCCACTTTGAGCACTCTGCATGAGTTGTGAAGTCCAGAAATGGGCAGATACTCTTTCAGAATTGTTGAGAAAATATTTTTTAGAGGGATAGCCACCCTAATCTTTCAAAGAGTCGCCAATTCTTGCGCTCTTGCGACATAAACATGTCAGCAAAGAACTTAATTTGGTTATGACCGGTATGTACTAAATATGTTGAATCCCCGAATTTGGTCGGTAGCTCTGCATGGCTGTCTTAATTTGTGGTCTATAAATCGGTCATAGAAACTGGCGTGCCGGACCGCTGAAGTCAGCGGATTAAAGGTCTTTGGGCTGCAACACTTTACTGCCGAATAACATCACTAAACAGCGGGCGTGCCTGCCGGAACCAAGGTTTTTGCATCTTGGGCAATCGTGCCTTTAACGTGCGCAATAGCTACAAAAGATCGGACTGCCAGAAAAACGCCGAGGAACAACATAAGTCAAAAATTTAGGCATGATTTGGAGTGCAATGAATTTTGACGCGAAACAGCAATCGAAAAATTTCTTAAGATTTTTTAAGAAACATCCCAATTGTCACAACAAATACAATTCCGCAATGCGACGCTGGGCCGTTACCCTCGAATTTCCCCCAAAAGTGTGAATTAGTTGGCATGGCCTGTTCTGAATGGCATTTCGGCGCGTATTTACTATAAATAGTGCCTTCAGCGCTGTACATCCTTGCGTGCCATGGTAGCGCCCCCAGGGCGGCGACATTGGCTGCAGTGAACGACACAATAGATAACGACACTATCGCGGCAATTGTGGGTGCTGCTGTTGGAGCGTTACATGGACTCGCTGCACTCCCAGATGCATGGATTGCACAGCTGTCTGGTAGAACTGAAGCCGTCTGGCGACGGCCGAGTGTTTGAACTTCTTGCGAGGGCTGGCGTTGAATTTAAGTAAGGTGTTTCCGCAAAGGTTTAGTCCCTCGTGCCGAATGAAGCTCTGAAACAGCCACTTATCCAGTCGAGGGATCTAGAGAATGATGCCCTTAGCCAAGGGCAAAGCATCACGGCACATAGTCCAACCCTTTGGGTAAAGGTATTTGGAATGCTGAATCAATCCTGGGCTGCCATTGACAATTTGCCCGCGGGCGGAGTTCGCATTTGGTTCATGGATGACCATGGCAGAGTTTTTGACAAGCTGGATTACCGACTACGACAAGAGGCGAGGGATGCCTTGCTGAAGTGGACCCCAGAGTCAGGACAGACTTGATAGCAGTTTAAGTTGCACTCGACTTCTCGCAGCTGGACGGCGCTGCCCCGGTTTTTGCAATTGGTATTGCTGGCTCATTCTCAATCCTGACTTCCTCGAACTCAGTCCCGCTGGA
>CANBYM010000041.1 GCA_947373605.1 Comamonadaceae bacterium
TGCCGGACCTCGACGGTCTCGAATTCATACGCCTGTTTCGTGAAATGCCTGGCCGAAAAATGGTACCGGTGCTCATGATTACGGCGAATGACCAGAAGCAGATCCGTTATCGTGCGTTGGACTTGGGAGCCAATGACTTCTTGACCAAGCCGGTCGACAAAGTGGAGTTTTTGGCGCGCGCCAAAAATATGCTGAGTCTGAATCAGGCCCGCAAAATGCTGGCCGACCATGCCTCCTGGCTCGCCGGCGAAGTGCGAAAAGCAACGAAGGAAGTGGTGGACCGTGAAAGAGAAACAGTATTTCGGCTTTCCAAAGCGGCCGAGTACCGCGATCCTGAAACCGGCGCTCACATTTTGCGCATGGCGCACTTTTCTTTTCTGATTGCGCGGGAAATGGGGTTGTCTGTAGAAGATCAGAATCTGTTGCTAGAAGCTGCGCCCATGCATGACATTGGCAAAGTCGGCATTGCGGACAAAATCCTGCTCAAACCCGGGCGGCTTAACGAAGCAGAGTTCGAAATCATGAAGCAGCACGCTGTTTATGGCTATGAACTGCTCAAAGGCAGTGCCTCCAAAGTGTTGCAAGCCGGTGCCGAGATTGCACGTGGGCACCATGAAAAGTTTGACGGAAGCGGCTATCCGCTGGGAATCAAAGGCGAAGCAATACCGATTTTTAGTCGTATCGTTGCGGTGGCAGATGTGTTTGACGCGCTGACGTCGGAGCGTCCCTATAAAAAGGCCTGGACGATTGAAGCGGCGGTAGACTTTCTAAACAACGGTGCCGGCAGCCACTTTGACCCGGTGTGTGTTCGGGCATTTTTAAACGCTTGGGAAGATGTTTTGGAGATTCGCGAGCGCTTCCAGGAAGACCCGCTGTCAGACAGCCTGCCGCCCAACACCGACATCGCCAGCCTCATCTGAGGCAAATAGCCCTATCGCCGCGTGCCTTGCGGCGCGCGCGCGCGAAGAGTACCCTTGCGTTGTTGTCTTAATTTGATTTGCATCAAGACTTGTGGTGCTTGGTCATTGCACACTTCAACCCATGCGTAGTGCTTCAGTCGATCCTCTTTTCGCATCGGCGCCCGAGGCGCCGGTGGCCCACAGTTTGGCGAGCCTTGCATTGTTGGATGATCCGCTGGAATGGAGCGCCTTTAGTCGTAAGAGTTCCGAGGGGCCCCAATGCTGGGAGTCCAGTGTTGTTGTGGAAGGGATGTACTGTGCAGCCTGTTCATTGACCATTGAAGATGCGCTCAACGCTATTCCCGGCGTTTTCAGCGCCAGTGTCAGCGCCGCCAGCAAGCGTGCCAAGGTGGTGTGGGCCAGTGACCGTGTTTTGCCATCGGTCTGGATGCAGGCGGTGCAAAAGGCGGGTTACCGGGCAGTACCCGCCAATGATATTTTTTCCAAAGAGCGCCGTAAGCAGGAAACCCGAAAAGCGCTTTGGCGCTGGCTGGTGGCGGGGCTGTGCATGATGCAGGTCATGATGTATGCCTATCCTGCGTATACCGCGCAGCCGGGTGACCTGAGTGCTGAAATGGAACGGCTGCTGCGCTGGGCATCTTGGGTATTGTCCCTGCCGGTTATGTTGTTCTCATGCGGACCGTTTTTCAAGAGCGCATTGCGCGATTTGCGCCATGCCCGAATCAGTATGGATTTGCCGGTCACCCTGGGCATTTTGATTACTTTTGCCGTCAGTAGCCTCGGCACTTTTGAGCCGGCGGGTCCCTACGGGCACGACGTGTATTTTGATTCGCTCACCATGTTTGTGTTTTTCCTGCTGACCGGGCGCTGGTTGGAATTGCGTTTGCGCGACCGTACCGCAGGTGCACTTGAAGCACTGATGAACCGTCTGCCCGAGAGTGTGGAGCGCCGCAATGCACAAGGCGTCTTTGAGCGGGTGGCGGTGCGCCGTGTGGCACCGGGGGATTTGCTGCGTGTGCATCCCGGGGAGGCGTTCGCAGCGGATGGTGTAGTGGAAACGGGCACTACGCAGGTCGACGAAGCGCTGTTGACGGGGGAGTCCAAGCCGGTCGCTCGAGGCCAGGGTGACCGCGTGGTTGCGGGAAGCCAAAACCTGAGTGGAACGGTTACTTTGTGCACCCAATCCGTGGGTGCGCAAACGCAATTTGCACAAATCGTCGCCTTAATGGAGTCTGCCTCAGGTACCAAACCGGCAGGGGCACTTCTGGCAGACCGCTTGGCCCGGCCATTTTTAATTGCAGTGATGTTGGCGGCGATGGGCGCATGTGCTTGGTGGTGGCCCACCGACCCGGAACACGCGCTGATGGTGGCAGTGGCTGTGCTGGTGGTGACTTGCCCTTGCGCTTTGTCATTGGCAACGCCAGCAGCCATGTTGGCGTCAGCCGCGTCCTTGGCCAAGTCTGGTGTATTGGTACGCAATTTGAACGCACTGGAGACGTTGGCCCGTGTGGATACGCTGGTTTTTGATAAAACCGGTACCTTGACCATGGACGCCTTGGTCCTGGGGCCGGTGACTGTGCGTGCCGGTATTCCAGTGGCACAGGCCTTGCTGATGGCCGGCGCACTGGCGCAGCGCTCCTTGCATCCGGTGTCGTGCGCTCTGCAACTTGCGGCGGCCCAAGCCACCGATACAACGGAAGCGCAGCGCTGGCATTGTGATGGCGTTTCAGAAATCGCAGGGCAGGGCATAGCCGGCGTTGCGTACAGACGGCTCGATACCGGAGACGTAGTTTCTACAATTCTGAGTCTGGGATCTCAGCGCTTCGCCTGCGCCGGACACGTGCCAAACACAGCTCTGAGCGAAGGTGGATTGGACTCGCAAATTCGTGCCTTTCTAAGTGACGAGTCAGGTTGGCTGGCTACATTTGTTCTGCAGGAGCAGCTGCGTCCGCATGCGCGTGAGACCGTTGAGCGTTTGCGCCAAAGCGGAGTGCAGGTTTATGTACTTTCCGGCGATAGCGCGGCGTCAGTAGCGCGTGTTGCCGCATCTTTAGGGATAGTGCAGGCGCGTGGCGATTGCACGCCGGGCGATAAGTTGACGGCGTTGCGTACTTTGCAGAATGCGGGGAGCACGGTGGCAATGGTTGGCGATGGATTGAATGACGGGCCGGTGTTGGCCGGCGCCCACGTGTCGTTCGCATTTGGTAATTCGGTGGCGCCAGCGCAATCGCGGTCAGATTTCGTGGTCCTGGGAAGCACTCTGATGAGCGTGGTGGATGCCACGCTGCGGGCTCGCAAAACCATGGCGGTAGTGCAGCAGAACCTCTGGTGGGCTCTGTTTTATAACGCTGCCTGCATACCGTTGGCCATTGCAGGCATGTTGCCTGCATGGTTGGCGGGATTGGGTATGGCAGCGAGTTCTTTGGTGGTCGTGGCCAACGCGCTACGCCTGACAGGCAGTATTTCAATGGTGAAAAGTTAACGCCGGAAGGTAAGCATGGACATTTTGTATTTATTGATACCGCTTTCGGTTGTGTTGGTGTTCTTCATTCTTGGCGGCCTGTGGTGGGCCATTGACCGTGGTCAGTTTGAAGACATTGAGGCCGAAGGTGAGCGAATTTTGAAAGATTCTTAAAAATACTCAGGCTTTCTTTCAGGACTTTGACCTTGGTCAACCCAAAATAGCTACGGAATAAGAAACTTAACCCAGCGTTTATAAAGAAGAGGTAAATATGGAATTTCCAAACAGGCTAGCTGACCGCTACAACGACACCGTTGTACGGCAATTCGCGGTGATGACCGTGGTCTGGGGGGTGGTCGGCATGTTGGTTGGCGTGATCATCGCCGCTCAGCTGGCTTGGCCCGAACTCAATCTCGGTATTCCGTGGCTTACCTACGGGCGTTTGCGTCCACTGCACACCAATGCGGTGATTTTTGCGTTTGGTGGTTGCGGCCTTTTTGCGTCGGCCTACTATGTCGTGCAGCGTACCTGTCAGGTACGCATTTTTAGCGATAAGCTGGCCGCGGTTACTGTTTGGGGTTGGCAGCTGGTGATCGTTGCTGCAGCAATTTCTCTGCCTCTGGGTTACACCCAAGGCAAGGAATACGCGGAACTGGAATGGCCGATTGACATTCTGATTACTGTGGTTTGGGTGTCGTTTGCTATCGTGTTCTTCGGCACGGTGGGCACACGCAAGGTACGCCATATTTATGTAGCCCACTGGTTCTTCGGCGCATTTATCCTTGCGGTGGCGATTCTTCACCTTGTCAACAGTGCTGCAATTCCAGCAGGCTTCATGAAGTCGTACTCGGCCTACGCCGGAGTGCAAGACGCCATGGTGCAATGGTGGTACGGCCATAATGCAGTGGGCTTCTTCCTGACCGCGGGCTTCCTAGGCATGATGTATTACTTCATTCCTAAACAAGCTGGTCGTCCTGTTTATAGCTACCGTCTGTCTATCGTTCACTTTTGGGCGCTGATCTTCACGTACATGTGGGCCGGCCCGCACCATTTGCATTACACCGCGTTGCCCGACTGGACGCAGTCTGTGGGTATGGTGTTTTCGCTCATATTGCTGGCTCCAAGCTGGGGCGGCATGATTAACGGCATCATGACTCTGTCTGGTGCATGGCACAAATTGCGGGATGACCCGATCCTTCGTTTCCTGATCGTGTCGCTCTCGTTCTACGGGATGTCCACCTTTGAAGGCCCAATGATGTCTATCAAGACCGTCAATGCCCTGAGCCATTACACCGACTGGACTGTGGGTCACGTGCACTCCGGCGCATTGGGTTGGGTGGGTCTGGTAACGATGGGGTCGATGTACTACCTGATTCCGCGTCTCTTTGGTCACAAACAGATGTACAGCGTTAAAGCCATTGAGGTTCACTTCTGGACCGCCACTATCGGCATCGTGATTTATATCGCTGCGATGTGGATCGCCGGTGTGATGCAAGGCTTAATGTGGCGCGCTATCAACCCCGACGGCACTTTGACCTACACCTTTGTTGAAGGCGTAAAGGCAACTTATCCCTTCTACGTTCTGCGATTGCTTGGTGGCTTGCTGTATCTGGGCGGCATGCTGGTCATGTTGTGGAACACCCTGATGACCGCCACCACTGGACGGGCCGTAAGCGTGGATGTACCCACAACTGTCGCTCACGCCTAAAGGAGAACACAATAATGTCTAATAACAACTCCAGCTTGTCTCACGAAAAGATTGAGACCAATAATTTTCTGATGATCGTGTTGATTCTGGTTGTGCTGCTTGCTGGCGGCATGGTCGAAATCGTCCCATTATTCTTTCAGAAGTCCACTACCGAACCGCTGCAGGGTGTCAAACCCTACACCGCGTTGCAACTGGCCGGACGTGACGTGTACACCCGTGAGGGCTGCTACAACTGCCATTCACAAATGATCCGTCCCTTCCGTGCCGAAACCCTGCGCTACGGTCATTACTCTGTGGCAGGTGAGTCGGTATATGACCACCCGTTCCAATGGGGCAGCAAACGCACCGGGCCAGACTTGGCTCGTGTGGGCTCCAAATACAGCGACGAGTGGCACCGTATTCATTTGACCAATCCGCGTGATGTGGTGCCTGAGTCGAATATGCCTGCCTATCCATGGCTGGGTCAGACCATGGTTGACGAAACTGTGATGGCCTCACACATGACTGCGCTGCGTACAGTGGGTGTGCCTTACACCGACGAGCAAATTGCTAAGGCAGCTGAAGAGGTCAAGGGTAAAACTGAGCTGGAGGCGACTATTGCCTACCTGCAGGTGCTCGGCCTGGCATTGAAGTAAACGCGAAGGGAGCACTATGGACTTCGATATCAACACCCTGCGGTCTGTAGCGACCCTGGCCAGTTTTGTCATCTTCATCGGCATCATGGTCTGGGCCTACTCAAAGCGCCGCGCTGCAGACTTTTCGGAAGCCGCCAACCTGCCGTTTGAGCAGGACTGAGCGCGCACGCACAAGCGAATAAGGAACCATCATGAGTGATTTCACAAGCAATTTTTGGTCGATGTATGTCGCCGGAATTACGATCTTCTCCATAAGCGCATGCCTCTTGTTGCTGTGGTTCAGCGGCAAGGCCAAGGCCATGACCGCCAATGACAACACCACAGGCCACGTCTGGGACGGCGACCTGCGCGAGATGAATAACCCACTGCCACGCTGGTGGGTCGGGCTGTTCATCATTACGATTGTGTTTGCCGGCGTTTACCTGTACTTGTATCCCGGACTGGGCAACTATCCAGGCAAAACCGGTTGGACATCCAAAGGCCAGCTGGAAGCTGAAATTGCCAAAGGCAACGCCGAAGTGGCGCCGCTGTATGCCAAGTTCGCTGCCATGTCGGTGGAAGACGTGGCCAAAGACCCCCAGGCCCATGCCATTGGAGAGCGTTTGTTCATGAACAACTGCTCGCAATGCCACGGCTCCGACGCGCATGGTGGAAAGGGCTTTCCCAACCTGACCGACAGTGATTGGCTGCACGGTGGCACGCCGGAGAAAATCATTGAGACGATCACCAAGGGCCGGATCGGACAAATGCCTGTCATGGCACCCGCCGTGGGAACATCGGATGACGTTAAAAATGTTGCGAACTATGTGTTGAGCCTTTCGGGCAGCCCGCATGACTCGGTACGTGCCAACCTGGGCAAGCCCAAGTTTGCAGTTTGTGCTGCCTGCCATGGTGCTGATGGCAAAGGGAACCAGGCAGTGGGAGCGCCCAACCTGACGGACAACATTTGGCTGCATGGTTATGGTGAAGCGGCCATCATCACTATGGTGACTAATGGCAAAATCAATCAGATGCCTGCACAGGGCGAGAAGTTGAGTGAAGCGCAAATCAAAGTCTTGGCAGCTTATGTGTGGGCTTTCTCAAATTTGCCTGCGACTAAATAGTTTTGTTACCTGCTGAATCGAAAAATCGCAAGATCATTCCGATCGCGCCATCACCGGACACGGGGCCTATTGAGCCTCCGCCCGGTGCCGACGCCGAGATGGTCTCGCTCTACGAGGCGCATAAAAAAATCTACCCCCGCAGCGTTTCGGGACTATTCTCGAAATGGCGCTGGGGTATGGTTTTTTTAACCCAACTGGTTTTCTATGGCGTGCCCTGGCTGGAGTGGGGACAGCGTCAGGCGGTACTGTTTGATTTGGGCGCGCGGCGCTTTTATATTTTCAATCTGGTCCTGTATCCACAGGACTTTATTTATCTCACTGGCGTGCTGGTGATTTCGGCGTTTTCGCTGTTCCTGTTTACGGCCGTAGCAGGGCGCTTGTGGTGTGGTTATGCGTGTCCGCAAACGGTGTACACGGAAATTTTTCTCTGGCTTGAAAAGCTTGCCGAGGGCGACCGCTCTGCACGCATGCGCCGCGATGCTGCCGCCTGGACTTTTGGCAAGGTCTGGCGCAAGACCGCCAAGCACGCGATGTGGCTTGCAGTTGCCTTGTGGACCGGATACACCTTTGTTGGTTATTTCACGCCGATTCATGAATTGGGTTACGAGATCATTGACCTGCACATGAGTTCGTGGGAAACCTTCTGGACGCTGTTTTACGGATTTGCAACTTATGGCAATGCCGGATTCATGCGTGAACAGGTGTGTAAGCACATGTGCCCGTATGCGCGGTTTCAAAGCGCCATGTTTGATAAAGACACGCTCATCGTTACTTACGATGAAGAGCGTGGTGAGCCGCGCGGTGGACGCTCCAAAAAGACTGATCCGCTGGGCTTGAAACTGGGGGCCTGCGTGGATTGCAGCTTGTGTGTGCAAGTTTGTCCCACAGGTATTGATATTCGCAACGGTTTGCAATATGAATGCATCGGCTGCGGTGCTTGTGCGGATGTGTGCGACAGCGTCATGGACAAAATGGGCTACGCCCGGGGCTTGGTTAAATACTCAACTGAGAATGCCGTCAATCAGCATTGGACGCGCGCGCAAACCCTTCGCCATGTGCTGCGCCCGCGGGTCTTGATTTACACCGCGATATTAGGGGCCGTAGTGCTTGCGATGGTGGTGAGTCTGGCCTTGCGCAAGCCGTTTAGGGTTGATGTGGAACGCGACAGGGGTTCACTTGCGCGTATTGCCGATGGCGGCAAAATCGAAAACGTCTACCGGCTGCAAATCATGAACGCCACAGAATCTTTGCAAAACGTCCATATCTCAGTATCGGGGATGCATGCCATTGAAGTTGCCTCTGACCCCAACGTCTCGATTGAAGCCACACAGTCGCGTTGGGTGGCCGTGCGCGTGCAGATACCTTATGAAGGTGCGGAACCCGGCTCTCACAAAATTAAATTTGAAATCAGTGCACGCGACCCCGGATCCGAAGTGTCTGAGCAGTCCGTGTTTATTGTTCCCCGTTAAGGAATTTCCATGTCCGAAAACCAAAATTCAGTTCCCACGAAATCTTTGCCATGGTGGAAGTACGGCCATATGTGGATGGTAGTGGGCGGCCCGGCAATTGTTGTGTTTGCCAGCTTTTTCACCTTGTATCTGGCCGTAACCCGTCCCGATCCGGTAATGGACCAGAACTACTACCAAAAGGGTCTCGATCTCAATAAAACAATGGGGACCAATCCCGGCAGTTTTGCGCCCGCCATGCAAGCGCGCAACCATGCTGCAACCGGTGTTCCAGCTCCTAAACCGGTAGACGCACCCTGAGGGGCAAGTCATGTTTAAGCAACGAATGATGTGGATTTTGTGGCCCGCGTTCTTGATGGCGGGCGTGATCGAAATGCTGGTATTTAGTCTGGCCGATCCTCAGGAGTTGTACTGGTTCGGCCACCATCTGGAGTTTTCTCGCCAGACGCTGTACACCTTGTCGTTTTTTGTTTTTTGGCTGGTCACGTCCATCAGCGGCGCGTTGACCATTTTGCTTTCATTGTCACCTAACGAAGTTAACCGCCGTTAATTGCAAACCTTGGGATTGACAATGTCTTTAAGCGCGTCGGTGCTCAAAATGCGCACATGCCGCTGCTTCACCTCGACGATGCCTTCTTCCACAAACTTGGAGAAAGTCCGGCTGACTGTTTCCAGCTTGAGGCCGAGATAGCTGCCGATTTCCTCCCGTGTCATGCGCAATATCAGCTCTGATTGCGAGAACCCGCGCGCGTGCAGCCGCTGAACCAGATTCAGTAAAAACGCCGCCAATCGCTCTTCGGCGCGCATACTGCCTAACAAGAGCATGACGCCGTTTTCCCGTACGATTTCGCGGCTCATGATTTTGTGTACGTGGCGTTGCAGAGAGTTAACTTCCCGCGACAACTCTTCAACCCGGTCGAATGGCATCACGCAAACTTCAGCATCTTCTAGTGCAACTGCGTCGCAGGTGTGGTGGTCGTTAACAATACCGTCCAGTCCCACAATTTCGCCGGCCATTTGAAATCCGGTAACTTGATCGCGCCCATCTTCCGAGGCTACACAGGTTTTGAAAAAGCCTGTGCGAATGGCATATAAGCTGGTGAATTTTTCACCATTGCGAAACAGCGTTGCACCGCGTTTAACTTTGCGGCGGCTGGCAACGACATCGTCAATTCGATCGAGCTCTGCGGGTGTTAAACCCAATGGCATACAGAGTTCGCGCAAATTGCAGTTGGAGCATGCCACCTTGATGGAGTGGGGCTGCATATCAACACTACCTTCCACCGCTTGTATAGCGATCGATGAGTGCGCAACGCCTGATTTTGACTTAAGAGTGTTTTCCAGCATGGTATTCCCCTGATGCAGGTCAATTATCTGCTTTCTCACTTACTCGAAGCTTGATTTACATCAAACATGCCAAGTACGCTTTGCGCGACAGTTGCGTTGCCCCTCTGGAGAGATCATGAATCGTGCACAGGACACAGAAAATAAAACCAACAACTGCAATGATTGCAGCCCCCAATGTTCGGGCGGCAGTGACACTGCACACTTTGTCAGCGATGATTTGCTGCGACGCTACGACGTTAGCGGTCCGCGCTACACCTCTTATCCTACTGCAGACCGGTTTGTCGAGGCTTTTTCTGCCGCGGATTACGCGCAGGCGCTAAAACTGCGGCGGGGTGGGACGTCAGCGATGGCGTTACCACTGTCCCTGTATGTGCATGTGCCATTTTGTGAATCGCTGTGCTACTACTGCGCCTGCAACAAAATCATTACCAAGCACCATGAGAAATCGGTGGAGTATTTGCGCTACCTGAGCCGCGAGGTGGATTTACATGTGGCGCAAATCGGTCTTGGGCAATCGGTAAGCCAGTTGCACCTGGGTGGAGGAAGCCCGACTTTTTTGAATGATGGCGAATTGACCGAGTTGATGGCCATGCTCAAGCGCAATTTTCGATTTGCGCCAGGGGGAGAATATTCCATCGAGGTCGATCCACGCACTATTGACGTCAAACGGCTCGATACCTTGGCGGCTTTAGGTTTTAACCGGCTGAGCTTCGGTGTGCAGGACTTTGATCCTGCAGTACAAAAGGCAGTGCACCGGGTGCAGCCTGCAGAGCAGGTGTTTGCATTGGTAAAAGCAGCGCGGGCCCGTGGCTTTGAGTCGATCAATGTGGACCTGATTTACGGCTTGCCGCAGCAAAGCCCCGAGTCATTTGACCGCACACTGTCCCAGGTCGTGGATTTGCGGCCTGATCGCATTGCTTTGTATGCCTATGCGCATCTGCCCGAGCGGTTCAAACCGCAGCGCCGGATCGCCACCATCGAACTGCCCAGCGGCGGCGCCAAGATATCTATGTTGTCGCGTTCCATGCGCAAATTTATGGACGCAAGCTATGTGTATGTGGGCATGGATCACTTTGCTTTGCCCGACGATGCGTTGGCAGTGGCCAAGCGCCAGGGCCGCCTGCATCGTAACTTTCAGGGGTACAGCACCCAACCGGATTGCGATTTGATTGCATTGGGTGTGTCCAGCATCGGGCGTATTGGCGCGACCTACAGCCAGAATGCCAAAACGCTGGAAGAGTATTACGACGCGTTGGATCACGGTCATTTTCCCATAGTGCGTGGTTTGGCGCTCTCGCGTGATGACCTGGTGCGCCGCGCCGTCATCATGGCACTGATGTGCCAGGGCGAGTTGCAATTCGAGTCGATTGATTTAGCCTACTTGATTGAGTTCAAGAGCTACTTTGCAGCAGAGCTGGAGTCGCTCAAGGCGCTGCATGAGCAGGGCCTGGTGATGGTGGACGATAGCGGCATTCAGGTTACTGTGCAGGGCTGGTTCTTTGTACGCGCGGTGGCCATGGTATTTGACCGCTATTTGCAAACTGATCGCACCCGGGCCCGTTTTTCCAAGATCATTTAGCATCTGCGGATGCAATTTTCTTTGGCGCTCACGGCGCTATTCATGGGTTTGGCCGGAGGTCCGCACTGTGTCGCCATGTGTGGTGCCGCATGTGCCGGCTTGGGGCAGGCGGCCGGCGCGCACAAAAACACCGCCATCTTCAGTTTTCAAGCCGGTCGCGTGATCGGATATGCGCTGTTAGGCGCGTTTTCTGCCGCTTCCATGCAAGGCCTGGGCTGGCTCACCACACAGTCGGTTGCATTGCGCCCGGTGTGGACTATGTTCCACATTGCGGCGGCGTTTCTGGGCTTGGTTTTGCTATGGCAAGCGCGTCAGCCAATGTGGCTGGAGTCTGCCGGTCGCAATGTCTGGGCGCGAGCCAAACAGGTGGGTGGCGGTAACGCAGGTGCACCGCTTTTACTGGGAACCTTATGGGCACTATTGCCGTGTGGTTTGTTGTATTCGGCCGTGTTGGTCGCTGCGATGGCGGGCGGTATTTGGCAGGGTGCGGCCGTCATGGCGATTTTTTCAATCGGCACGAGTTTGAGCATGTTGATCGCACCACTGTTGTGGCTGAAATTGCGGAATTCGAAAGAGGTATCTATCAGTGCACATATTGGCCTAAAAGGGCAGGGTGCCTTTCCCCGGCGCTTTGCAGCTGGTGATTGGGGTGTGCGGCTGGCTGGGCTGGCATTGGCATCAAGTTCAATGTGGGCGCTATGGATGGGTCTGGTGCACAATACAGCGCCTTGGTGCGTTAGCGCATAGACAAAGGTCGTAAATAGGCTTTTCACACTAGTGCTTTGTGGTTACCATTCTTTACAACATTAATATTCGTTGTGAAACCATTAGGTAGGTAACCATGCTGGTCCAAACTCAATCCATTCGCGCTGTTGCTGCAGCTTGTTTTTTAATCGTGGCTGGCACGTCTGTTTCGCTGGCCCAATCGCTCCCTGCTGGAACAGCATTTGATCTGACGGTAGGTGTCGGTAGTATTTATTCGATCTCGAATGACACTCTAGTTGGGGGAAATATTTCCAACATTGTGGGCGCCAACACCTTGCAAGCCCTGAAGGACCAGTTAACCAATGCAAACCTGGCGCAGATTAACGGCAGTTATTCGCCCACAGGTGCGGCAACCATCCGCGCCGGTTATCGTGGTCTGCCCATCGTGCTGGATACATTGGCCGGGTCGACTGCCGTTTCATTGGACATTCCGGCAATCGGATTGAATAAAACTTTTTCGGCCCAAACGAATCGTGATGCCAACATCAAGGATCTGTTTGATTACCTCAAGTCCAGTGGTGGTGACATCCTGAACCAGTTGCAGCAAAAGCTGGCACAGTATTCGCCGATAGACCCGGTTGCTGGCAACCCGTCTTCCATGCAGAGCCGTATGGTCTCCGATGATTTTGACCACAATTTCACCAGCTTTGCCAGCAACATTAAGGCTGCAGACAGCAGCGGTGGAGCCAATAGCAATCTGATCGGCGTGGGCCTTTCGCTGGCATCTATGAGCGTGGGTGGCGTCACGACACAGACAACCACTTTGCCCCTGTCCTACACCGTGCGCAATGATCTTGATCCGCGCAAGCAGTTCTCGTTTTATGCGCCTTTGTCTTCCGCTGATACGGCGGGTGCCAAAACGTATGGTGCCAATATCGGCGCAGCATTTCGCTTCCCGGTCAATGACGAATGGGCATTGACACCGGCATTTGGGTATGGGGTGACCGGCAGCGAAGACCTGGGTTCCGGTGCCAGCATGATGGCAGCTTCCCTCACCAGCCAATACAGCATCAAAATGGATGGCTTTGATCTCGCGATCGGCAACATGGTGGGTATTTACCAAAGCACCAAACTCAATGCGGGAGACTATTCCATCGACCCGCACATTAACAACACGGTGTACCGCAACGGTATATTGGCATCGTTTCCCTTGACTTCCTTCGGACAAAAGCTGGCGCTGGAGGCCTCCTACATTATTACCAATTACACCGGTAGCGCCCTGTACTCCAACATGTACCAGGAAATCGGTTTGACCGTTGGCACCAACAAGGGTGCCAATGCTGCACGTACCTATGTGCGTGCGGGTGCCACCTACCTCACCGGAGAGAACGGCATTACAGGCTACAAGCTCAACTTCGGGTACTGGTTCTAGGCTACAGGCCGCACCATGGGCTTACGGTCAGGTGCAAATCGCGCGTTTTGGCTTGCAGGCCTGTTTATAGCGTTCTGGTCCTGCAAAGCCATTGCCATCAGCGGTAACGACCAGGTCAGCCTTGCTGGAACGGGGCAATTTGAACAACTTGTAACGGCGCTGGAGCAGCAGGCCGCGAGCGAGCCTATGAAGGTGGCTGATTGGCACGCGCTGTGTTACAGCTACTTTCGCATCAAGCGCTATGACAAAATATTTTCCTGCCTGGATCAACTCGATAAGGCGCTGCTTGCGCGCGACAAGCGCACCCGCCTTTTCGGGCTGGACGATGCCACGCCCACCAGCCTCTTGATGCGTGGTGAAACCTTTGTAGAAATCGCCCAATACTCAACGGCCATCGATCAGGCGCAGCGCGCTATAGACTGGTACGTCAAAGACGGTGAAAGCGAAAAAGACATTCT
Organism: Comamonadaceae bacterium; assembly: GCA_947373605.1. Lineage (GTDB taxonomy): Bacteria > Pseudomonadota > Gammaproteobacteria > Burkholderiales > Burkholderiaceae_C > Allorhodoferax. The sequence goes on from CANBYM010000041.1 coordinate 13,815, forward strand.
GGTGCAGGCTCTGGCGGTGCAAGCCATTTCATACAAGAATTTGGGCAAATTGGACTTGGCACAGCAGGCCGCGCAAAAGCTGGAAGCCACGCCGGTAAATGCCTACACTGATCTGGCCATCGGTGCGAAGTCCTTGGCGCTGGCCCGTGTCAACATGTCGCTGGGGTACTGGCAAAAGGCGCTGGATGCACTGGCTTTCGACAGGACGCTGGGTCTGCGTGCCTTTGTCGATAACGTCACCAGCGGCGCGTTTCTCAAAGGCCTGAACAATTGGGTCTGGCTGGAGTTGCCGCGTGGCTACATGCAAACCAAGGCACAGTTTGAGTTGGGTGACGTCGAACGCGCCCGCAGCGGCTTTGACAACCTTTTGAAAGTGCCGCAACTGGCCACCAATGGCGAAATTTACTGGATGGTGCTCTCAGACCGCGCCCTGATTGCCAGCCAAGATGGCGATGACGCCAAGGCTATTGCCCTTTACCGTAAGGCGCTCGAGGTGATTGAACGCCAGCGGGCATCTATCAACACCGAGGCCAATAAAATCGGCTTTATCGGTGACAAACAGGATGTATATGCACGCCTAGTGGCGTTACTGTTTAAAAATTCAAAACTCAGTGATGCGTTTGAAATCATTGAGCGTGCCAAATCCCGCGCGCTAGTGGATCTGCTGGCCAGTAAGTCGAGTTTCGCGCCGCCCCGCGTCGCCCGCGAGGAAAAATTGGACATCGTGGAAATACTGGGGCAGCAAGGTCGTTATGACGCCGCTCTGGGGCAACAGTCGGAAGCAGTCTTGCGGAGCTTTGCGACCGGCAACGTGCCACGTGAGAACACACTCAAGCTGGCGCTTCCTGCCGAGTTGCAAAGTCTGGTAAGTGTGAGTGCTTTGACAGAGGTGGAAATTCAATCGCTTTTGTCGCCCGACGAAGCGCTATTAAGTTATTTCGCAAACGGCGCCAGCATGTATGCCATGGTGATCACCAAAGACAGTACTTTTGGTACTGCAATCAATGCAGAGGGCCTGGAAAATGATGTGCGTCGCTTACGGGCCAGTCTGGCCAAACGCTTGCCGGTAGACGCGTTACTTAAACAGTTGCAAGCCCGCTTGCTTGCGCCGGTCGAATCCCAAATCAAGCAAAAGCGCCTGAGCATCGTGGCCCACGGGGCTTTGCACTATCTGCCCTTTGCGGCGCTGTTTGATGGACAGAACTACTTGGCGGAAAAGTACAGCCTGCGCATGTTGCCCAGTGCCAGCGTATTGAAGTATTTACGACCCGCTCGGACCAACGACTTCAAATCTGTTTTGATCATGGGTAACCCAGACTTGAAAAACCCGGCGATGGACTTGCCCGGCGCCCAGGTGGAGGCGCAGGCGCTGGCTAACTATATGGTGGGCTCCAGGCTACTAATGCGCGCAGATGCTTCGCGCAAGGCGTTCATTGAATTTGCACCGCAAACGCAATTGGTGCATGTCGCCTCGCACGGTGAATTCGACGCATCCAATGCTTTGTCTTCCGGCCTGTTGTTAGCGCCCGACGGCACTACGCCGGGACGTTTGACGGTCTCTGATGTGTACCAGCTGGCGTTGGACGCTGAGATGGTGACACTTTCGGCTTGCGAAACCGGACTGGGCCGCATTGCCAGCGGTGATGATGTGGTGAGTTTTACCCGTGGCTTTTTGTATGCCGGCACCAGCACTGTCATGGCCTCGCTCTGGCAGGTGGATGACGACTCCACCACCTTCATGATGACGCGCTTTTATCAGCACCTGCGCACCATGGGCCGTGGCGAAGCGCTGCGCAGCGCACAGGCAGATACGCGCGCCAAATTTCCCCACCCGTACTTTTGGGCTTCGTTTTACCTGACTGGCGCATACTAGATCCACTGCGTCACCATTTTTCTGCGTTTAAACTTATGAAGTTCCCCAAAGTCTTGGCTCTGTTGGTCGTTTTACCCCTTTTGCTGATTTCAACGGGTGCGGGGGCGCAAAGCACACAGCGGTTTGCATCGGTCTACAAGATTACCGGCTCGGTCGTAGCTACCGACAGTACCGGTCAGCAAAAGCGCGAACTCAAGCAAGGCGATACCTTGTTTGTCGGTGAACAGGTGAGGGCCACTGCCACGGGAGAAGCTGTGTTGCGCACGGACGATGCCGGTGTAATCGCAGTGCGGCCCAATGCGGCATTTGTGATGGAGCAGTTCACAGCCAATGGCAATGCGGGTGACAACTTAAGCGTTCGCATTCTGACCGGCGCATTGCGCATGATTACCGGTTGGACTGGCTACTACAACAAAGAGCGCCACCGCATTCTTACCCCATCGGCAACCGTGGGAATCCGTGGAACCGACCACGAGCCGTATGTGCTGTCGGCTGAGATGTCGGTGGACTTGCAGATGCCCGAAGGTACGTATAACAAGGTCAATAGCGGCGGAACAGTCCTGAGCGCCAATGGAGTGCAGCTTGATGTGAGTGCCGGTCGCGTGGGATTTGCACCGGCCAAATCGGAAATGCGTCCGCGTGCGTTGTTGACGGTTCTGATGCCCAGCCTTTTGGAAAAAGTTCCTGGCTTTTTTGTGGCGGGAGCATTCGACAGCGAACTTGAAGCGCTGGCTGCAGCGGACATGACCGCTGCAGCCAAGGCCGGTAAGTTGAGTGGCGCCGTGCAGACGGCGGCTGTGCCGGAGCCGGGGGCTGCACCTACAGCTGGCCCTATGACCGGTACAAGCACGGTGATGCCAGAAGAAAAGTTGGTTGAGACTGGCAACTGCAGACCCGTTGCGATTGCGACCCAGTGGTTGCAGGAGCTGGACATGGCGGTGGTCAACAAAGATGGGCAAACCTTTCTGGATAAATTTGATTCGCAGTCGAAGGTGGTCGCCCGCGTGCGTGACGGCGCAGGCAACCCGGTGGAGTTGAGCTTTACCCGCGATGAGTTGGTTAAGAGTACGTTTGCGTCCTTTGCCCAACTGAGTAATTACGCTTCGCGCCGCCCGGTTATTAAAGCGGTACTCTCTGCGCAGACCAGACCCACGCAGTGCGACCGCATTGATATTGAGTCTGTTGCTATCGAGAGCGGTACGCGCAACGGTGGTAGTTACCGCGCTGAGACCCTGGAAACTTATAAGCTGGTTAAACGCAGCGGCAAATGGGTCGCTTTGCAAGCGACTACCAGCATGCGTTAGAAGCTGCAGTCAATGTAGAGCGTTCGGGAATCGCAGAAAACGCGGGCACGATACGCTCACCTGCGAAAATAGACGATTTTCAATCAGGCGCGTCATCGTTGATGCGTTTGCCACAGTCATTTTTCATGCACAAAGTCAGCGTTGCCCCCATGATGGATTGGACGGACCGGCATTGCCGTTACTTCCATCGCCTGCTGTCGCGCCACGCACTGCTTTACACTGAAATGGTGACCACCGGTGCCTTGTTGCATGGCGATGTTTCGCGCCATTTGCGTTTCAATGTGGAGGAGCACCCGACTGCGCTGCAGCTCGGTGGAAGTGAACCGGCGGATCTGGCTGCCTGCGCCAAGTTGGGTGAGCAATGGGGCTATGACGAGGTCAACATCAATTGCGGCTGCCCTTCCGAGCGTGTTCAGCGCGGTGCTTTTGGCGCATGCCTCATGGCCGAAGCGCCGCTGGTGGCTAATTGCGTCAAAGCGATGGTGGATGCGGTGTCGATTCCGGTCACCGTCAAGCACCGCATCGGCGTAGACAAATTAGAGAGGTATGACTTTGTGCGTGATTTCGTAGGCACGGTAGCGCAGGCCGGTTGCGACACGTTTATCGTGCATGCGCGCAACGCCTGGCTCAAAGGGCTGAGTCCCAAAGAAAATCGCGAAGTGCCGCCCTTGCGCTATGAGCTGGTGTACCGGTTAAAAGAGGATTTTCCGCAACTCAATATTTCCATCAATGGCGGGATCACCACCACGGAACAAGTGCACAACCATTTGAAGCATGTAGACAGTGCCATGCTCGGGCGCGAGGCTTATCACAACCCTTGGTGGCTCAGTAGCTGGGATGAAGCGTTTTTTGGCGCTGAATCCACTTTGCATACGCGCGAGTCCATCGAAGAAGCAATGGTTGCCTATATGGAACGGGAGATGGACCAGCACGGTACTCCTTGGTACGGCATAGCGCGGCATATGTTGGGCTTGCGTCACGGATTGGCGGGCTCACGCAAATGGCGTCAGGTCTGGAGCGACCACCGACTTAAAACGCTACCGGCCAGTGAGGTGATGGAGCTTGCCAGAAATCCTGCCGCGCAAAGTATTGACGGCTAGGGCTGTACCGGCACCCTCTTTTTAAGCGGCTGCTTCCAGTCCGTTAGCAAAATGTTCCTGCATGCGCGCTTGGGTAAGTTGTGCATCGCGTGCCGACAGGGCTGCCATGATGGCACGGTGCTCTGCCAGTGATTCGGCAATGCGACCGATCTTGAGCAGTGAGTTGTGGCGGTTGAGCTTCATCACTTTGCGCAAGTCGGCCACCATCTGATCACGCCAGCGGTTGTTGGCAATTTCCAGCAGTCGCATGTGGAAGCGCTCATTGACGGCGAAAAATGCATCGGTGTTGCTGGTGGCGGGTTCGGCGGCAAGTTCCAATTCCTGATGCAGCGTTTGCAGCTCGGCCATTTCGGCGTCAGTAGCTTTGGTGGCTACGACGCCGGCAGCGTCACTCTCCAGCAGGCTCAGCAGGTGGTACACATCCGACAAGTCTTGAGTGGATACCTCGGTCACATACGCCCCGCGGCGCACCTTCATGGTGACCAGCCCCTCGGTAGCCAAAACCTTCAAGGCTTCGCGCAGCGGCGTGCGGCTGATGCCATATTGCTCGGCAAGTTTGAGCTCATCGATCCAACTGCCGGGTTCCAGCTCGCGCCGGAATATGCGCTGGCGCAGCAACTCCGCTACGTCCTGGTATAGGGCGCGGGGGGCTAACGAAACGCCGGAACGTGCGTCGGACAGCAATGCGGACATGGCGGTAATTGTAAGCTCAGACGAATATTTTGAATCAATAATTATGAATAATGTAAACTCAAGCGACTGCAAGCAGGTCGACGAACAGCACCGTGCGCCTGCTTTTTTGGGGACATTAACCCTGCGAAATGGATATCGACATGACTGACAAAAAATCCGAATTTTCATCCGCAACCCTGGAAGCCTGGCACAAAGCCGCTGCCAAATCGGCCCCCGGCGGCAATGTTGAGGCTCTGAACTGGATCACTCCGGATGGCATTGCAGTCAAGCCGCTGTACACCGCCGCAGACACCGCAAAATTGCAACATGCTGACACGCTGCCCGGCTTTGAGCCGTTTTTGCGCGGCCCCCAGGCCACTATGTACGCGGTGCGGCCTTGGACCATCCGTCAGTACGCCGGCTTTTCCACCGCTGAAGAATCCAATGCTTTCTATCGCAAGGCGCTTGCCGCTGGCGGACAAGGCGTGTCTGTTGCATTTGACTTGGCCACCCACCGTGGCTACGACTCGGATCACCCCCGTGTGACTGGTGACGTCGGCAAGGCCGGTGTGGCAATCGACTCGGTGGAAGACATGAAGATTTTGTTCAATGAAATTCCTTTAGACAAGGTATCGGTTTCCATGACCATGAATGGCGCGGTGCTGCCTGTTCTGGCAGGCTATGTCGTGGCAGCGGAAGAGCAGGGTGTTAGCCAGGACAAGCTCTCCGGAACCATTCAGAACGATATTCTGAAAGAGTTCATGGTGCGCAACACCTACATCTACCCGCCCGCGCCGAGCATGCGAATCATCGGCGACATCATTGGCTACACCGCAAAGAACATGCCTAAGTTCAACTCGATTTCCATCTCGGGTTACCACATGCAGGAAGCCGGTGCCAACCAGGCGCTGGAGCTGGCCTTCACCCTGGCCGACGGCAAAGAATATGTGAAGACGGCCATTGCAACGGGCCTGAATGTGGACGACTTCGCCGGGCGGCTCTCTTTCTTCTGGGCTATCGGCATGAACTTCTATCTGGAAGTGGCCAAGATGCGCGCAGCGCGCCTGCTGTGGTGCCGCATCATGAAGGGCTTTGACGCAAAGAACCCCAAGAGCCTGATGCTGCGCACGCACTGCCAGACTTCCGGCTGGTCACTCACCGAGCAAGACCCCTACAACAACGTGGTGCGCACCACCATCGAGGCCATGGCGGCCGTGTTCGGCGGCACGCAAAGCCTGCACACCAACAGCTTTGACGAAGCCATTGCGCTGCCTACTGAGTTCAGCGCGCGCATTGCCCGCAACACCCAGCTCATCATTCAGGAAGAGACCCACATCACCAACGTAATCGACCCTTGGGCCGGCAGCTACATGATGGAAAATCTCACGCAAGACATGGCAGATGCCGCGTGGAAGATCATTGAAGAAGTGGAAGCCATGGGCGGCATGACCAAGGCCGTGGACAGCGGCTGGGCCAAGCTAAAGATTGAAGCGGCTGCGGCGGACAAGCAAGCTCGTATAGACAGCGGCCAGGACGTGATCGTCGGTGTGAACAAATACAAACTCAAGACCGAAGACGTGATTGAGGCGCGCGACATTGACAACGTGGCCGTGCGCGACGGGCAGATTGCCCGCCTGAAAGCCATCCGCGCGAGCCGCGATACCACTGCGGTGACCGCCGCGCTGGACTTGCTGACACAGGCCGCCGAGACGAACACGGCCAATCTACTGGACCTGTCCATCAAAGCGATCCGCCTGCGCGCGACCGTAGGGGAGGTGAGCGATGCGCTGGAAAAGCATTTGGTCGCCACCGCGCCAACACGCACAAAGTCAGCGGTGTGTACGCTGCTGCGTACGACAGTGCACAAGGGGACACCATGGAATACTGGAACGCGCTTAAGTCCGATATAGCCGCCTTTGCCGACAAGCAAGGCCGCCGCCCGCGCGTCATGATTTCCAAACTGGGCCAGGACGGTCACGACCGTGGCGCCAAAGTGGTGGCCACCGCCTTTTCGGACCTCGGATTTGATGTGGACATGGGCCCGCTGTTCCAAACCCCCGAAGAATGCGCCCGCCAGGCCATTGAAAACGACGTGCACGCCGTGGGTGTGTCCACCCTGGCAGCAGGCCACAAAACTCTGGTGCCCGCCATCATTGCCGAGTTGAAAAAGCAGGGCGCCGACGACATCATTGTTTTCGTAGGCGGCGTGATTCCGCGTCAGGACTACGACTTTCTCTACGCCGCTGGCGTCAAGGGCATTTACGGACCCGGTACGCCGATTCCGGCGAGCGCCCGCGACGTGCTCAGCCAGATCCAGATGGCGCAAAAGTAACGCCGGGCATTAGCTCGTTAAACCACGTCATGAGCGCAGAAGCAGCGTCTGCCATCACCGGCTCCAGCGGGCCGGTGCAACGCCGCGCCGTGGCCAAGGCCATTACGCTTTTGGAGTCCACCCGCGCAGATCACCGTGCGCAGGGCGACGACTTGCTCACTTCGCTGTTGCCGCACACAGGCAAGTCTTTGCGCTTGGGTATCAGCGGTGTGCCCGGCGTGGGCAAGAGCACGTTTATCGAAGCGCTGGGCCTTTTCCTGATTGACAAGGGGCATCGCGTGGCAGTGTTGGCGGTGGACCCTTCAAGCACGGTGTCCGGCGGCTCCATTTTGGGTGACAAGACGCGCATGGAAAAGCTGTCCATGCACGAGAAGGCGTTCATCCGCCCCAGCCCCTCCAGCGGCACGCTGGGCGGTGTGGCCGAGAAAACGCGCGAGGCCATGCTGGTCTGCGAGGCTGCGGGTTATGACATCGTGATCGTCGAAACCGTGGGCGTGGGCCAGAGCGAGATTGCGGTGTCGCACATGACCGATATGTTTGTGCTGATGCAATTGCCCAATGCGGGTGATGATTTGCAGGCCATCAAAAAGGGCGTGATGGAGCTGGCCGATCTGGTGGTTATCAACAAGGCCGATATCGACGCCGACGCCGCCATGCGTGCGCAGGCGCAGATTACTTCCAGCTTGCGTTTGCTGGGCTTCAGCGGAAGTCCACATGATCCACATAGCGACAAACACTGGCAACCCCAAGTCATACGCCTGAGCGCTTTGCAAGGGCAGGGGCTGGACAGTTTCTGGAGCGCGGTTATGCAATTTCAATCCCTGCAAACCGCCAATGGCCTGATGGCGCAGCGGCGCCAGAACCAAGCGCTGGCCTGGATGTGGGAGCGCATCGACGCTGGCCTCAAACTGGCATTCAAAAATAACACGGCAGTGCGCGAGCAACTGCCCGCACTCACCGCTGCAGTGCAGGCCGGCCAGATGGCCGCCAGCACCGCAGCGCGCAACCTGCTGGCTGCAGCCCGGCTTTTTTAACAACCATCTATTCACCACAAGCGAGAGAGACCATGCACGACATCCTTGAACAACTAGAAGCCAAGCGCGAACTCGCGCGCATGGGCGGTGGCCAGAAGCGTATCGATGCGCAGCACAAAAAGGGCAAGCTCACGGCGCGCGAGCGCATTGAGGTGCTGCTGGATGAAGGCACGTTCGAAGAGTGGGACATGTTCGTGGAGCACCGCTGCGTGGACTTCGGCATGGCCGACCAGAAGATTCCGGGCGACGGTGTGGTTACCGGCTACGGCATGATCAATGGCCGCTTGGTGTTTGTTTTCAGCCAGGACTTCACGGTGTTTGGCGGTGCGCTCTCGGAAGCCCATGCCGAGAAAATCTGCAAGGTGATGGACCAGGCCATGAAGGTGGGCGCACCGGTGATTGGCCTCAACGACTCAGGTGGCGCGCGTATCCAAGAGGGCGTGGCATCTTTGGGCGGATACGCCGATGTGTTCCAGCGCAACGTGATGGCCAGCGGCGTGGTGCCACAGATCAGTTTGATCATGGGGCCAAGTGCTGGTGGTGCGGTGTACTCGCCCGCCATGACCGACTTCATCTTCATGGTGAAAGACTCAAGCTACATGTTCGTCGAGCACCGCTGCGCCGACTTCGGTATGCAGGACCAGAAAATCCCCGGT
>CANBYM010000042.1 GCA_947373605.1 Comamonadaceae bacterium
GACATCTGAATCACGCCCGCCTTGGAGGCTGCATAAGCCACCTGGGCGCTGCCCGTCCAGCGAATGCCGGAGGTGGAAGCCACGTTGACCACCGCGCCGTGCTCTTTTGCCAGCATGGTGGGAAGCACATATTTGCAGGTCAGAAAGACACTCTTCATATTGAAAGCGATTTGGCTGTCCCACACCTCCTCCGCCATTTCCACTGGGCCACCCGGTGCGGAGCCGCCGACGTTGTTGATCAGGATGTCGATGGTCTTGAACTTCTCAAGACACAACTGGACCATGCGCTCCACGCTGGCGGCGCTGGTGACATCGCAGATGCAGGTCTCCATCGATGCCCTGGAGTCACCTGCGAGTTCAAGGGTTTCAGCCAGACGCTCCGGGTCGCGGTCCACCGCCAGTACCCTGGCACCTTCCTGTGCGAGCCTGACGGCCATCGCGCGGCCATTACCCCAGCCTGCCCCTACGCAACCTGCGCCGGTAACGATGGCAACCTTGGATTCAAATCGCTGCATAGGGTTCCTTGTCATGTCGATGTGCCAGAGTCTCTGTCCACCAGACATAGATGTAAACTGAATATCACCTATACCAGCTATGTTTTTAACCTATGGATTTAAAACAGCTTGAATACTTTGTTGCGGTGATTGAAAAAGGAAGCTTCAGTCGTGCGGCAGTGGCCATGAATCTTGCGCAACCGAGTCTGAGCCGCCAGGTGGCCTTGCTGGAAGGCGAGTTCGGCCAGCGGCTGCTGGAGCGAACCGGACGCGGGGTCCGCCCCACCGAAGCCGGCACGTCCTTACTCAGCCATGCCCGCGTCATGCTCAATGCCGCTACGCAGGCGCGCTTTCACATGACCGAAATGAGTTCGGAGCCGACCGGCCGGGTCGTGGTCGGACTGCCGCACCGGGTTGCCAATGATTTCTGTGTGCCAATCATCCGGGAATTCCGCGCACGTTTGCCACGGGCAATGATTTCGGTGGTAGAGGGTTTGAGCCTGTCATTGCGCGACGCACTGATAGGCGGGCAGATCGATGTGGCGGTGTTGTTCGACCCGGCCCCCACCCAGCTGCTGTCCTACGAAAAACTCATGCGCGAGAAACTGGTGCTGGTCGCACCGGCATCAACCCGACTCAAAGAACAGGTGAGCATCGCAGACCTCGCCCAGTTCCCCATGGTGCTGCCCAGCGCGCCCAACCCGATTCGCAGTCTGGTCGATGCCGTTTTGCTACCGCGCAAGGTTTCGCTGAACATCATTGCCGAAGTGGGCGGCGTCAACACCGCGCTCAATCTGGTGAAAAGCGGTTTGGCCTGCTCCATCCTGCCCAGCAGTGCCGTCCATCGACTGCCGGATGCCGACCGGCTCATGGTCGCACAGATCGGCCCACCGGCCATGTGGAACTCGCTGGTTCTTGCCTTGCCCACAGCAAGACCTCTGACCCGGCTGACCCAGGAAACTACCAGCCTGTTGCGCTCCATCCGCTACGCGTCATGAACGGGGTTTGACAATCGTGTGCGTGCATCGCTAAGCTCAGGCCCACCATGAACACAAGCAAGTTCAGAATTTTTATCCTGCTCGCTGCGTTTCTTTTTGCCCCGCACGTGGCTGCGCTGGAAACCGGTGTGACTGAAGTGCAACGCATTGAGACGCGAGACGGTGTGACCGTGCCGATCTTCACCTATTGGCGACCCGACGCAGTGGCCAGCGTCGTATTGTTTTCGGGTGGGGCTGGCGGCTATGGGCAGATTGGCGAAAACGGTTGGCCCACGGGTGGCAACTTCCTCATTCGCACAGGCAAGCACTGGTCGCAGTTTCCGTTTAATCTCATCATGGTGGGCAGGCCGACGGACGGTATTGATCTAGCCTTGGGCAATGTGCGTACCGGGCAAAAGCATGGCGCGGATAACGTAGCCATCTTCAAAGCGATCAAGGGCAGGAGTCCGTTGCCGATCTGGGTGGTCGGCACCAGTATGGGCACCATCTCCGCCGCTGCTGCCACAATCAACGACACCGGGAATCTGATTGCAGGCCTTGTGCTGACCTCGTCCATCGTCGCCTACAAAGTCCCCGGTGCCATACCGACGCAAAGCTTGGAGAAAATCCGTGTACCGGCGCTAATCGTGCACCACGAGAACGATGCGTGCTGGGCCTGTCGGCCCGACGAGGCCAAAAATATCGGCCGCGCCATGACCAACGCCCCGATCAAAAAAACCATTCTGATTGCCGGCGGCTCGGGTGCTACCGGCAATCCCTGCGAGCCCATGCACTACCACGGCTATGTCGGCTTTCAGGACGAAACGGTGGACCAAATTGCGGCGTGGATATTGCACCCCACCGAATAAATCCCGCAACCCGGCGCAATCCTACGGAAGGCTTGACGCGCGCAGCCGAGAGAAGCTGGCAATCGAACCCGCCAGTGCAAATCCGACACCCAGATGGATTGCCAGCGTTGCGCCCTGCGTTCCTTGAAGGCCGAAACACAGTGCCACCAAAGCAGCGCCGGTCGCCTGCCCGGTGAGCCGCACCAGGGCAATGGTTCCGCTGGCACCGCCACTGCGACTGGGCGGCGCACTGGTCATCAGCGCACGCAAATTGGGCGACTGGAAGAAGCCGAATCCGGCACCGCATATGCCCATGCTGATCACGATGTGCAACACCGATGCATTGCCGTCCAGATTCCCCAATGACAGCAGCCCAAGACTCAATACCGCCAGCCCCACGCCACCCAACAAGCCGGGGTGGTAACGGTCAGACAGACGTCCGGCCAGCGGCGCAGCGGCGGCGACGATGATGGACCACGCCGACATTAGAAAGCCGGTATGGATGGGATCGCGGTGCATGGTGTTTTCGAAATAGAAAGGTAAGGACACGAAGGCCAGCCCTTGCGCGCCAAACGAGGCAAACGCCGTAAACGCAGATAGCGCAAACATGGGGCGGCGCATCAGGTCCACCGGCAACATAGGCGCAGCATGCCCTGCCTGGCGCACCACCAGTGCCACCATGAACACGGCGGCCACCAATGCGGCTGCGGCAATCACAACCCAGTTTGCCTGTTGACCTACCTGGATGAGCGCAAACATCAGCGCTGTAAAGGCAACCGCCGACAAGAGGGCAGCGACCCGGTCAAACGGTGCGCGGGCCGCCGTGTGGCGCGGCAGGGAGCGCATCGCAAACAGGGTTGCAAGCGTACCCAGCGGCACATTGATGCCAAACAACCAGGGCCAGCTGCCCACCGACAACACCAGCGAAGCGATGGTCGGACCGACTGCAAAGCCGACGCCTACTACCAGCGCATTCATACCCACGCCGCGCCCGAGCTTGGAGGGCGGAAAAATCAGCTTGATGAGCGCGATATTCACGCTCATGACCGCGCCCGCACCAATGCCCTGCAACGCGCGTGCGCAGGCCAGTGCGGGCAAGGCATTTGCCAGCGTGCAGCCCAGCGATGCGAGCGTAAAAAATGACACGCCGAACAGAAACACCTTGCGCGGCCCCAGCGAATCGCCCAGCGCAGCAAACGGCAATAAAGTGGCAACTACGGCGAGCTGGTAAGCGTTGACAATCCAGATGGAGCGGCCCGGATCGGCGTGCAGGTCGGCCGCCATTGCAGGCAGTGCCGTGTTGGCAATGGCGGTGTCCAGCGTACCCAGCGCGACGCCAAGGAGAACCGACAGTAGCGCCGGAATATTGATGCCGTCGCTTTCACGTTGTTGTGTCATTGCGTATGTATTTTTTTAAAAAGCTCAATCCCACTGGGTGTACGCCCAGACCGAGAGTGCAATGCCGATGCCCCACAACATCCAGGTTTCCGACACGGCATAGGGGTAGAGCATCAGGCCCAGGCCGGTCCATTTCAAGTTAGCAACGGCACGCTGCTTGCCGCGCCGGTATGCCACGTAGCCGAAGATGCCAAACAGTATGGCCCCCGCCAGATAGGCCGGGCTGGGGAGCGTCAGCCCCATGGACTGCAACTGCGAAATTTCGTTCATAGTGCGTGGATTGTCTTCGGTTTAAAGTAAGGCATGAATGCAAAACATTTCACCTCCGTTCCGCTGGATAAATCCTACCGCCTGATGAACCATGGACCGACCGTCCTGGTGTCTGCGCAACATGATGGCGTGGTCAACGTCATGGCCGCGGCCTGGGCGTGTGTGCTGGACTTCGGCCAGACCCCGAAAGTCACCGTGGTGCTGGACAAGGTCACCCGAACGCGCGAACTGATTGAAGCCGATGGCATGTTCGCGCTGCAACTGCCCACCAAAGCCATGGCAACACTCACCGTTAACGTCGGGACCGACAGCGCCAAAGACGTACCAGACAAACTGGCCAGGTACGGCGTCACCACGTTTACCGCGCCCGGTAGCGACGTCCCGCTGGTCGAAGGCTGCGTGGGCTGGCTGCTGTGCAAACTCGTGCCGGAGATGCACAACCAGCAGACGTACGACCTGTTTATCGGCGACGTGATCGCAGCCTGGGCGGATGAGCGCGTGTTCCGCGATGGCCGCTGGCACTTTGATGAGGTGCCGGACGACCTGCGCACGATTCACCATGTGGCAGGCGGCCAGTTTTTTACCAGCGGTGCTGCAGTGCAAGGTTAAGTGTCATCTACCTCTAGTACACTGGTTAAACGATGCCATACACACTGAACTGGGAACCGTTTGGAGTTTACAAGCAATTCACCGGTGTAGTGACCGGGGCGGAGCTGGTGCACTCTGTCACTGAAGTAGCCAATGACTTCCGCTTCAGCACGGCGCGCTACGAAGTGTCGGATTACCTGGGCGCCAACTACACCGACTTCTCACAGGACGAATTGAACGACGTGCGCGCAGTGCGCATCGGCTCTTACGAACGCAATCCGCAAATGATGGTGGCCATCGTCACGCTGGACGCACAAATCCAGCAGCGCATCTACTCCACCATCGCCGCACGGCTCACGCTGCACAAAACCAAAGTGTTCAGCACGGTGGAGGAAGCGAATGCGTGGTTGGGGCGAGATACTGATATCTGAAATCGGCCATGGCGGTGGCCCGAGTCTCGAATTACTCGGTCGCTAGAGGCTTATGTAACGTCAAGCACACGAACGAAGAACTCGGTAAGCGCCAAAATTGTTGATTTCGGCCAAGATTGTTCACGAGTAAACAATGTGACATTGTGCCATCATCCGGCCCACTGTGAAACGCCTGCTCACTTTCCTCTTACTCACCATCCTCGCGCACGCTGCCGGCGCGGCTGCGACTTTTTCGGAAGTCAGGGCGGCGTATCAGTCGTCGGACACACTTGTGCTAGATCGCAACGGCGAATTGCTGCAGCGCATACGCACCGACAAGTCGGTACGCCGCGGCCGATGGACTGCGCTGGCGGAGGTGTCCCCTGCCCTGCGCACGGCGCTGGTGCTGAGTGAGGACAAGCGCTTTTACGAGCACAGCGGTGTGGACTGGCAGGCGGTGTCGGCCGCCGCCTGGGCCAATTTGTGGAACAGCAAAACGCGTGGCGCATCTACCATCACCATGCAGCTGGCGGGCCTGCTGGACGACGACCTCAAGCGCGGCAGCAGCGGGCGCAGCGTGCTGCAAAAGATGGGGCAAACCGTGTCGGCCCAAATGCTGGAAAGCGGTTGGCGCAAGGACCAGATTCTGGAGGCCTATCTGAACCTGGTGCCCTTTCGCGGTGAGCTGGTCGGCATTGATGCGATGAGCCAAACGCTATTTGGCAAAGCCCCGCACGGGATGGACCTGCGTGAGGCTGCGGTGGCGGTGGCGCTGGTGCGCGCGCCCAACGCCAACGCGCTGCAGGTTGCGCAACGCTCCTGCAGAATACTGAAGCTGCTGCAAGCCTCCACCACACAAATCGATTGCGACAGTCTGGGTTTGTTTGCGCAAGCCGCCTTGCAGCATCGCGATTTTGCGGCCAGCGAGGGCATTGCGCCTCACTTGGCCCAACAACTGGTGCGCCCCCAGACTGGCACATCCATCACCACGACGCTGAGTTTCCCCTTGCAGCGCTTTGCCGTAGAAACGTTGCAGCAACACCTGCGCGAGTTGCAGGCGCGCCATGTTGAAGACGGTGCGGTGGTAGTGTTGGACAACGCCAGCGGCGATGTGCTGGCCTGGGTCGGCTCCTCGGGTGATCTCAGTGGCGCTGCGGAAGTGGACGGCGTCACCGCGCTGCGCCAGCCCGGCTCGACGCTCAAACCGTTTTTGTATGCGCAGGCCATTGCCGAGCGGCGCATCACCGCAGCATCGCTGCTGGACGACTCGGGCACGCAGATTCAAACGTCGGGCGGCCTCTATATCCCACAGAACTACGACCGCCATTTCAAAGGCTGGGTGTCCGCGCGCACTGCGTTGGGCGCATCACTCAATGTGCCAGCGGTGCGCACGCTGGTCATGGTGTCACCCGATGCGTTTCACAAACAGCTCATAGGCCTGGGGCTGCCGCTCAAAGAGACCGGCGACTATTACGGTTACAGCCTGGCCTTGGGCAGCGCCGAAGTGTCGTTGCTCAACCTCACCAACGCCTACCGTGCCTTGTGCAACGGCGGGCGCTTCAGCCCGGTGCGCACGCAGCGCAGTGGTGTGGCCACAGCGCCTGCGCCTGCGCAGGCGCTGGATGCGCGGGCCGCTTTCATCGTGGGCGATGTTTTGTCCGACACCAACGCGCGCGCCCGCACCTTTGGCACCGACAGCATTTTGGCCACGCGCTTCTGGTCGGCAGTTAAAACGGGCACCAGCAAAGACATGCGCGACAACTGGGCAGTGGGTTACTCGCAGCGCTATACCGTAGGCGTTTGGGTGGGCAACGCTAGCGGCGCTCCAATGTGGGACGTGAGCGGCACCACAGGCGCTGCGCCCATCTGGGCCGCCGTCATGGGCTACTTGCACAAAAACCTTCCCAGCCGCGCGCCGCGTCCGCCTGCCGGCG
Organism: Comamonadaceae bacterium; assembly: GCA_947373605.1. GTDB lineage: Bacteria > Pseudomonadota > Gammaproteobacteria > Burkholderiales > Burkholderiaceae_C > Allorhodoferax. The sequence goes on from CANBYM010000042.1 coordinate 6,920, forward strand.
TGGTGCAGGCCAGGGTGAACTTTGCGGCGGCCAACGCACGCCCGGTAGCGTTTAACGAAGGCGACACCTTCAGCGAAGCGCCGCGTCAGGAATGGTTTATTGACGGCACGCAGCAAACCGCCTTTACCCTGCGGGACACCGCAAGCGGCGTCGCTTCGGCAGCCACCAGCACAGCAAGCGCTCGTATTACCGCCCCTGCAAACGGCACCATCATCGCACTGGACCCCGACATTCCCCCCAACCGCCAACGCCTGAGCTTTGTGGCACAAGGCCCCGCCGCCCGCTGGGCCATGGACGGCAAAGAATTCGCGAAAGGCCCGCAGGCCCAATGGCTCCCCTGGCCGGGCCGGCACGTGGTGGCGCTGCAAAACGCCAAAGGCGAAACGCTGGACCAGATACGCATTGAGGTGCGTGGTGCTGGGGTCGTAGCGCACAGACAGCGCTGAAAATTTGCTGCAAGCAACAGGCGTTACATTACCGTCATCGTTTCGTCACAAAAAGTTCATTGGAGTCTGCAATGTTGTTTGGAAAGCTTTTGCCCCGTGAGGGCAATTTTTTTGAAATGTTTAACCAGCACGCCGACCGCATCGTCGAGGCGGCGCATGCGTTTTCCAAGCTGGTGGCCAATTACAGCGATTTGAATTTGCGCGCCAAGTACAACCAGGAGGTGGACAACGCCGAGCGCGCTGCCGACCGGGTCACGCACGAGTGCAACAAGGCGATTCACATTACATTTATTACGCCGATTGACCGAGAGCAGATCCACACGCTGATCAACACCATGGATGACGTGGCCGATCTGATTCAGGACTCGGCCGAGACCATGGCGCTGTACGACGTGCGCCACATGACTGAAGAAATCGTGCGCCTGACGGATGTGAGTGTGAAGTGCTGCGAGCGCCTGCGCGATGCGGTGAAGCTGCTGGCCCATATTGCCGATCAGGCCACCGCCGAAGCTGCGCTCAAGACCTGCGAAGAGATTGACCGACTGGAGTCAGACGCGGACCGCGTAATGCGCACCGCCATGAGCAAGCTGTTTCGCGAAGAGCCGGATGTGCGCGAAGTGATCAAGCTCAAGGCCATTTACGAATTGCTGGAAACCATAACTGACAAGTGCGAGGACGTGGCCAATGTGATCGAGGGCATCATCCTCGAAAACTCCTGATTCGCTGGCGGACGCTCCGACATGGAACATGTTCAGACAGCCCTTTGGGTGGTGATTCTGCTGGTGGCGCTGGCCTTGATGTTTGACTTCATGAACGGGTTTCATGATGCAGCCAACTCGATTGCAACGGTGGTGTCTACCGGGGTGCTCAAGCCCGGTCAGGCCATTTTGTTTGCCGCATTTTTTAATTTTTTGGCGATTTTTATTTTCCACCTGAGCGTTGCCGCCACGGTGGGCAAAGGCATCGTGCAGCCCGGCGTGGTGGACACGCATGTGGTGTTCGGTGCGCTGGTGGGAGCCATTACCTGGAACGTGATTACCTGGTACTACGGGATTCCCAGTAGCTCTTCGCATGCGCTGATTGGTGGCATCGTAGGTGCGGTCATCGCCAAGTCGGGCGCAGGTTCGCTTGTTGCCGCGGGCATTGTGAAAACCGTGGTGTTTATCTTCGTGTCTCCCCTGCTGGGCTATTTGTTGGGGTCGTTGATGATGGTGTTGGTCGCCTGGACCTGCCGTCGCATACGCCCTTCCAAAATCGACAAGTGGTTCCGCCGCCTGCAACTGATATCGGCAGGCGCCTATAGCCTGGGCCATGGTGGCAATGATGCGCAAAAAACAATCGGCATTATCTGGATGCTGCTGATTGCCACGGGCTATGTGTCCACAGCGGACTCGGTGCCGCCCACCTGGACGATTGTGTGCTGCTACATCGCCATAGGCTCCGGCACCATGTTCGGCGGCTGGCGCATTGTCAAAACCATGGGCCAGAAGATCACCAAGCTCAAACCGGTGGGGGGCTTTTGTGCCGAAACTGGTGGCGCGATGACGCTGTTTCTGGCCACGGCCATTGGCGTGCCGGTATCGACCACCCACACCATCACCGGTGCGATTGTGGGCGTAGGCTCTACGCAGCGCGCCAGCGCCGTGCGCTGGGGTGTGGCGGGCAACATCGTCTGGGCCTGGGTGCTGACCATTCCGGCCAGCGCATTTGTGGCGGCGGTCGCCTACTGGGTGAGCACAACACTGTTTTAAAGCGGGTCGCGGACGGCACGCTCGGCGGAATGTCGGGGCAAATCGGGTTGACAGACCTGTGTACAGGTTGTTATTATTACTAACATGTTAGTCAGTAATTACAAAATCAACCCACCAGAACACCGCCATGAGTTCCGTTGCTGCTGAAGCCGTTACGCTGCGCGCCCGCGCCTATGACGGCTTTACCCGGCAGGTATTAAGCGGCGGCATATTGCCCGGCCAGTTCATCTCGCAGCGCGAGCTGATGCTCTTGCTGGACATGCCGCTGGGCGCGGTGCGCGAAATGATTCCGCGTCTGGAGGCTGCGGGCCTGATCAAAACCGTGCCGCAGCGCGGCCTGCAGATTGCGCATGTGGACCTCAAGCTGATTCGAAATGCGTTTCAGGTGCGCGCCATGATCGAGCGCGAGGCAGTGTTCAACTTTGTGCGCACTGCCACTGACGCCGAACTGGACGCCATCGAGGCGGCTCACCGCAACATTCTGGAGCGCGCTAGTGCCAAAGACGCCGCTGTGGCAGACCCGCAGTTGCTGACTGACGCGCAAAGCATCGACTGGGGCCTGCACGACCGCATGGTCGATGCGCTGGGCAACGAAATCGTGTCGGAGATGTACCGCGTCAACAGCCTGCGCGTGCGCCTGATCAAGCTCGAACACAGTGTCATCACACCGGCGCGCCTGATTCCGGCCATGCTTGAGCACATGCGCTTTATTGCCGCGCTGCGCAAGCGCGACCCGGCCCAGGCCATAGCGCTTTTGGAAGAACACATCAACAGTGCCCGCACGCGGGTGCTCAATGCCCCATTGGAAGTGGTGCGCGGCGAATGGACCGCCAAACCGTCCCCCTGATCAACCCCAAGGAGAATCTGCGTGAATCCCGATATCAATGGTCTGTGGCCTGCCCTGCTTTTACCCGTGCAGCCCGAAGGCATGCTCGACACCGCGCGTGCCATCGCACACGCAAAACACATGCTGGATTGCGGTTGCGATGGAGTTACCGTTTTTGGCACTACCGGCGAAGGCCCGGCCTTTAGCATGAGCGAACGCAAGGCACTGCTGGAGAGCATGCTGGGTGCCGGAATCCGCGCCGACCAGATCGTAATCACCACCACCGCGCTGGCGCTGCCCGATGTGATCGAACTCGGCCGCCACGCGGTGCGCCTGGGCGTGTTCCGGCAGATGCTGATGCCACCCTTTTTCTTCAACCAGCCGCGCGATGCTGGTGTGGTGAGTGCCTATACACAGGTGATCCGCGCCATCGGTGACGACCGCCTGCGACTGGTGCTCTACCACTTCCCGGCCATGAGCACCTATGGTTTTTCGCACGAGGCGATTGCCGAGCTGATCGGTCTGTTCCCCAAGCAAGTGGTGGGCATCAAAGACAGCAGCGGCGATCTGGCGCATGCGCAGGGTCTGGCAAAAGCGTTCCCCGGTTTCTCGGTGCTGGTGGGCGCGGAGCCGCACGTAGCACCGGTGATGCAAGTGGGTGGCTCAGGCTCGATCAACGGCCTGGCCAACGTCGCCCCCAAGCTGATGCGCCGCGTGATTGACCAGCCCCACGCGGTTAGCGCTGCAGACAAAAAACTAATGCTTGATTTACTGGCCCTGCTGGCTGTCCAGCCGGGCATGCCGTTTCTGGGGGTTTACAAGTGCATGCTGGCCGAGCAAAACGGCGACGCGGCATGGTTGACAATGCGCGCTCCGCTTTCACCGCTGACTGCCCTTGAAGAGGAGTCGGTGCGACAGGGCTACCGCGCAATCGGTGCAGCGTTGGCCAACGTGTAAACCCTAAAAGTAAATTCAGGAGACAACTTTGCGCTGGCTTAAACGTATTGCAGACGCTCTAGGCGGACTGCTTTTTCTAACGCTGTTCATCACCTTTTTGTTTCAGATTACAGCGCGCTTTTTTTTCAACAAGCCGCTGGCCTGGACGGATGAACTGGCGGTCATTCTCTACATCTGGGTGATCCTGTGGGCGTCGGCATTCATCGTGTCGGAACGCGAACATGTGATGTTTGACCTGATCTGGAACTGGGGCAGCCTGGGGCTGCGGCGCGTCATGCGCATCGCAGGCAACCTGCTGCTTGGCGGGCTGGCGCTGGCGGCCATTCCGGGCAGCTGGGACTACGTGCACTTCATGGCGCGCGAAGGCACCCCGGTGTTGGGCATTTCTTTTCAGTGGGTGTTTATGCCCTTTGTCTTGTTGCTCATTGCCATTGTCGTGCGCAGCGCCATCAACATATGGGACTCGATTCAAGGTCGCGGACTTGAAGAACAAGGACTCCCATCATGAGCATGGCAATGTACGCACTCATTGGTGTGGTGGTGGTTGGCATGCTGTTGCGCATGCCCATCGGGTTTTCGATGTTGCTCTCCGGTGTGGCCTACCTGCTGATCAAGCATCAGGATCTGGGGCTGCTAACAGAGCAGGTCGGCAACGGTCTGTACAACAGCTACGTATTGCTGGCGGTTCCGCTGTTTGTGTTTGCCGCCAACATCATGAACGCGGGCACGGTGAGCGAGCGCCTGTTTGACTTCTGCCGCATTCTGGTCGGGCGCATGCCGGGCGGTCTGGCACAGGTCAATGTGCTGGTGAGCGTGATCTTCTCGGGTATGAGCGGCAGCGCCATTGCCGATGCTGCGGGGCCCGGGCTGGTCACGATCAACCAAATGCGCAAGAAGCCGGAGTACAGCCGGGGCTTCGCCGGTGCGGTGGTCGTTGCCGCTGCCACGCTGGGGCCGATTATTCCGCCTTCCATCCCAATGGTGATTTACGCGCTGGTATCGGGCGCATCCGTAGGCGCACTGTTTCTGGGTGGTGTGGTCCCAGGCTTTCTGATGGCTACGCTGATGATGGTCGTGGTGCACTTTATTGCGGTCAAGCGCAAGATGCCGCGCGATGAGCCAGTGCCGCGCGCCGAATGGCCGGGCCTGATTTTGCGTGGCGCACTGCCGCTGTCCATGCCTATCGTGCTATTGGGCGGCATATATTCGGGCGCCTTTACGCCTACCGAGGCCGCAGCGGTGGCCGCGTTTCACGCACTGTTTTTGTCGGCGGTGGTGTTCCGCGCCCTCACGTGGAAAAGCTTCTGGGCGGTGGTGCTGGAGTCCACCCGTGGCAGCGCGGTGGTGACCATCATTCTGGCGGGCTCCTTCATCCTGAACTATGCGTTTACGGCCGAAGGCGTGCCGCAGGCAATGGCTATGTGGGTGGACAACATGCACCTCTCGCGCATCAGCTTTTTGTTTCTGGTGAACGTCCTGTTCCTGGCGCTGGGCTGCTTTCTGGATGTGTCGGTGCTGCTCTTGGTGTTTGTGCCCATGCTGCTGCCTGCGGCAACACTTTTGGGCGTGGACCTAGTGCACTTCGGGGTGTTGGTGGTGCTGAACATGATGATCGGCCTGATTCACCCGCCATTTGGCATGCTGCTGTTTGTGATCAAGGCGCTCACCGGCATACCGATCGGCGAGATGATGCGCGAGGGCTGGCTCTTCCTGATCATGCTCCTGCTGTTGCTGGCAGCGATGACGCTGTTCCCGCAAATCGTATTGTGGCTGCCCCAGACCATGGGCTACGGGCTGAAGTAGCCGGGGAATTTTTTTCAACTGCGCGCCTGCGGATTTCAATCGGGCGCGCTGCTTGCTGCCATTAACATCGTAGCAACTTAAAAATTTCCGGAGACTGCATGCCCGTTATCACCACCGTTGAAGACCTGCGCGTATTGGCCGAAAAGCGCGTGCCACGTATGTTTTACGACTACGCCGACTCGGGTTCCTGGACAGAATCCACCTACCGCGCCAACGAGTCCGATTTCCAAAAGATCAAGCTGCGCCAGCGCGTGGCGGTGAATATGGAAAACCGCAGCACTACGACCAAAATGATCGGTATCGACGCCAAAATGCCGGTGGCCATTGCGCCGGTGGGACTGTGCGGCATGCAAAACGCGGATGGCGAAATCAAGGCCGCAAAGGCGGCAGAAAAGTTCGGCATTCCGTTCACGCTTTCGACCATGAGCATCTGCTCGATTGAAGACATTGCCGAGCACACCACAACACCGTTCTGGTTTCAGCTCTACATGATGCGCGACCGCAATGCCATGAAGAAAATGATCGAACGCGCACGCGCCGCGCGCTGCAGTGCGCTGGTGCTCACGCTGGACCTGCAGGTGATCGGCCAGCGCCACAAAGACTTGAAGAACGGCCTGACCGCGCCACCCAAGCCAACAATTAGCAACATCATCAACCTGATGACCAAGCCGCGCTGGTGCCTGGGTATGGCAGGCACGCGCCGCCACACCTTCCGCAATCTGGTGGGCCATGTGGAGGCAGTAACCAATATGTCCTCGCTGGCTTCCTGGACCAACGAACAGTTCGATCCGCGCCTCTCTTGGGCGGACGTTGCCTGGGTGAAGGAACAATGGGGCGGCAAGCTCATCCTCAAAGGCATTCAGGATCTGGAAGACGCGCAGCTCGCGGTAGCCAGCGGTGCCGATGCGATTGTGGTGAGCAACCATGGCGGACGCCAGCTCGATGGCGCGGTGAGCAGCATCACGGCCCTGCCGGAAATCGCACAGGCGATCGGTGACAAGATTGAAGTGTGGATGGACGGCGGCATTCGCAGTGGGCAGGACGTGCTCAAAGCCTGGGCACTGGGCGCGCGCGGCACCATGATAGGCCGCGCTTTTGTTTACGGCTTGGGCGCTATGGGCGAAGCCGGTGTGACCAAAGCATTGCAAATCATCCACAAAGAGCTCGACATCACCATGGCGTTTTGCGGCCACACCGATATTCAAACCGTGAACCGCAACATTCTGGTGCCCGGAACCTACCCGACCTGAGTGAGCGTCCGCAGCATTGGGGTAGGATGAAAAGCATCTATGCCCCATTCTGAAACTTCTCCTGTTAGACACACTCCCGAAACTCCGCCCAAGGGTGTCAGCACGTGGTGGCCCGTGCTCAGCATTTTTCTGGCCCTGATGCTTGCCATTGGCCTTGCGGCGGGCATTAGTCTGTTCGAGCAGTTCAAGGCACAAACGCAATATATGCAGGTGCAGCTCAGCACAGTACCGCACATCAAATACGTCAGCGTGCTGTTCGATGCGCAGCAAAAACCGGCCATGCTGATCACGCTGGACCCGCAGGACCACCGCCTGCAACTGCAACGCCTCAATCAGGTGCTTGAAGGCCAGGAGGACAGCATGCAACTGTGGGCCGTGGACGGCAGCGGGAAACCACGCTCATTGGGCGTGCTGACAGGCAAGCTGCCCATGCAAGGCCTTAACGCAGGCGACGCTGATCTGGCCGATGCCAAGGCGTTGTCGATCAGCGTGGAGTCCAAAGGCGGCGTTGCGCCTGAGCAGGGCCCGCGCCTGCCGTACCTGTTTAGCGGCGCGGTGATTCAAAAAGCACAGTGACCGGCAAAGTACGACGCATTGCGCACCTGGACATGGACGCGTTTTATGCGTCCGTGGAGTTGTTGCGCTACCCGCAGCTCAAGGGTATGCCGGTGGTAATTGGCGGCGGGCGCAGGCGCGAAGATGACCTGCTGGCGCGTCTGACCGCCGAGCGCCCCGACGAAGAATGGACCGCGCAAACCCTGCACAAAATACCGCTTGATTTCTTTCCACAGCTCTCGGATTATGCAGGCCGCGGCGTGATTACCACCGCCACCTATGCCGCACGCCAGTTTGGTGTGGGGTCGGCCATGGGGCTGATGAAGGCGGCCAAGCTGTGTCCGCAGGCGATCTTGCTGCCAGTGGACTTTACGCAGTACCGGCATTACTCACAGCGTTTCAAATCCATCATCACCGAGATTGCACCAGTGATGGAAAACCGGGGAGTGGACGAGGTATACATCGACTTTACCGACGTGCCCGGCGGCCAGCGCCAGGGCGGAAAGGTACTGGCGCGTTTGATTCAGAAGGCGATTTTTGACGACACGGGTCTGACCTGCTCGGTGGGTGTTGCGCCCAACAAACTCCTGGCCAAGATGGCCAGCGAGTTCAACAAACCCAACGGCATCGCCATCGTGCAAGAGGACGATGTGCAAACCATGATCTGGCCGCTGGCCTGCCGCAAGATCAACGGCATTGGCCCCAAGGCGGACGAGAAGCTAAAAAGCCACGGCATAGGAACCATCGGCCAACTGGCGGCGCGTGACCCGCAGTGGCTGGAGCAATCCTTCGGCAAACGCACCGGTGCGTGGTTGCATGCGGCGGCACACGGGCGGGACGACCGCCCCGTGGTCACCGAGAGCGAGCCGGTCAGCATGAGCCGCGAAACCACCTTTGATCGCGACCTGCACGCCTTGAAAGACCGGGCGGAGTTGGGTGCCCTGTTTACGCAATTGTGCGAACAGGTGGCGCTCGATTTGCAACGCAAAGGTTATGTGGGCAAGACGATTGGCATCAAGCTGCGCTTTGATGATTTTCAGATCGTCACCCGCGACCACACGGGTACGCACTACACCGCCGATGCAAAAGAGATCCGGCGCCTTGCGGGTCTGTGCCTCAAGCGCGCGCCTTTGACAAAACGGCTGCGACTGCTGGGTGTGAGGGTGGGCGCTTTGGCTAAAGAGGACGAGATCCCCGCAATGTCTGCGGCGGTCTCTAAACCCGCAAAACCGGAAACCGCGGACGATTGGACCGGGCAACTTTTTTAATCAGAACAACCCCTCAATCTGGCCCTTGTCGTTGATACGGATGTGGGTAGCGGAGGGAACCTTGGGCAGGCCGGGCATGGTCATGATGTCACCGGTGATAACGACAATGAACTCTGCACCGGCCGACAGGCGCAGATCGCGAACGGGCACCGTGTGTCCGCTGGGCGCACCCAACAGGCTTGGATCCGTTGAGAACGAATATTGCGTCTTGGCCATACAAACCGGCAGATGCCCGTAATCGCCTTGCAGTTGCTGAAACTGCTGTCGTACGCCGTTGTCGGCCGTGATGTCAGCCGCGCCGTAGATTTCAGTCGCGATGGTTTTGACTTTGTCCCACAGCGGCATGGCATCGGGGTAGAGTGGGCGGTAATCGGCTTCTGCGCTTTCGACCACATTTACAACATGGCGAGCCAGTTCCTCGGCGCCCCTGCCACCGTCCGCCCAATGAGTGCACAAAATGGCACGCGTACCGGCATCCTGCGCGGCCTGCATAACCGCGGCAATTTCGGCATCGGTGTCCGTACTGAACTTGTTGATGGCCACGATCGGCGGAACACCGAACTTGCGGACGTTCTCGATATGGCGATGCAGGTTGGCACAGCCCCGTACTACCGCCTCCACGTTTTCAGTTTGTAGGTCGGCTTTGGCAACGCTGCCATGCATCTTCAGGGCCCGCACAGTCGCGACCACTACCGCCGCACTCGGCCGAAGCCCTGCCTTGCGGCACTTGATGTCGAAAAATTTCTCAGCCCCGAGGTCGGCGCCGAACCCCGCCTCCGTCACCACGTAATCGCACAGCTTTAAAGCCGTCCTGGTAGCCAACACCGAATTGCAACCGTGCGCAATATTGGCAAACGGGCCGCCATGAATCAGCACCGGGTTGTTCTCAATCGTCTGCACTAGGTTGGGCATGAGAGCGTCTTTGAGCAGCACAGCCATCGCGCCATCGCCATTCATCTGTCTGGCAGTGACCGGCACGCGATCACGCGTGTAGCCAACAACAATGTTGCCCAGGCGACGCTCCAGGTCTTGCATATTCAGTGCCAAGCAGAAAATCGCCATGACCTCGGACGCCACCGTGATATCAAAGCCGTCTTCACGCGGAAATCCATTCGCCACGCCGCCCAAAGAATTGACGATAGAACGCAGTGCGCGGTCGTTCATGTCCAGGGCGCGGCGCCATGCAATGCGACGCGGATCCAGACCCAGCTCGTTGCCCCAATAGATGTGGTTGTCGATCAGTGCCGAAAGCAGGTTGTGCGCCGACGTGATGGCATGAAAATCACCGGTAAAGTGGAGGTTAATGTCTTCCATCGGCACGACTTGGGCATAGCCACCGCCCGCGGCGCCACCCTTGATACCAAAGCACGGCCCCAACGATGGCTCGCGAAGGCAGCTGATGGCTTTTTTGCCAATGCGGCTCAGTCCGTCGCCTAGGCCGACAGTTGTCGTGGTTTTACCCTCACCAGCCGGCGTAGGATTGATAGCCGTTACCAGTATCAGCTTGCCATCTTTTTGGTCTTGGAGGGACTTGATGAAGTCCATCGAAATCTTGGCTTTGTTCGGGCCGTAATGCAACAGGGCATCCGCGGGAATACCGATCTTGGCGCCGATTTCGCTAATCGGCTGCATTTTCGCTTCGCGCGCTATCTCAATGTCGGATGGAACTGGCATTAGAGTTTTGTAGAACCTAGGTGAAATGCTGTGATATTGAGTATGGCACGGGCAACGTGCTTGATTCAGGTCAACCATCGAAAGGATAACAAACCCGAGTCGATTGACGCACGCGCGGTTTGCAACGAACATTGACCAAAGTCATTCGGAAATTTAGGGAGCCCAGCAATGCGCATGAATCTGCCAGTCACACAGCGGGAATTGGATTACCCGGCAGAACGCATGTTGGTTTCCACCACAGACACCAAAGGCTTCATGACGCACTGCAATCGCGCCTTTGTAGCGGTAAGCGGCTATTCGTATGAAGAGCTGATAGGCGAGAACCACAACCTGATCCGGCACCCCGATATGCCCGAGATCGCCTTTAAAGACATGTGGAGCACCATCGGGCGCGGTAGCCCCTGGACCGGCGTGGTCAAGAACCGAGCTAAAAGTGGTGACCACTACTGGGTGGAAGCCAACGTCACGCCCATATTGGAAAACGGCAAGCCGCGCGGCTATATGTCAGTGCGCATCAAGCCGACACGCGCGCAGATTGAGGGTGCAGCAGCCCTCTATGCACAAATCAACGCCGCCAAAGACCCTTCACAACTGCCCTTTTATTTGCAGGGTGGCGTGGTGTATCAGAAAGGTTTGCGCGGCCTGCCCGCCCAATTGGGTCGGCTCTCGTTGACAGGCCGGCTGGCTGTTGCGTTGGGTTTAATGACGTTACTGGGGTTGGCACCAGAGTTTTTAAGCTTGACGGGTGCAACAGGCGTTTTGGTACGGGCTGTCACCATGTCTTTAGGCGCTGCGGCGGTGTTGTGGTGGTTTCACCATGGCTTTGCAGCAGCGATTAAAGAGGGGCAGCGCTTTGCCAACGACCTGTCGGGTTGCAACCTGTCTACGGCGGTCAACACGGACTATCCCGCGCCGATGGGCCCGCTGATCCGCAGCCTCAAGCAAATTCAAATTAACCTGCAAGCAGTGGTGGGCGATGTGCGCGGTGAGATTAATAACTTCACCCGTTCTGCCGCAGAAATTGCCGAAGGCGGTATGGACCTTTCGGCACGCACCGAGTCGCAGGCCAGCAGTCTGGAACAAACCGCTGCGTCGATGGAAGAGCTATCGAGCACCGTCAAGCACACCGCCGAAGCGGCACAACAAGTGGCAGCGCAAAGTGCCTTGAGCAACGACGTGGCACTGCGCGGAGGGGCAGCCGTGCACAGCGTAGGGCAGGTGATGGCGGCGATTGACGCCTCGTCGGTGCAAATGCGCGAAATCATCGGGGTGATTGAAGGCATTGCATTTCAGACCAATATTCTGGCGCTCAATGCAGCGGTCGAGGCTGCGCGCGCTGGCGAGCAGGGCCGTGGTTTTGCCGTGGTGGCTGCCGAAGTGCGCGCCCTGGCTCAGCGCAGCGCGGTGGCAGCCAAGGAGATTCGCGACCTGATTGCACGATCGGCAGAGCAAATCGGCGAAGGCACTGAGCAGATGAAGAATGCCGGCAAAACGATTGATGAGGTGGTGATGTCGGTGAGCCAGATGGGTGAACTCATCGGCCAGATTACCAACGCCACCAAAGAGCAGGCTACCGGCATTGCGCAAGTGAATGAAGCGGTCAATCAACTCGACAACGTGACCCAGCAAAACGCGGCATTGGTGGAAGAATCAGCCGCCTCGGCGGAAGCGCTGAACACCAGCGGCGTCATGCTCACGCGCGCTGCACAGGTATTCCACCTGTAGCGCGATTACTGGCGCGCGGTACGGGTATTACCGGGCAGCGCCTGCGGATGACTCGTACGAAACGGGTTAATGTCCAGACCGCCGCGGCGCGTATATCGTGCGTAAACCGATAACTTCAGGGGCTTGCAGCGCGTCCAGATGTCCATGAAGATACGCTCTACGCACTGCTCGTGAAACTCGTTGTGGTTGCGAAAACTCACGATGTATTGCAGCAAACCTTCCTGATTGATGGGTGCGCCGGTGTAGCTGATCTGCACACTGCCCCAGTCGGGTTGCCCCGTCACCAGACAATTGCTTTTGAGCAGATTGCTCACCAGCACCTCGCTCACCATCGCCTCACTTCCCTCACCCTCAACGGGCGTGGTGCTAAGCGACTCCGGCATGGGCTCATAGCGGGTGCACTCCACGTCCAGGCGGTCCAGACTTAAACCGTCCAGCTCATACACCGGCTCGCGGTCAAACAGTTCGACCGCGATCAGTTTGACGCCGATGGACGACTGCACCACACCCCCGCGCCACACGGCTTCGTTGATGTCGATGCGCAAACGGGCCAGCACCTCAGCGGCATCGGTGAAGCGGGTGTTGTTAAAGCTGTTGAGGTAGAGCTTGAACGATTTGCTCTCGATGATATTGACCGACTCGCAGGGCACCATGAAGTGCGCCAAAGCGACTTGGGGCTTGCCGCGCGCATTGAGCCAGCTGAGTTCAAACGCAGTCCACATGTCTGCGCCGAAAAACGGCGCTGCCGCACCGATACCGATTTCCGCGCGCTTGGCGGCGCGCGGAATAGGATACAGCAAAGAGGCATCGTACTGGTCCACATAGGCGGACGCTTTACCAAGTTGCGATTGTTCAGGCGTGCTGGGCTGTTGTGTCATGCAGGTGCGCAAGTAATGCTTGCGCCATGGTTTTGAAGTGCACCGGCGACATGTCGTGTCCCATGCCGTCGATACCCAAAAGTTGTGCGCCAGGAATACGCCGGGCCGTGTCTTGCGCGCAGGCATAGGGCAGCAGAGGGTCGTCCTTGCCGTGCATCACCAGTGTGGGCGCCGTAATGCGGCCCAGTAAATTGGCGCGACTGACATCGGATGCCACGGCCACCATCTGCCGCATTACGCCTTCGGGATCGTTGTTGCGGGAAACACTGCGGCGGATCTGTTCGCGCAGCGCCTCATCCGATATCGCGTGGCTGGTGCCGCTGAGCAGTTTGAACAGTTGGAAGTGTTGCTCCACGACCGCATCCACCGTTTTGCCGCGTACGGGCGTCATCATGCCCTTGACGACGCGGGTTTCAGGCCCCGGCAAACCGCGTGCGCCCGAACTGCTCATCATGCTGCTCAGGCTTAGAACGCGTTGGGGGATGCTCAGCGCCACGCGCTGCGCAATCATGCCGCCCATGCTCATGCCGACGACGTGGGCCTTGTCGATTTGCAGCGCATCGAGCACGCCCACCGCGTCAGCAGTCATATCTGCCAGGCGATAGGGGCCATGCGGTGCCAGGCCCAGCTTGTATTGCAAACCCAGCCAAAACAAATGGGGCTTACCCAACTTACTGAGGTGCGTGCTCAATCCTGCATCGCGGTTGTCAAAGCGCACAACACGGTAGCCGCCGTCCAGAAGCGTCTGCACAAAACTTTGAGGCCAGTCAATCAGTTGCAAACCCAATCCGATGATGAGCAGCACCACCGGGCGCCGGCGGTGGGCCGGATCGTCCGAGGACTGGGCCGAATCCAGCACCTCAATATCGAGGCCATTGGCTTTGACTTGCATTTATGTCTTTCTGCGAAAAACCAGTGTGTCCGGCTTGGATGCCTTGGCATCCCAGCGGTAACCCTCGGCATCAAACGCGCGCAACTGGTCGGGCTGCACCAAACGATGTTGGGTGGCGTACCGCACCATCAGCCCGCGCGCGCGTTTGGCCATGAAACTGATGACCTTGTACTGGCCGTTCTTGTATTCCTGAAAAACACATTCCACCACCTGCGCCTTGAGGGCTTTGCGATCCACCGCTTTGAAATACTCTTGCGATGCCACGTTCACCACGATCGGACTGACATCGGTCCGCAGGCGTTTATTGAGGTACTCCGACAACTGCGCGCCCCAGTACTGGTACAGGTCCTTGCCCTGCGGGTTGGCAAGCCGGGTACCCATTTCCAGCCGGTACGGCTGCATCAGGTCCAGCGGGCGCAACACGCCGTACAAGCCGCTCAAAATGCACACATGGTCCTGCGCCCAAGCCAGATCGTCCGCGCCCATACTGCGAGCATCCAAGCCACCGTAGACATCGCCATCAAACGCCAGCGCGGCCTGCCGGGCGTTCTTTTGTGTGGCACGGCTGGACCATGCTTGATAGCGGCCGACGTTGAGGCTGGAGAGCTTGTCGCTCAAGTCCATCAGCTCGGCAATTTGCTGGGGTGACTGCGTACGCAACACATCGATCAGGACCTTGGATTGCTTGACGAACAGCGGCGCCGTATGCGGCTGGTCCGCCAGCGGGGTCTCATAATCCAACGATTTGGCAGGCGAGAGTAAAAAAAGCATGCTGCATTATCCCGCGTGGAGCTTGGCCGCACTGTCTATGCGTATTCAAGGGGGGTCGATCAGCAGACGCCCGTAAAATCGCAGGCTGCTCACCAATGTACGACCATGTCTGATAACGCATCCACCCTCCCCAAAGCCGCAGCTCCCGCAACGACCGCACCGGAACAACCGGGCCTGCAGTCTCTGTCCAAATCGTTTGAGCCGTCGGCGATCGAGGCCCATTGGGGCCCGGAATGGGAAAAGCGCAACTACGGTTTAGCGGGCTTTAGGGGCACGCAGCAGCCCAAAGTGGGCGAGCCCTCCTTTGCAATTCAGTTGCCGCCACCCAATGTGACCGGCACTCTGCACATGGGCCATGCGTTTAACCAGACCATCATGGATAGCCTGACGCGCTACCACCGCATGCGCGGCTTCAACACCGCATGGATTCCGGGCACCGATCACGCCGGTATTGCGACGCAAATCGTGGTGGAGCGCCAGCTGCAGGAACAAAGCGTGAGCCGCCACGACCTGGGCCGCGAAGCATTCACCGCCAAAGTGTGGGAGTGGAAAGAAACGAGCGGCAACACCATCACCACGCAGATGCGCCGCATGGGCGACAGCGTGGACTGGAGCCGCGAGTACTTCACCATGGACCCCAAGCTGTCCAAGACGGTGACAGAGACTTTTGTGCTGCTTTATCAGCAAGGCCTGATTTACCGTGGCAAACGTCTGGTGAACTGGGACCCGGTACTGATGAGCGCGGTGAGCGACCTGGAGGTGGAAAGCACTGAGGCCGAGGGTAAGATGCACTACATCCTGTATCCGTTTACCGATGGGCCGCAGCTGATCGACGGCGCGTTGCAGAAAGGCATGACCATTGCCACCACGCGGCCCGAGACCATGATGGCTGACGGTGCATTAGCCGTACACCCAGAAGACGAGCGCTACCGCCATCTGGTGGGCAAGTTGGTGGACCTGCCGCTGTGCGACCGCCGCATTCCGATCATTGCAGACGATTTTGTGGATCGCGCCTTCGGCTCGGGTTGCGTCAAGATTACCGGCGCACACGACTTCAACGATTA
>CANBYM010000043.1 GCA_947373605.1 Comamonadaceae bacterium
CCGCTAAATAGCTATTTTTCTGCATATATGCAAAAAGGGGTTTCCTGCCGTGTTTCAAGGCGCTTCGTCTCTCAGTCTGGATGCAAAAGGGCGGCTCTCTGTGCCGACCAGGCATCGCGACGTCCTGAGCGCCACCGCGGGCGGACAACTCACAATGACCAAGCATCCGCACGGCTGTCTGATGGTGTTTCCGCGCCCTGAATGGGAGAAATTTCGCGAACGCATTGCGGCCCTGCCGATGTCGGCACAGTGGTGGAAGCGTATTTTCCTAGGCAACGCCATGGATGTGGAGAGGGACTCCACCGGTCGCGTACTGGTGTCGCCTGAATTGCGCGCAGCCGCAGGCATATCCCGCGATACGATGTTGCTGGGCATGGGTAACCACTTCGAGCTGTGGGACAAGGCCACGTATGACGCGCAAGAGGCCCAGGCCATGCAGGGCGAAATGCCCGATGTCTTCAAGGACTTTTCCTTTTAGGCGGAACCGGTGGACACAACATGGAACCATGCCACCGTCTTGTTGAACGAAGCGGTAGATGCATTGTTCAGCAATGCCAAGGGCGCCCTTCCCGATGCAGAAAACGGTACCTACGTGGACGGAACATTCGGGCGGGGCGGGCACTCGCGCCTAATTCTCTCGCGTCTCTCTACGCTAGGCCGGTTGATCGCCTTCGACCGCGATCCGCAGGCCGTAGCCGAAGCCGCGTCCATTACCGACCCCCGATTTTCCATCCGCCACGAAGCGTTCTCAGGCCTGGCGCAATTGCCTGCGGCGAGTGTCAGCGGCCTGCTGATGGATCTGGGCGTGAGTTCGCCGCAGATCGACAACCCGGTGCGCGGTTTCAGCTTTCGTTTCGAAGGCCCGCTGGATATGCGCATGGACACCACGCGTGGCGAGAGCGTGGCGCAATGGCTGGAAACAGCAGAAGTCAATCAAATCACGGAGGTGATACGTGAATATGGTGAAGAACGGTTTGCTGGGCCAATTGCAAAGGCGATTGTTGCTCGCCGACAGGAACGGGGGCCAATTTCAACCACCACCGAGTTGGCCCAACTCGTGGCTGACACGGTCAAAACCCGCGAGCAGGGCCAGAACCCTGCAACGCGCACATTTCAGGCTTTTCGGATTTTCATCAACGCCGAGCTTGAAGAGCTGCAACAAGCGTTAGAGGCCAGTCTGCATGTGCTGCAACCCGGAGGCCGTCTTGCTGTGATCAGCTTTCACTCATTGGAAGACCGCATCGTCAAGCAATTCATCGCTAAGCATTCGCGCGATGAGTACGACCGCCGCGCGCCGTTTGCAGCACCCAAGGTGATGAAGCTCGAAGCGCTGGGACGCATTAAACCCGGTACGGACGAAGTGCGCGGCAACCCGCGTTCGCGCAGCGCCATCATGCGCGTGGCAATGAGGACAGCGGTGTGACTCGTATCAACCTCGTCCTGCTCCTTGCCGTGATTGCCAGCGCCATCTATCTGGTGAGCGTGCAATACGACTCCCGGCGGCTGTTTACCGAGCTGGACAAAGCCAATGCCGAAGCGCTCAAACTGGAAACCGAATACGACCGGCTGCAAGTCGAGAAGCGCGCGCAGGCTACTCCGGGGCGGGTGGAGAAAATTGCCCGTGAAAAGTTGCAAATGCGCCAAGCCTCACCAGCCATAACGGCTTATGTGAATTACTCTGCTCCCGCACAAGGTGAGAAGCCATGAGCCGCAGCGTGCAATACACATCCAGCCCGCTCCTGGCCAGCCCCACTCCGGTGTGGCGCAGCAAGCTGGTGGTGGGTGCTATTGCGCTGGCCTTTTGCGGCCTTGCTGCGCGTGCGGCCTACATCCAAGTAGTGGCCAACAGCTTTTACCAGCGCCAGGGCGAAGTGCGCTTTGCCCGCACGCTGGAGTTGCCGGCGAACCGCGGCCGCATACTGGACCGCAACGGAATGATTTTGGCCTCCAGCGTACCGGCACCCAGCATCTGGGCCATTCCCGAAGACGTGGAGCTGGACAAGTCGCAACTGTCGCAACTCGCTGCGCTCTTGGAAATGCCGGCGTCGGAGCTGTCCAAAAAACTGGATCAGGATGACAAGACCTTTGTCTGGATCAAGCGTCAGGTCGATGCAGACGCAGCCAAGAAAATCGCCGCGCTCAACCTCAAAGGCATTTACCAGCGCAAGGAATACAAGCGCCAGTACCCCGAGGGTGAAGCGGCTGCGCACATTGTTGGATTTACCAATGTAGAAGACAACGGCCAGGAAGGCGTGGAGTTGCTGTTTAACAAAGCGCTGCTGGGTAAACCCGGCGTGCGCCATGTGATTAAGAACCGTCTGGGTCAAGCGGTAGAGGACATTGGCGAGATCGTACCGCCGGTAGATGGACGCGATTTGCAGCTCAGTATCGATAGCAAAATTCAGTTCTTTGCATACCAGAAGTTGCGCGATGCGGTGCAACTCAACAAAGCGCAGGCGGGCAGCGTGGTGGTGCTGGATGCCATCACCGGCGAAGTGCTAGCGCTGGCCAACTACCCAAGCTATACACCGGACAAACGCCAGAACCTGACCGGCGCCCAACTGCGTAACCGCGCGCTGACCGACACCTTCGAACCCGGCTCCGTGATGAAGCCGTTTACGATCGGGCTGGCCTTGGAAAAGGGCCGCGTGAAGCCGACCACGATCATCGACACGGCACCGGGCTCGGTCACCATTGCCGGTGCCACCATCCATGACGCCCACCCCCACGGCGCACTCACTGTGCAGCAGGTGATTCAGGTGTCCAGTAACGTGGGCACCGCCAAGATCGCCATGCAAATGCCCGCCAGCGAGATGTGGGAAACCTTCTCGCAAGCCGGTTTTGGGCAAAAGCCGCAGGTCGAATTCCCCGGCGTTGTGTCAGGTCGCCTGCGCCCCTACAACAAATGGCGTCCGATTGAGCAGGCCACCATTTCTTATGGCTACGGTCTGTCCGCTTCGTTGTTTCAAATGGCACGCTCTTACACCGTGTTTTCGCATGACGGGCAGATCATTCCGGCCACCCTGCTGAAAAACACCGAACCCGCCGTAGGAGTCAATGTGTTTTCGCCGGGCACAGCCGCCGAAATCCGCAAGATGCTGCAAATGGCAGCAGGCCCCGGCGGCACCGGACCCAAGGCGCAGACCGTGGGCTACTCGGTGGGTGGCAAATCCGGCACCGCTTACAAGCAAATCGGCAAGGGCTACGGTACCGATGGCAACCGCAAGTACCGCAGCTGGTTTGTGGGAATGGCGCCTATCGATGTGCCGCGCGTCATCGTCGCGGTCATGCTCGACGAACCCAGTGCCGGCAAATACTTTGGTGGCGATGTGGCTGCACCGGTGTTCAGCGAGACGGTGCAACAGACCTTGCGCCTGCTGAATGTGCAGCCCGATATGGCGGTTCGCCCCAACATCGTGGCCAACGCCGAGCCGGAGAGCTTTTGATGCAGCAACTCCATAGCCCCTTGCAAGCCGCCCAATGGCTGAGTGCGCGCGTGACGGGCAGCATCAGCACCGACAGCCGCACGATAGGACCCGGCGATGGATTCGTTGCCTGGCCCGGTGCGGCGGTGGATGGCCGCTCCTTTGTGCAAGCCGCTCTGGATGCCGGCGCCGCGGCCTGTTTGGTAGAGCATGAAGGCGCAGCGCGTTTCACCTTCACCGATGCGCGCATCGCCGCGCTCCAAGGTCTTAAAGCTGCCACTGGCCCGATAGCTGCAGCATTTTTTGACGAACCCTCACACCAAATTGATGTGTTCGCCGTGACGGGTACTAACGGGAAAACGTCTACCGCCTGGTGGCTGGCGCAGGCCTTGGGCGCGCTCAAGAGTGCCGGCTCGCGCCCTGCTGGATTAATCGGCACTTTGGGTGTAGGTCGCCCGCCCGATGCTGTGGTGTCCACCGGTTTGACGACCCCGGACCCGGTGGTGTTGCAAAAGGCCTTGCGTAATTTTTTGACTGATGGCCTGGGCGCCTGCGCTATCGAGGCATCGTCCATTGGTATCGAAGAAGGTCGACTCGATGGCACACAAATTCGCGTGGCCATCTTTACCAACTTCACGCAGGACCATCTGGACTACCACGGCAGCATGGAAACTTACTGGCAAGCCAAGCGACGCCTGTTCGATTGGCCGGGCCTGCGCAGCGCGGTGATCAATGTCGACGACGTGCACGGGATGGCGCTCGCCGCCGCATTGCATGAAGTACCTGAAAAGCCATTAGATATCTGGACCGTTTCCACCAAAGTACCCGCGCGAGTTCAGGCGCGCAATATCCGATACGAAACCATGGGCGTGGCCTTTGACGTGGTGGAGGGCGACAGCAGCATTGCATTGCAAACCCATTTGATCGGCGAATACAACGTCTCCAATTTGCTGGGCGTATTGGCTGCGATGCGCTGTCAGGGCGTGCCATTGCACGAAGCCGTTGCTGCCTGTGCCGATCTGCAGTCGGTCCCCGGTCGCATGGAGTGTGCAGGCGGAGTGGGGGAACCTCTGGTGGCAGTGGACTATGCACACACCCCGGATGCGCTGGACCACGCCTTGCAGGCCTTGCGCCCCATGGTGACGGCACGGGGTGGCCAGTTGTGGTGTGTGTTCGGTTGCGGGGGTGACCGTGACACATCCAAGCGCCCGCTCATGGGCGTGATTGCCGCCAAATTGGCCGATCGCGTGATCGTGACCAGTGACAACCCGCGCAGTGAAAAAGCCGAGGCCATCATCGCGCAAATATTGCTGGGCCTGCCTTCGTGCAAGGCGGTTGAAGTGCAGGCCGACCGTGCATTGGCCATTGCGCAGACGGTGAATCAGGCGAGTGCAAACGATGTGGTGTTGATCGCCGGTAAGGGCCACGAAGAAACGCAAGAGATTGCCGGTGTCAAAACACCGTTTTCCGACCGCACCCATGCGCAAGCGGCCTTGCTTGCACGTGCAAACGGTGCCAACCGGCCGGCGGCGGTGCAGGCATGAACTCAATGATGACATTGGGCGCTGCCACACGCTGGCTCAGTCATGCAAGCCTGGTGGGCAACAGCGATGTAGTAGTGCAGCGCGTGCACACCGACACGCGCACTATCGAATCGGGCGACTTGTTTGTGGCGCTCAAGGGTGAGCGTTACGACGCCAATGCATTTTTGGCTGAGGCGCAAAGCCGCGGTGCCGCGGCAGTTATTTGCCATGCCGGGCTGGATGCTAGCAATTACCCCGCAGGCTTGCCGCGCATTGAAGTCGCAGATACACGGCTGGCACTGGGTGAACTGGCAACCGGATGGCGCGCTCAGTTTGACATTCCGCTGATCGCAGTCACCGGCAGCAATGGAAAAACGACCGTAACCCAGATGATTGCCAGCATCCTGCAGGCACATGCGGGGGAGGCGGCGCTGGCCACGCGTGGCAATTTGAACAATGACATCGGCGTGCCCTTGACATTGCTGCGCCTGCGCCCGGAGCACCACATCGCCGTGGTGGAGCTGGGCATGAACCACCCCGGCGAAATTGCTTCGTTGGCGGCCATGGCACAACCCACCGTGGCACTGGTGAACAACGCACAGCGTGAACACCTGGAATTCATGAAAACCATTGAAGCTGTGGCGCAGGAAAACGGCTGCGTTATCACGGCCTTACCGCATGACGGCGTCGCGGTCTTCCCGCAGGACGACACCTACACGCCGGTGTGGTTGGGTTTGAGTGGTGAGCGTCGCAGCTTGCAGTTCGCAGGGAGCGACCTTGCACCGGCTCAAACCGCGTGTATCGACGCGCAGTGGGCGCAAGGCGCGTGGCAGGTGCATGCGCGAACACCCCAAGGCGAGTTACGTTTTGCATTGCACATCGCCGGACGACACAACGTCAAAAACGCCATGGCAGCTGCCAGTTGTGCGCTGGCCGCCGGTGTGGCTGCGCAAGCAGTGGTGCAGGGACTGGAGCAGTTTGTGCCGGTTAAGGGTCGCTCACGGGCCTTGTCCATCAAACACCAAGGCCAGTCACTTACGGTGGTGGACGACACCTACAACGCCAACCCGGACTCGGTACGCGCCGCAATCGATGTACTGGCCGAATTGCCGGGCCCGCGTCTGCTGGTGCTGGGTGACATGGGTGAGGTTGGCGAGCAGGGGCCGCAGTTCCACGCAGAGGCTGGGCGCTATGCAAAAGCCAGCGGTATTGAATATTTCTTTGCTACCGGCGCGTTGACCCATTTTGCAGTGGCGCAATTTGAGGGCGGCCTTCACTTTGAGAGCGTTGAAACACTCAACGCCGCGGTACCTGAAAAATTGCCACGGGTGCAAAGCGTGCTGGTCAAAGGTTCACGCTTTATGCGCATGGAGCGCGTGGTGAATGCACTGGTTGCACCGGAGGCAGTCCATGCAGCTTGAACTGAATTGCGGAGAGTTCTTATGTTGCTAAGTCTGGCCCAATGGTTGCAATCTTTGTCGCCGGACTTCGGCTATTTCCGGGTGTTCCAGTACCTGACCTTCCGCGCTGTGATGGCAGCCATGACTTCGCTACTCATCGGTCTGGCCGCAGGCCCCTATGTGATACGCCGCCTGCGCGAACTCAAAATCGGTCAACCGATTCGCGGCTACGGCATGGAGTCACACCTGAGCAAAAGCGGCACACCCACCATGGGTGGCGTGCTGATTCTTTTGTCCATTGCCACGTCGACCTTGCTATGGGCGGATTGGAGCAACCGCTTTGTCTGGATCGTGTTGATCGTCACCCTGGGCTTTGGTGCCATCGGCTGGGCCGATGACTGGCGCAAGGTGGTCCACAAAGATCCTGAGGGCATGCGCTCGCGCGAAAAGTATTTCTGGCAATCGGTGATCGGGCTGATTGCGGCGCTGTACCTGGTGTTCAGCATTTCCGAAAGTTCCAACCTCAAAGTGGTTGAACTCTTTTTCAATTGGGTGCGTTCTGGCTTTGATGTGAACCTGCCTCCGAAGGCCGGCTTGCTGCTGCCCTTCATCAAAGAAGTGAGCTACCCGTTGGGCGTGCTGGGCTTTGTGGTGATGACCTATCTGGTGATCGTAGGCTCCAGCAACGCGGTGAACCTCACCGATGGGCTGGACGGTCTAGCGATCATGCCGGTGGTGATGGTGGGCTCAGCGCTCGGTGTGTTTGCCTATGTGACCGGCAGCGCCGTGTATTCCAAATACCTGTTTTTCCCGCACATTCCCGGTTCGGGCGAGTTGCTGATTTTCTGCTCCGCCATGGCGGGCGCCGGGCTGGCATTTTTGTGGTTCAACACCTACCCTGCGCAGGTGTTCATGGGTGACGTGGGCGCGTTAGCACTTGGCGGCGCGCTGGGCACGATTGCGGTCATCGTGCGGCAGGAAATTGTGCTGGCCATCATGGGCGGCATTTTTGTGGTCGAGGCGCTCTCGGTCATGCTGCAAGTGAGCTACTTCAAATACACCAAGAAAAAATTCGGTGAAGGCCGCCGCCTCTTGAAGATGGCGCCGCTGCATCACCATTTCGAAAAGCAAGGCTGGAAAGAAACGCAAGTAGTTGTGCGCTTCTGGATCATCACCATGCTCTTGTGCCTTGTGGGACTGTCGTCCCTGAAACTGCGTTAAGCCCCGGCCATGCACAACACCTTGCAAGACCAACACGTGCTGATCCTGGGGCTGGGTACCTCGGGGCTGGCCATGGCGCGCTGGTGCGCGCGCGTGGGCGCGCAAGTCACGGTTGTCGATACCCGTCCCCAGCCGCCACAGCTGGAAAAGCTGTTTGAACTCGTCCCCGGTGCGCAGTTTGTGCATTCCGACTTCAACGCGGGTCTGGTGGAAGGAACTTTGGTGCGCGCGGTGTTTTTGAGCCCGGGCTTGAGCCCTCTGCAAACCGCTGGCGTGGTGCAGGCTGCGCAAGCCGCAGGCTTGTGGCTGGGCGGAGAACTCAGCTTGTTTGCCAAGGCCTTGGCGGATTTGCACTCCGACCAACAATACGCGCCGAAGGTACTGGCAATCACCGGCACCAACGGCAAGACCACGGTTACCTCGCTCACCGGTCATCTGGTGCGTTGGTCGGGCAAGTCGGTCGCAGTGGCTGGCAATATCGGCCCATCGCTGCTGGACACCTTGTTGCAGGCCATCGATGCTGATGCCTTGCCCGAGGTCTGGGTGCTGGAACTCTCCAGCTTCCAATTGGAGATGCCTGCCGGATTCGAGCCCACCGCCGCGGTCGTTCTTAACCTGACGCAAGACCATCTGGATTGGCACGGCAATATGCATGCCTACGCCAAGGCCAAGGCCAACATCTTTGGCCAGGGGCTGATGGTGCTCAACCGCGATGACGCAATGGTGATGGCCATGCTGCAGTCGGCACCAATGCCTGCACCGTCAGCACCGCCAGTGCGTTTCCAAAAACCGGTCGAGCGCGCGCATATTTGTTTCGGCACCGACATGCCCAAACGCCCCGGCGATTTCGGTCTGGAAGACATGAACGGTATGGTGTGGCTGGTGCGTGCACTGGAAGCGGACGAAACCCGCAAGCGCCGCAATGCCGAGGCGGAAGAATTGCATTTTCAGCGCCTGATGCCAGCCGACGCGCTGCGCATTCGCGGTCGCCACAATGCCAGCAATGCGCTGGCCGCATTGGCGCTCGCCTCTGCCGCAGGCTGCACGCTGGGGCCGATTTTGTTCGGCCTGCGCGAATACCGTGGCGAACCGCACCGGGTTGAACCAATAGGCATCCTTAACGGCGTTGAGTTTTTTGACGACAGCAAGGGTACCAATGTCGGTGCCACCGCCGCAGCGCTGAACGGCCTAGGCGCCGAGCGCAAGGTGGTTGTTATTTTGGGCGGTGACGGCAAAGGGCAGGACTTCTCGCCATTGGCTGAGCCGGTGTCCCGCTATGTACGAACAGTGGTGCTCATCGGGCGTGACGCGCCGTTTATTCGTGAAGCGCTCGCCGCCAGCGGTGTGCCGCTGCTGGATGCACAGGATATGGAAGACGCCGTGGCGCAAGCCAACCGCAGCGCACATTCGGGCGACGCGGTCTTGATGTCACCCGCCTGCGCGAGCTTTGACATGTTCGCCAACTACGAGCACCGCGCCAGCGTGTTTGTCGAAGCGGTGAAGGCGCTGGCCGTCGATGCCGGAACCGAATTGGAGGGCGGCGCATGAGCACTTTGCGCGAGACCGTCGCTTCCTGGTTTGCCGGCATGCGCACGGTCGGTGCAGCCGCTGCTGATGGCGCGGGCACCTTGCCGGTTCGCCTGAGCGGTCGCGGGTCGTTCTCCAACCCGGTGCAGCCCGCGCTAGCACGAGGGTTCGATCAACCGCTGATTTGGGTCACCGTCACCCTGTTGCTGTGGGGATTGGTGATGGTGTATTCCGCATCCATCGCCATGCCGGACAACCCGCGCTTTGCCAATTACTCGCATACGCACTTTCTGGTGCGCCACATTGCTTCGATTGCCGTGGCATTCATCGCCGCATTACTGGCGTTTCAGGTTCCGCTGCAAACCTGGGAGCGCATTGCGCCGTGGCTGTTCATTGCATCGCTGGTGCTCTTAATGGCGGTACTGGTGCCGTTTATCGGCAAGGGCGTGAATGGTGCGCGTCGTTGGATTGCGTTGGGCGTTCTCAACTTTCAGCCATCGGAACTGGCCAAGTTTTCTGTGGTGATTTACGCCGCTGACTACATGGTGCGCAAGATGGAAGTCAAAGAGCGCTTCTTCCGGGCGGTGTTACCGATGGCCGGTGCGGTTGCCATTGTGGGCTTGCTGCTGCTGGCCGAGCCGGACATGGGCGCCTTCATGGTGATCGCCGTAATTGCGATGGGCATCCTGTTTCTGGGAGGCGTGAACGCCCGCATGTTCTTTTTGATTGCGCTGATTCTGGTCGTGGCGTTCGGGCTGATGATTGCCCTATCCGACTGGCGCCGCGAGCGCATTTTTGCATATCTCAACCCCTGGGACGATCACTACTCCATGGGCAAGGGCTACCAGTTGTCGCACTCGCTGATCGCCATCGGACGGGGTGAAATATTCGGTGTCGGTCTGGGCGGCAGTGTCGAAAAGCTGCATTGGCTGCCCGAAGCCCACACCGACTTCCTGCTGGCCGTGATCGGCGAAGAGTTCGGTCTTATCGGTGTGTTGTGTGTCATCGGCCTGTTCCTGTGGCTGACCCGGCGCATCATGCACATCGGCCGCCAGGCGATTGCACTGGACCGCGTGTTTGCCGGACTGGTGGCGCAAGGCGTGGGTATCTGGATGGGCTTTCAGGCCTTCATCAATATGGGCGTGAACCTGGGCGCGCTGCCGACCAAGGGGCTGACATTGCCGCTGATGAGCTATGGCGGCTCGGCCATTCTGATCAACCTGATTGCCATCGCCGTTGTGCTGCGCATCGATTTCGAGAGCCGCACGCTCATGCACGGAGGCCGTTTATGAGCACCGCTGCATCGCGCTGCGCCTTGATCATGGCTGGCGGCACCGGCGGCCACATCTTTCCGGGGCTGGCGGTGGCGCAAGCCTTGCGTGACAAAGGCTGGCGCGTGCACTGGCTGGGCTCGCCCGGCAGCATGGAGAGCCGCATAGTTCCGCCACGCGGCTTCGCTTTGGAGCTGATTGATTTTCACGGCGTGCGCGGCAAGGGCATCACGACATTGGCCTTGTTGCCACTGCGTTTGTTGCGCGCTTTCTGGCAAAGCATGGCCGTGGTGCGCCGCGTCAAGCCGGATGTGCTGGTGGGCTTGGGCGGCTACATCACGTTTCCGGGTGGCATGATGGGTGTGCTGATGGGCAAGCCGCTGGTGCTGCATGAACAGAACTCGGTGGCCGGTATGGCCAACAAAGTGTTGGCGTCGGTTGCGGATCGCGTGTTTACCGCATTCCCCAAAGTGTTTGCCAAGGGCCAGTGGGTAGGTAACCCCTTGCGTGCCGAATTTCTGAAACAGGCAGCGCCGCAGGAGCGCTTTGCCGGGCGCAGTGGTCGCTTGCACTTGTTGGTGGTGGGTGGCAGTCTGGGCGCACGCGCACTCAATACCATGGTGCCGAAAGCGCTTGCGCTGATTGCCCCTACGCATCGCCCGGTGGTGACCCACCAAAGCGGCGAAAAGCAAATCGAAGAACTGCGCGCCAACTACGCCGCCGCCGGAGTGCAGGCCACGCTCACGCCGTTTATCGATGACACGGCCCAGGCTTTCGCCGATGCCGATCTGGTGCTGTGCCGTGCCGGCGCCAGCACGGTCACCGAGATTGCGGCCGTTGGTGCCGCAGCGGTATTTGTGCCTTTCCCATCCGCCGTGGACGACCACCAGACCCACAACGCACGCTTTCTGGTGGACCAAGGCGCAGGCTGGCTGTTGCCGCAAAGTGAGATGACACCCGAAAAACTGGTCGCACTATTCACGGACATAGGGCGTGACGCCCTGTTGCAACGCGCACAAGCCGCCAAGCAAATGCAGCAAACGCAGGCCACGGCCGCCGTGGTGGCCGCGTGTGAGGAATTGACCGTATGAAACACGCCATCAAACATATCCATTTCGTAGGTATCGGCGGCTCCGGTATGTCCGGCATTGCCGAAGTGCTCAGCAATCTGGGCTACACCATCTCCGGTTCCGATCTTTCCGATAGCGCAACACTGCGCCGCTTGGCCTCTTTGGGTATTCGCACCCAGCTCGGCCACGCGGCGGACAACGTCGGCGGGGCTGATGCGGTGGTCACATCAACCGCTGTGAAGACCGACAACCCTGAAGTCATTCGCGCCCGCGAAATGCACATCCCCATCGTGCCGCGTGCGCTCATGCTGGCCGAATTGATGCGGCTGAAACAAGGCATTGCGATCGCCGGAACGCACGGCAAAACCACGACCACCAGTCTGGTTGCCAGCGTGCTGGCTGAAGCCGGGCTAGACCCCACTTTTGTAATTGGTGGTCGACTGAACAGTGCCGGTGCCAATGCGCGTCTAGGCAGCGGCGACTACATTGTGGTCGAAGCCGACGAGTCCGATGCCTCGTTTTTGAATCTGCTGCCGGTGATGGCCGTGGTGACCAATATTGACGCCGACCACATGGAGACCTACGGCCACGACTTCAGGCGTTTGAAGAAAGCCTTCGTCGACTTTTTGCACCGCATGCCGTTTTATGGCACCGCCATTTTGTGTACGGACGACCCGGCAGTGCGCGACATTGTGGACGAGGTAACCTGCCCGATCACTAGCTACGGCCTCAATGAAGAAGCGCAAGTGCGGGCACTTAATGTACGTGCCGTGGGCTCGCAAATGCACTTTACGGTGCAACGCCGCAACGGCGTAGTTTTGCCAGACATTGAAGTGGTACTCAACCTGCCGGGTCTGCACAACGTACTCAACTCCTTGTCGGCCATTGCCATTGCGGTGGAATTGAACATTCCCGATGCAGCATTGCTCAAGGCCCTGGCCGAATTCAAAGGAGTTGGTCGGCGCTTTCAGCGCTATGGCGATCTGCCGCTGCCCGTCAAAGACGGAAAGCCCGGTGGCACAGTCACCGTGATTGACGACTACGGCCACCACCCCGTTGAGATGGCGGCCACACTTTCTGCGGCACGCGGGGCGTTTCCGGGGCGCAGGCTGGTGCTGGCATTTCAGCCGCACCGCTTTACCCGCACGCGGGATTGCTTTGAGGACTTTGTCAAAGTGATAGGTGCGGCGGACGCCGTCCTGTTGGCCGAGGTGTATGCGGCGGGCGAAGCGCCCATCGTCGCAGCAGACGGGCGCGCATTGACGCGTGCATTGCGCATCGCAGGCAAGGTAGAGCCCGTGTTTGTAGACAACATCGCCGATATGCCGCGCGTGGCCATTGATAACTCACGCGATGGCGATGTGCTGATGTGCATGGGAGCCGGTTCCATCGGCGCCGTGCCCGGACAGATCGCAGACCTGCTCACGCAAAAAGGAGACAGCGTATGAGCGCGTTAGACACAAGCGGCATGAACGCGAATCTGGGCAAAGTCGCAGTATTAATGGGTGGCGCATCCGCAGAGCGCGAGGTGTCGTTGATGTCGGGCAGCGGCGTGCTCAAGGCACTGCGCGCCAAAGGCGTGGATGCACATGCATTCGACCCCTCTGAGCGCGACCTTAGGGATCTCCAGCGCGAAGGTTTCGCGCGCTGCTTTATCGCACTGCATGGCCGCTTCGGTGAAGACGGCACAGTGCAGGGCGCGCTGGAGTTGCTCGGCATTCCGTACACCGGCTCCGGTGTGATGGCATCTGCCATTTCCATGGACAAAGTGATGACCAAGCGTATCTGGCGCTTCGAAGGCTTGCCCACACCGGCCTGGAGCCAGGTGCACAGTGCGCAAGAAACGCGCGCGGCCTTCGCCCAACTGGGATCCCCGATGATCGTCAAGCCGGCGCGCGAGGGGTCCTCCATCGGCTTTGCCAAAGTGATGCGCATCGACGAGTGCGAGGCTGCTTACGCGCTGGCCTCCAAACACGATCCGCAAGTGCTTTGTGAGCAATTTATCGCCGGCGATGAAGTGACATGTCCAGTACTGGGCAGCACCCAAGAGCCGCGCGCGCTACCGGTGATCCGCATCGTGGCACCGGATGGCAATTACGATTACCAAAATAAGTACTTCACTGACGTCACGCAGTATCTGGTGCCTGCCAATCTACCGGCAGGTGAAGAAGAGGCCATTGCCGCTATGGTGTGCAAGGCGTACTCGGTGTTGGGTTGCAGGGGATGGGCGCGCGCTGATGTGATGATTGACGCCAAAACCCGTAAGCCCTATCTGCTGGAGATCAACACCTCGCCGGGTATGACCGGCCACTCGCTGGTGCCCATGTCGGCCAAGGCCGCTGGCATTAGTTACGAAGACCTGTGCGTTTTGCTGTTGCAGAACACCGCGTTGGATGCGAGGGCCTCTGCATGAACGCTGCGGTCGTCAAACCCCTGGACGTCAAGCTGATGAACATGAGCGTTGTTGCGCTGGTGTTGGTCTTTGTCGTGCTGTGCGGTGTGGCTGCCGTTCGCTGGGTTTCGCGCCTCAATGTCTTTGACATCACCGGCATTACAGTGACCGGGGACACCACGCACAACAACAGCCTGACCCTGCGCGCCAACGTTGCACCGCGCATCGCGGGCACATTTTTCACCGTGGATCTGGCGCGCGTACGCAGCGCATTTGAAGCAGCACCCTGGGTGCGCAAAGCAGTGGTGCATCGTGACTTCCCCAACCGTCTGCATGTGTCGCTGCAAGAGCATCACGCTGTAGCGTTCTGGGGCGGCGAGGGCGACTTGCGCCTGATTAACAACTATGGCGAAGTGTTTGAGGCCAACGTCGACGAGGTCGATCAAGACAGCCTTCCCATCCTGAGTGGACCGGACGGGCAAGGTGCTGAAGTGCTGACGATGTACCGCGCACTGGCACCACTTTTCGCGCAAATGAACCTGCCGGTTGAGCAGCTGGAGCTGACCGGGCGCGGTAGCTGGAGTCTGCAGCTTGCGCCCGAAGCTTCGATGGAGTTGGGACGCGGCTCGGTGGACGAAGTAGTGGCACGCAGCACTCGCTTTCTGAAAACGCTGACCCAGGTCGTAACACGTTACGGGCGGCAGACCAATGCATTGGAGTTTGCCGATCTCAGGCATGAAAACGGATACGCCATCCGGTTGCGCGGCGTCAGCATTGCCGCAACGGACGGGGTGAAAAAGTAATGGAAAAAAACAGCAGGTGAACTTATGGCAAAAGAATACAAAGACCTTGTAGTAGGGCTGGACATCGGCACTGCCAAGGTCATGGTCGTGGTGGCCGAAGTGCTGCCCGGCGGTGAGCTCAAGCTGGCCGGTTTGGGGATTGCGCCGAGCAACGGCTTGAAGCGCGGCGTGGTGGTCAATATTGATGCCACCGTGCAGAGCATTCAAAAGGCGCTCAAAGAAGCCGAGTTGATGGCCGACTGCAAGATCACCCGTGTGTACACCGGCATTACCGGCAGCCACATTCGCGGTATCAATTCGAGCGGAATGGTGGCCGTCAAAGACCGCGAGGTTACGCAGGCTGATGTCACCCGTGTTGTGGAAACCGCCAAGGCCATCAACATCTCGACCGACCAGCGATTGCTGCTGGTCGAGCCGCAGGAATTCATCATCGACGGGCAGGACGTGCGCGAGCCCATCGGCATGAGCGGCATCCGCCTGGAAGCCAAAGTCCATATCGTCACTGGCGCGCAAACCGCAGCGGAAAACATCATCAAGTGCGTGCGTCGCTGCGGACTGGAGGTGGATCAGCTCATGTTGAACCCGCTGGCCAGCAGCCTCTCTATATTGACCGCAGACGAGCGCGAACTGGGCGTAGCACTGGTGGACATCGGCGCGGGGACGACGGATGTGGCAGTGTTTACCAACGGTGCCATCCGCCACACTGCAGTCATTCCGATTGCGGGCGATTTGATTACCAGTGATATTGCCATGGCTCTGCGTACGCCCACAAAAGACGCGGAAGATATCAAGGTCGAGTCGGGCCACGCCAAGCAGTTGCTCGTGGACCCGGATATTCAGGTGGAAGTGCCCGGCTTGGGTGACCGGGGTCCGCGTATGCTGAGTCGCCAGGCCCTGGCCGGTGTGATTGAACCGCGCATTGAAGAAATCTTCTCGCTGGTGAACCAGGTCATCCGCGAGTCGGGCTATGAAGAAGTGCTCTCCAGCGGCATCGTGCTCACCGGTGGCAGCTGCATCATGCCCGGCATGGTGGAACTGGGTGAGGACATATTCCTCAAACCCGTGCGACGCGGTGTTCCCAAATACAACAGTGCGCTGTCCGACATGGTGGCGCAGCCGCGTGCCGCCACCGTCATGGGCCTGCTGGAAGAAGCGCGCGTGGCCCGCATGCGGGGCTACAAGGTTGCGCAAAAGGCGGGTTCGATGAAGACGGCGCTTGGTGGCATCAAAGACTGGTTCGTCGGGAATTTTTAGTTCATGACTATCCCCCATTCATATCAACCCGTGTTGCAAGGCCCTGCCGTGCACACCAACATCTGGTTAGCGCGCGCCAGTCCGCACCGGTGTGCGCGCTGCACCGGTCCGCCGGCAGGCGCGCCCTAGAAAACACAGTGGCAACTGCGACAGACCAAGTAAAGAATTTTTTAACCAACAACAATTTTGCAATTCAGGAGTGACAAATGACCATCGAAATGATTGAAGAAGAAGGTTTTAACCAAGGCACACAAATCAAGGTGATTGGCGTGGGTGGCGGCGGCGGCAATGCGGTGGAACACATGATTCAAACCGCAGTGGGAGGCGTTGAATTCATTTGCGCCAACACCGATGCGCAAGCCTTGTCGCGCAGCAGCGCACACAAGACCATCCAGCTCGGTGGTTCGGGTTTGGGTGCAGGTAGCAAGCCCGACAAAGGGCGTGAGGCTGCTGAACAGGCCGAAGCCGACATTCGCGACGCCATTGCCGGCGCGCACATGCTCTTTATCACCGCCGGTATGGGCGGCGGCACCGGCACCGGGGCGGCACCCATCATTGCGCGAGTGGCCAAAGACATGGGCATTCTGACCGTGGGTGTGGTGACCAAGCCCTTCGACTTTGAAGGCGGACGCCGCATGAGCAATGCCGACGCGGGACTGTCGGAGCTGGAAGCCAATGTGGATTCCCTGATTGTTGTGCTCAACGAGAAGCTGCTCGAAGTGCTGGGCGATGACATCAGCCAGGACCAAGCCTTTGCCCACGCCAACGACGTGCTGAAAAACGCGGTGGGCGGCATTGCTGAAATCATCAATGTGCCAGGCCATGTGAACGTCGACTTTGAAGACGTGCGCACTGTGATGGGCGAACCTGGCAAAGCCATGATGGGCACCGCCAACGCCAGTGGTCCGGACCGCGCCCGCATTGCAGCGGAACAGGCCGTGGCCTGCCCGCTGCTCGAAGGCATCGATTTGTCCGGTGCAAAAGGCGTGCTGGTTCTGATAACGGCGGCCAAGGGCTCGCTGAAGTTGTCCGAATCTAAACTGGCCATGAACACCATCCGCGCCTACGCTTCGCCCGACGCGCATGTGATTTACGGTACGGCATATGACGACGCTTTGGGTGAAGACATCCGCGTGACCGTTGTGGCTACCGGTTTGTCCCGCCAGGGCGTACGCCGCACCGCACCTCCGCTGCAAGTGCTGCGCACCGGTACCGACAACGTTCCGTTCCAAGTGCCAACAGTCAACAACGTGGTCGGTGGCGCTGGCAACAACGTCAACCATGTGTCCAATAGTGTGGCCGACATGGACTTCTCTACCCTGAACCGCCCGGCAGTCTGGGGAACGGGTCGCAAAGTCAACGCGGCGGCACGCATTGATGCCTTGTCCAGCGGCGGTATGGATGACATTGAAATCCCTGCTTTCCTGCGGAAACAAGCTGATTAGTAAAATCGAGCGGTGCTAAAACAAAGAACCCTCAAATCCCTCACCCGTGCGGTGGGTGTCGGACTGCATAGCGGCCAGCGTGTGGAAATCACGCTGCGCCCAGCGGCACCTGACACCGGAATCGTATTCAGGCGGGTCGATTTGCCGGAGCCGGTGGACATTGTGGTGTCGGCTGAGGCGGTTACGGATACGCGACTGGCGTCCACCTTGTCCAAGGGCAGTGCTAAGGTGCTGACGGTGGAGCACCTGATGTCGGCCTGCGCGGGTTTGGGGGTGGACAACCTGTATGTGGACATTACCGCCGAAGAAATTCCCATCCTTGATGGGTCTGCTGCTTCGTTCGTATTTTTGCTGCAGTCCGCCGGAATCGAAATGCAAAACGCTCCGCGCCGTTTTGTACGCCTGAACCGTGCCGTAGAGGTGCGTGAAGGCGAGGGTGCCAATGAAAAGTGGGCGCGCCTAGAGCCGTTTCATGGCTACAAGCTGAGCTTTGAAATCGAGTTTCACCACCCTGCGGTGGACTCCACCGGGCAGCGCGTAGAGTTTGATTTGAGCACCGGGTCTTACTCGCGTGATATTGCACGTGCGCGCACCTTCGGCTTTACCAAAGACGTGGAGATGATGCGCGCCAACGGTCTCGCTCTGGGCGGCGGACTGGACAATGCCATCGTGATGGACGATTACAAAGTCCTTAACGCCGGTGGCTTGCGCTATGACGACGAGTTTGTGAAGCACAAAATTCTGGATGCGATGGGCGATCTGTATCTGCTGGGCAAGCCTTTGCTGGCCAGCTATTCGGCTTTCCGTTCCGGCCACGCCATGAACAACAAGCTGTTGCGCGAGTTGTTGGCCCACAAAGATGCCTGGGACGTGGTGACCTTTGAAGATGCCAAGCAGGCTCCCGCAGGTTTTGCGACACCGGTAGCTGCCTGGTAGAAGCGCGCCGCATAGCTATGCTGTTGTTCCGTTGGCTCATCCTGTTTTTGCTACTGGCAGCTGGCGTGTCGTTCGCGTTTTACGCTGGTACAGGAAAGTCACATTTCAAGCGCTTCGGACTGCTAACCCTCAAGTGGGTGGTGCTGTCCGGGCTGGGTTTTTTTGCGGTGCTCATCCTGGAGCGGCTGGCCTAATGTCTGAATGGACTTTGTCTGTTGTTGGACACGGATTTGCCATTCGGGTGTGTGGTTAAGTGCACAGCGCAACCAAAGGTCATAGAACTGTGTAATTATTCCCACACACCTGTTAGGGGTCGGATGAAAAAAGCGGAATGACTGTAAATTTCTTTGTTGCCGGATGGTTCTTACGCCCTCTATTAGCGCGTGTAGCAATGGTGTGCGATTTGCGCGCAGCTAGCAAGCACGGGCCGCGGTCATGACGTTGATGCCCCTATTGCCTCAAGTTCAGTGGCAATGGCATTTGGTTGAAGATGCGCGCTTCGTTGTTTCGCCGCCAACCGAGGCAGATGCAAATGGCGTGGATTCCGACATTACCCGATGGCTGTGCAACAGGTGTTGGGACGATTTGGCACCCCGCGAGGAATCCAGTGATATTGCGGTAAGCCACGCGCAAAGCCCGATGGGCCAATGGCAGGCGGTAGAAGTGCTGCGCGCTCAAAACCAGGCATTCTTTAATCTTGAGTTGCAATTGCCCGCCAGCGTGCGCAGTGCGGCAGAGGGTGTGCCATGCTGGATCAGCTTGTCGGGGGTGCCTGTTTTTGATGGGGCCGGACGGCGCACTGCATATCGCGGCATATGGCGTGACATCACCTTGGAGAAAAATGCGCAGGCCACCATTGCCAGTCTGGCTTGGAGCGACCACCTCACCGGCTTGAGTAATCGCAGGCTGCTGCTTGACCGGTTGCACTCCGCCTTGCTTGGCAGTGCACGCAGTCAGGAGCATGGCGCATTGATCTATGTGGATGTGGACAAGTTCCGCTCGCACAACGCCATGCTGGGCCATTTGATGGCGGACGCATTGCTGGTTGAACTCGGTGCGCGGCTTGCGACCTGCACGCGGGCGACGGACACGGTGGCACGCCTTAGCGGTGACATCTTCGTGGTGCTGGTTGTCGCCTTGGGTAAAGACCCAGAACAGGCGACGCAAAGCACCAAAACGATCACCCGCAAAATTGAGGGTGAATTGTCACTGCCATTTGAGCAAGCCGAGCCCGGTGTGCCGGTGACCTGCAGCATGGGCGTGTGCATTTTTCAGGGTAGCGTCGTGCCGGTTGACGCGTTGCTGGACCGCGCAGAACTGGCATTGGGCCAGGCCAAACAGTATGGAGGTAACGAGACGCGTTACTTTGACCTTGGAGTGCAGGCGCAGATCACCCATATCACGCAAGTCGAAAAAGAACTCAGCGTAGCGCTGCAATCCAATCAGTTGCGTTTGTTTTACCAGCCCATTGTTGACAGGGAACGCAAGGTGGTGGGATTTGAGGCACTGATTCGCTGGCAGCATCCTGAGCATGGATTGATTACGCCGGTGCAGTTTGTGCAGATTGCAGAACGTTGCGGTTTGATCGTGCCCATGGGGGATTGGGTGCTGCGTGCCGCCTGTCAGCAATTGGCGCGATTCGTCGGCAGTGCTGAAATGGGCGAAAAATCCATCGCCGTGAACTTAAGCGCCCGCCAGCTTGCACACCCCGACTTTGTCGCTAACGTGAAACTGATTTTGCAAAGCACAGGCGCACCGGCAGAGCGCCTAAAGCTCGAAATTACCGAGAGCATGCTGCTCTCCGACATTGGTAAAACCATTGAAAAGCTCCATGAGCTAAGTGACCTAGGCATACGACTTTCTCTGGACGACTTTGGCACCGGTTATTCATCCCTGAGCTATCTTAAAAAGCTGCCGCTTAGCCAACTCAAGATCGACCAGTCATTTATTCGCGATCTGTTGAACGATCCGGTGGACGCGGCCATTGTGCGTACCATCCTGCAGTTGGCCAAGAGCCTGGGCATGTCGGTCATTGCAGAAGGTGTGGAGATTGAAGGCCAGCAAAAAGTCCTCTCCACAATGGGATGTAAACTTTTTCAAGGTTACTTGTTTGGCAAACCTGCTCCAATGGAATGATGCTCATGCTGCACACCGCATTGCCTTCTGATTTGATTGACCGCCTGCCCACGCCCAAAGGTGTGGCACTCGCGCTGACCAAAGCCTGCCGTCGCGACGACGTGAACCTCGATGAGATCGCTAAGTTGGTGCGAACGGACCCGGCACTGAGCGCACGCCTTTTGACACTGGCCAATGCAGCAGCTTCAGGCGGTCGCCCCGTCATCTCGGCGGACGAGGCCGTTGCGCGTATGGGATTGGCGCGCGTGAGTCAGGTCGCACTGGCGTTCTCGCTGATTGATCAGCATGGCGCAGGCGCCTGCACCAACTTTGATTATGCGGGATTCTGGAACCGCTCGCTGTTGATGGCTGGCTGTGCCAAAGAGTTTGGGGTCGTGCACAAGCTCGGGCTACCGGCTGATCTGTTTACGGTGGGACTGTTGGCACAAATCGGCCGGCTCGGATTGGCCACCGCCTTTCCCAAAGAATATTCCAACCTCATGGTTCTCGATATCAGTGCGGCAGAATTGCGCCATCGCGAAGTCGCGCTGATGCAAACCGACCACGTAGATTTGTCGATCGCCATGATGGAGCACTGGGGCACACCGATTGATTACGCACGCCCTTTTGGTTTGCATGAAGACAGTAATTCTGGGCAGTTTGCTGCGCAATCCGTGGCACATGCCCGCGCCACACTCGCACACACCTGCTGGAAGGCATCCGTGCTTCTGAGCATGCAAGACGCAGACGCCGTGATGCAGGACGCAGACTGCATGGCTGCACTGGAATGGCTGGATCTCGACCGCGACGCGCTGTCCGCCAAGTTCGAAGAGATCGAGGTCACCTGGCGTATCTGGCTTAACCTGATTTCACGCGCGGGCTGAGATTCGGCGCATTACGGCATACCTGCGGCATTAAGCCGCCACAGTGACTCCATTGCGGGTGAGGATATTTATCAGCTTTCCGATCTCCGGAGTTGCCCCGCACTCACTGTCCACCGCCGTAAACATGCTCGCGGCACCGCCTTGAGAGGTGATCCCCAAAATTTGCGCGGTGGCACTGGCGTATCGAAAGGAATGCACGGTTCCACCAGGGACATGGACAAATCCTCCGGCGCTCACCGTACTCGCAACACCACCGCAATTGAAATCGACGACACCTTGAATGACATAAAACGCTTCATCCCATGCGTGGTGGTGCGGAGGAGGGCCTGCGTCTAGCGGCGCATCGTGCAGGTAAACCTCGTAGCTGCCGGTTTGGTCACTGCTTGCCAAAATAGAAATTTTTTCACCACAAACCAACTTGGGTTCAATGGCAGCAGCATTTGTAATGATTACTTCTTGACTCATCCCATTCCCCTATTTAGTCGACCCGTGAATTGATGAGACTAGAAAGGAAACTGCAGAATAATCTCATCTTTGTGGCGCATCAATATGGCACTAAAGGCAGGCAATGTTTATACCAAAATTCCCAGCCCTGGCTTTCGGGAGTGTCAAAAGATTGAAGTGGTGGGTTCACTCAAGGAGAGAGGTACGCGGTTTGTATTGGGTTCTCAGAGACCGTATACCTTGACAGATATTGCGACAAACGCTAACTTCCAAGGCTGAAAATAGGCCCTGAATTAACTAATAAACGGTATTGGATGTCCGGGAGGGACACTTATGAAGATGCAAAAGTTCGTATTGGGAATCAAGCAAAGTGCAATTCCTTTGCTTGTCTGCGTGACGCCCATGACATGCCACGCTCAGTTTCTGGATTTACTCAAAGACCAGGCCATGAAGGCCGCGCAGAAGGTAATGGAGATAAAGCCGCCGGAACTGCCCAAGGCAGCTTCCGAATCGAGTCCTTCTGCCGCAACCGATTCCAACCACGGTAGCAACGCAAGTAGCGGATCAACCAGTGGCGCGCCGGCGACACTGCAGGCTTACCAA
>CANBYM010000044.1 GCA_947373605.1 Comamonadaceae bacterium
GTGGCCAAGCCCATGAACGTGACGGTGTACACCGAAGGCACCGGTCTCATCCCTGACGAGCAGATTGCTGCGCTGGTGAACGAACACTTTGACCTGCGCCCCAAGGGCATCATCCAGATGCTGGACCTGCTGCGTCCGATCTACGAAAAAACCGCTGCCTACGGCCACTTCGGACGCGAAGAGCCCGAATTCACGTGGGAACGCACTGACAAAGCCCAAGCGCTGCGTGCAGCGGCAGGTTTGTAAGCCAGATCAACACAATCCATGAAACTTCAGACACAACGCTTCATTGACCGCTGGGTAGGCCAGTTACTTTGCGGCGTGGTGTCTGCATGGGTTCGCGTCACTTCTGTTTTCTCCAGGCCTGCGGAGGTCGACGCGCAAGCGCGCAATATTTTGGTGATCCTGCTCTCCGAGATGGGCAGCATTGTTTTAGCGGGTCCAATGTTCGCGCAGTTGCGCCGCACCTACCCGCAGGCCCATATCCATATCCTGCAACTCAAAAAGAACCAGGAAGTCTCCAAGCTGCTGCAACTTACGGACCCGCAGTTCATGCACAGCCTGGACGACAGTTCGGGCGGGTCTTTGATTGGCGACATCGTACGAATCAGCCTACAAATGCGAAAGCTAGGGCTGGACGCAGTGATCGACTGCGAGTTGTTTTCGCGGGTGAGCGCGTTGCTGTCGTTTACCACCGGCGCGCCGGTACGTGTGGGCTTTACGCCGCACACCCAGGAAGGGTTGTACCGCGGCAGCTTCATCAACCACGCCATTCCCTACAACCCGTACCAGCACATCAGCAAACAATTTTTATCCCTGGTCGATGCGATGCAGTCTGCGGGCAGCACACCGCGCAACAAAACGGCTGCCATTCGCAGCACACCGGTCGATACCGAACTCAGCGTAGCTTTCTCCACCGAAGAATTGACGGCATACCGCAACAAATTGCGCTCGGACTATCCGGTAACGCAAGACCGCAAGCTGGTGCTGATGTATGCCGGCGGCGGCATTTTGCCGGAGCGCGCCTGGCCCGCTTCGCACTATGCGCGTGTAGCACAGGGCCTGTGTGGCCAAGGCTACAGCGTGGGGCTCATCGGACTGAAAGATGACGCGCAATTGGCCAAGGATTTAAAAACACAGGTCGGCAGTGACGCCTGCATCGACCTGACAGGCTACACCCGCAGCATTCGCGAATTGCTCACGCTGTTCCACGCATCCGATTTGCTGATCACCAATGACGGTGGTCCCGGCCACTTCGCCACACTCACCCCCATTCAGACCATGGTGTTTTTCGGACCGGAAACCGGCAAGCTTTACGGCCCGCTGGGCACGCGCAACAAAGTGCTGGAAAGCGGCATTGCCTGTTCACCCTGCCTATCTGCGTACAACCATCGCCTGACCTTTTGCGATGGCGACAATCAGTGCCTCAAACGAATTGCGCCGGACCCGGTGTTGAACGATGCACTCGCCTTTTTGCGCGGCACCTCGGCAGCGCGCGTGACCCCATGAAAGTTTGTGCATGAACGGCTTGCAACGCTTGGTGCTTTGGGCACTGGCATGGATTGAACGCTACCGGTATTTTAAATTTGCCATCGTGGGGGCCAGCGGAACGGTGGTGAATTTGGTGGTGCTGCACATCGGGCACGAGTACATCTTCAACACCATCGAGGCCAATTACCAGAAGCCCTATATCTCTCTGGTGTTCGCCATCTTTATCGCAACCATCAACAACTTCACCTGGAACCGGTTGTGGACTTGGTCAGACCGCGTCAAGACTCTGGAGGCCGATGAGGTCGGCGGCCACGTGAGCCTGCGCATGCTGGCCACCGAATTCGGGCAGTATGTGACCGCATCCGCCTTTGGCAGCACGCTGCAATATGTGCTGACTTTGTTGCTTTCGGGTTTTATGGACTACCGGCAGGCCAATATTGCCGCCATTGTGGTGGCGGCAGTGAGCAACTACCTGGCCAACGACCGCTGGACTTTCCGCAAACGCTAAAGCGCCATGACCGGCCTCAACCGCGTTAACAAGCACTTGGGGCAGCGCACCGACCTCGCATGGATCGCATTGCTATGCGTTGCTGCGGTTTTATATGTACTTGGCTTGGGAAGTCCGTTCGCGCCGACCAACGGCGACGAAATGGTCTACATCCACATTGCGCGCCTGACCGCCGAGTCCGGCCATTGGCTACCGCTCGTGTCGGACCTTGCCAATATGCGCAACACCAAACCCCCACTGCTGATCTGGCAGGCCATCGTGGCCGGGGGCTGGGGCGACAACTGGAGTTTGCTGGCCTTGCGTCTGCCCTCTGTGGCCTATACGTTTTTGACGGCGGCAGGGGTTGCGGTGCTGACGCATCGCTTCAGTGGTCGCTTTACTGGTCGCGTTCGCAGCGCCTGCCTTGCAGCGTTGCTCTACCTGACGTTTTTTTCTACTTTCCGCTACGGGCGCGTCTACCTCACTTCGGCCGCCGAAACTTTCTGGCTGGCCCTGCCGATGTTCTGGTTTCAGTTGCGCACTGACAAGCTCGAGCGCAGTAGTGGCTGGTTGAGCTATGTGCTGTTCGGCGTGGCCTTTGGCCTCGGCTGTGCCTATAAATCGTTTGCCCTGGTGGCACCGGCTGCAGCGACCTTGTGGCTGTCTGCGCTGATCGTCGACGACGCCCGCCCATGGCGCAACGTGCTGAAAACCACCGCCGGTCTGACGCTCAGCACAGTCATTGCGCTTGGCATCTTCGGGATGTGGTTTGTTCTGGACCCGGACCCCGCTGCAGTGTGGCGCGAGTTTGTCGTCGGCGAAAACGCCGGCAAGATGGGTAGCGGCAATGGCTACTGGCACGAGGCGCTGCAAGGCGGCACTTCCATCTGGATTCAACTCTTGGCGTATCTTGAAAACGCCGGTCTGCTCTGGTTCGTCGCTATGGGACTGGCGTGGACGCTTTTCCGGGTTAGAAAAGATGCCTGGCCTTCACATCAGAAAGTGCTGCTGGTATGGCTGATGGTGTGGCTGGTGGTGTTCACCATTCCAAGCCAGCGCTCGGCACGCTATGTCATTCCAGCCATGCCCGCACTGGCTATATTGATGGCGCTGATGTGGGAGCGCATTCACAAGGGCTGGTTCGGGTTGACTTTGCTGCTGACAGCTCCGGCGCTGGTTATGCTGGCGCGCATCGGATGGGTACTCAGCGACACGGACATCGGCACGAACATTTTGTTAGTGGCCGTATTGCTCAGTGGTGCCACCGGCTTGGCGGCCGTGTTGCTCGGACTGTTCAAACCTGCGACAACACGCGTTGCCGCGCTGGTAGCGTGCCTGTGCGTCTATGCCAGCTTTAGCGCCATGGTTGCCCCGCTCAGCCTCGATGCCGCCAATTACAGCGAAGCCATTCAACAGCAACTCAAGGGCGCCAAGGTCGCAGTGCCTAATGGCTTTAACGCACAGTACGAGCGTTTCCACTTTTTGCTGTCCCAATCGGCTCTGGTTCCCTATGACACAGATGGCCGCAACACCGGCGCGCTTTATCCGGACATGCCTGCAGCCCAGCGCCTCACTACCCTCCTCAAGGAATTTGACGCCGTGGTCTGGGTTCAAGCTTCGCTGGAACAGGCCGAACCTTCATGTGTGCCGGATTGCAAAGTACTGGCCCAACGCTGGCACGTCAAAAGCCGCCACCAGAGTGGCGAAGTGAATTTAGGCAACCTGTGGTACCCGCAGCAGTGGTTGTTTCGGCGCGAGTGGCTTATCGTTGGCGCACCATCGCGCGCACCTTGATAAGCAAATAAGTTTGCAACACAAGCCACAGCAGCGGGTCCAGCAACACGTCCCACACATTACCCGTGGGCAATCGGGTCGCTACAAACACTATCAATGCGGTTGGCATCAACCACGTCCAAGCATTTCCCCGATGCAAGGGATTCAGTACTATGCAGGGGACTACCGAAACCAACAGAGCACAAGCCAATGCCGCAGGGCTGAAACCCCAGGCGTAGAGCTGCACCGGTAGCAAGGCCAGTGTGTCTAGCAACAGGGCATATCCCAGCACCACGCCAAGCGCCATATAAATCAGAGCCCAGCGTTGCGCAGGCATTTTGTCAACATGCCGATTCAAGACATGCTTTTGCACCACCCCGATACACAACATGACGCTAAGCAGGGCAGGCATGTTGAACGCAAGCCCCAAGCCATAGGTGGGCGACAGGTCGCCGGGCAACAGCATACAGAACACGGCCAAAGCCAAGGGCGCCACGCGTGCCAAAGCGGAAAAGGATTGCCCCTTGCGCTGAGCCACTGCCCGCATCTGCCACGTTACGCCAAGCAGCAGCACCAGCACCCAACCTGCCCGCAAGTAGACCCGCATTGCCGCTGAAGAAGGCAACAGCGGATTCTGTTCACTCAGCACAAGGTCCATCCATTGCGCAAGGGTCATGGCTTGCCCCCTCGTGCGTTGGGCGCAGCAGCTGCAGAAAACCGCTGCCATGCGATGCGTTCGCGGTGGTCGGTGTAACTAACCCACAGGTCATCGTCCGCCCAGGCCAGTGCCGGATAGGAATATTCATCCGCATCCGTGCCATGGGCCAGGGGCGCAAGTGAGGTCCACTCCAATCCGTTGGGCGATGCACTCAAATCCAGCAAACCACGTGAGTGCGGTGAACTGTTATGCACCAGCACATGCTGCTGCTCTGACACCGTCAAGGCCGCGACTGAGGAATCCGGATTCACCAGTGGTAAATCCGGTGCATCGCTCCAGTGCGCGCCACCGTCCTGTGTTTGCACGACGGCAATGTGTGCGTCGTTGCGCGACGCGCGCAGTAGCGCCAACCAGTCGGTCGGCGAATTGGCAATGAGTGTGGGCTGTAACAATTCCTTGCGCGCAGACATGCGAACCATCCCAACAAAGTTGCCCTCTGCATCAAATCGCAAAGCAACCGGGTACTTAATGCCTAATTCAAAATACACGGGCAGCACCATGCCACCGTCTTGCAGCGGCAGCGGCGCGCTGCGAACTAGGAAACTCGTATTCCACAACCACGACAGCGGCAGCACGCGCACCGGCGCGAAGCTGAGTTGCGCCAGATCCTGACCCGCACTGCTTTGCATTAGATGCAGCACCCGCCCTGCCGCCCATCCGCCCAGTCCTGTGGCTACGACAAACAAATGGATACGCCCCGAGCCATCGAGCCAGGCTACAGGATTGCCCAGGCGGCGTATGCCAAATCCCGAGGCCGCACCAACGGTGTGGCGGTTCACCACGTACTTTGCGGGCAACCATTGCCCGCTTGCACGGTCAAACTGGGAGGCCGCAATTTGCACATCCGGCGCACCCTCACGCGTGCCGGCAAACCAGAACGCACTGATCACCGCGCTGCTGCCGGCGGGCATCGCCAGCAAGCTGCTTGCGTGTGCAGAGGGCGTGTTATCCGGCATGGGAATGGTGCCACCGGCCACCCGCTGCAAGGCGCCACCTGCTTGCACGCGGGTCTGCACCTTGCCTTGTACATTGCCCTGAGGCGGGACTTGTTGCGCTATAGGGTCAGGCTTAGGCGCCATGCGCGCTCTGGCCAGGGCAGCAGGCCCGGTGCGTAAATGGGTTTCCCATGACAGCAGTACCGCAACCAAGGTAAGCGCTAAGAGCAACCTCGCCTTAGTGCCCGCCATGCGTTGCCCCATCAGCGTGGTGCACGCTCTTCCACCAGTCGGGCCATGGCCGCAGCTTGTGCGCCGCCATCTACCTGCAGAGCCTGCACCACGGTTTGGCGATTGGCCACCGGCTGGTTTTGGCTGACTTTCCATTTACCCGTGAGCTTGGCAAGGGGAATTTCGATGCCCACCAGCGCATTGATCATGGTGTCGGTGTAGTCGCGTGGCGCATCGTCCACTGCCCAGGGCTTGTCAAACTCCGATTCGCGCTCTGCCGTAAGTTGCGTAGCCTGAGCACGAACCCACTGCGCGTCGTCGTGCACCTGCATCAGGCCACTGGCCTGCACCACCGCGTAGTTCCACGTGGGCACAACCTTGCCGTGCTCTTGCTTTGTGGCGTACCAGGACGGGCTGATGTAGGCCTGCGGTCCCTGAAAAATTACCAGCACCGGCATGCTGAAGTCCGTCTCTTTCCAAACCGGGTTGGCGCGTGCAACGTGCGCCACCAGTGTTCCGAAGCCTCCCTGCCCGGGACGCATCAGCATGGGTATGTGATTGGCCACCAATCCTTCTGCCCCCAAGGTCACCAGCGTACAAAGGGGGTGTGCACGCATCAGCGCATGCATAATTTCAACGCGGGTTTCTTCAAAGTGTTTCGGGTTGTACATGTTTAATCCAATATCACGCTGAGTTCGGCTTGCGGCTTCCAATTCGGTGCGGTCGGCGCCACATCTTCCTCGCCCAAAAATATGCGCTCTGATGGCAGTTGGTGCGCAGTCAAATATTCCCGCACCACCACACCACGTGCCCGTGCCAGCTCGTCGACGTCATCCTCACTGACCTTCAAGTTTTCCAGCAAAAATGCCCGCATTTCATCCGCCGACAAATCTTTAACCATGCCAATCGCATTGCGTGGCTTCTTAAAGTCCGAGCGGCGGTAGACCTCTTTCAAAATCGCAGCATACTCCGTGTCGGCAATGCTGCTGACCGCCGCCACATCCTTCCCCGTCGCACCGGCAATGCGCCGCTTTTCAGCCAGCATCAGGCCGTTCAGGCGGTCCAGCTTGATGGCATCGCGCTCCGCTTGC
Organism: Comamonadaceae bacterium; assembly: GCA_947373605.1. Classification (GTDB taxonomy): domain Bacteria; phylum Pseudomonadota; class Gammaproteobacteria; order Burkholderiales; family Burkholderiaceae_C; genus Allorhodoferax. The sequence continues at coordinate 6,727 of CANBYM010000044.1, forward strand.
AGACTCGCAGTGCCGACGATGGTGGTCTTCAGCGACGGCTTGTCAATCAGCACCTTCAGGGCCTTGTCCAGTGCGGCAATAGCGTCAGGCGCTATCACGGCAGTGCCCGGCACAAATACAATATTGGCCAGGTCTTCTTCTTCACCGCTGCCACCGGAGAACAGACTAAACGGCGAGGTAAGCACCTTGGCAAAAAGGTTGCCGATGACCTTCGATACGATGGGCCAAATTTGGAACGCAGGGTCGTTAATGGAGCCGCTGATGGGCAGGTTCAATTCAATGACGCCGTTGCTGTCCGACAAGAGCGCAACCGCGAGCTTGACCGGCAGGCTTGCGCCACCCTCCACCTTTTCGCCGAAGGTCAGCTGACTGAGCACAATGTTATTGGTTGCGGTGAGTTGGCCATCGGGCTGGATGGCGTAGTTCACATCCACGCTGAGCTTGCCACGCTCAATGCCATAGCCCGCGTATTTAATGGCGTAGGACGACAGCGGCGACAGCTCAAGGTCGCGCACCTTGCCGTGCACATCCAGCGCCAATGGCTTGGCCAGCGGATTGACCTTCCCGGCAATTTCCAGTCCCGCAGTTCCTTCGGCGCGGCCCTTGAGTTCTAGGTCAGCCATCTGCACACTGCCATCTGGAGACTGGGAGGAAAAACGGCCCAGTTTTCCGTTGAGCACACTCAAATCAGCGGAGTAATTGGGTTTGATAAAGCGGTCGGAGAACGCCACCCGTCCGTTGATGATGGTGACCGACCCTACATCAATCACCGGGGCCGGCGCTTCAGGTTTCGCTAGGGCTGATGGTGGCCCCACGTCCTGCGGTTTGACCAGATCCTGCAACACCAGGCGGCCTTCAGCGTCAATGATCAGCCGCGCAAAAAAGTCGGATAGGACCGCCTCGCGCAACTTCAGGCGCATGGGCTCTCCGGGCGTTAGGGTCATGTCAAGGCCGGGCACGGCCAGAGACTTCCAGTTCAGCAACTCCTCTATGGTCGGTTCACCACCGCTGCCCTTTTGCACTGCCAGCACACTATTCGCCCGAAGATCATCCAACGACGCATCGCCTTTGACCTGCACGCTGGGTCCGCCCGGCATCGCGGCGTAGCGTACCTGTCCTTTGAAATTGGCGTCCGCCCGCTGCAGCTCGATATTGAAGCGGTCGGCGAAATACGGTGCCGCAACATGCAGGGGCAACTGCCGGACTTCGAGCTGCCCTTGTGCGACCACGGGCGACCACATGGCCGTTCCGGCAAACGACAGCGTGCCGGGGTCCGTCCGCCCCGAGCGCACTTTGGCCGACAAAGACAACGGCGCGGGCTTCTTGCCGTCTGAGGTCAAACCGGCAGCATGCGCCTTGAGCGCCGACATTTCGATGAAAACGCGCTTCGCCGGCACCCGGTCCACCAGGGTCAGCGTGCCGTCGTCAATAGACACATCGGCCAACCCAATTGACCAAGGTGCTGCGGGACCTGCAGCACCTTGTGCCGGTACGGATGCGCCCGAAGTGCCCTGCGGAACTTGCTTCATCCAGCGCGCAAACATCCAGCTTGCATCCTCTTCGCGCGCAACGCGGGCAACAGGCTTGCGCAAGGCGATCTTGCCGACGTTCACCGTTTTGGTACCCAAGTCGATGCTGGTGTCTGACACCTCTAAGGCGTCAAAGGCTGGTAACTCTTTGGGGTTAATGGCTTTGGGGTCGACCGCCTTGGCACCAACGGCGCTGTTCGCCGCACCCGACTGGTCAACGGTCATGGCAAATTTTTCCAACAAGGCACTTTGCAAGGCGAGCTTTACGCCCCCTTCTCCCCACGTCGCCGTCGCGTCCGCCGAGAACACGCCGTCCACGCGGGTCACCAGATACTGCGCCACGTAAGGTGCAAACAAGCGCAAAGCCAAACCTCCCAACTGCACATCCACCTTGCCGGACTTGTCGTCGTATTGCCCTTTGAATGCCACGCGCGCCACTTTGCCAGCAGCGTTTGCGATGGTGGGTTTAGCGCCGGCAGTGTTTGCGGCGAGCTTGGCGTCCGGCTTTGTAGCGCCCATGGCTTCCAAGAATGCGTGACCGTCAAACTGCATGGGCAACGGAGCTTTCTGGTCCGCGCCCGCTTGAGAAGTTGCAGGCCAATGCACATCTTTGGCCGTCACATCCACATTCCCCAGACGCCACCGCACCGGGCTTGCGGCCATCTGGTCGGCCCACAGGATTTCGCCGTCTTTGAACTTGAAGTGCTCCAATTCCACGCGCCATGCGGATTGCTCTGTCGTGGAAGTCGTTGCTTTGACGTCCTGAACTTTGGCATCCTTCGATTTAGAGACCAAATCGAGATTGAGATTGCCGCTGCTATCGCGCGAAGCATGCAACGCGAGTCGGGACACCTCCACCGATTCAAGCACCACACGGTGCTCCAGCGGGCGCACATCTTTAAGCACCGTGTGAATTACGCCTACCGACAACAGCGCCGCCCCATCGGGTCGTGCAACTTGGAGGTGGGAGACGGTGACCGCACCGGACACCGCCACCTTGGGCAGCGCGGTCTGTTCAAACGCAATCTTCAGATCCGTGTCCAGCACCGCAGCTTTGAGCGCAAGCGGCAAGTCCTGCGGCAGATACGGCAGGTAAGGCGCCAGATCCAGCTTATTGATTCTTAGCGAGACTTCGCCTTTGGCGGTCTGGGCAAAGGGCGTGGCCAGTGCTGCGGAATCAAAGCTTGTGCCGTTGAGTTCAAAACCCAGGTGCGGCTGCACCGTCACGTCGCGACTGGAATCCAAATTGCTCAAAAAAGGGACTGCCAGATGCAAATGGCGAACCGTGTGCAGGCGCTCGTGTTTGCCAACGTCGTCGGCAATGTCTAACGAACCGTTATTCACCACCACGTTGTAGAGCGCAAAGCGAACCGGGCTGCTATGGGGATCTTTGGGGCGCGCCGCAAGGCGTTTCAACACGTCATCAAAATCAAACTTGCCATCGGCGCTGTGGGAAATGTGCACTTGCGGCGCATCCACCGTAATAGCGTCAATCACCGGTGCCAGACGGAAGACGGACTGCACGGCAGCATCGGCGTATAGGCGTTCTACGACGAATTGATCGGACTTGCCGTCTGCACTTGCAATGCGCAAGCCCGTCAGCGTGAGTTCCAGCGTCCAGGGTTTGAAATCAACCGCTGCCACGGTCAATTTGCGGCCCAAGGCTTCGCTGCCCTGCGACTCAATCTGACTTTTAATGACTGAAGGCGCCGCCAGCCAGGCTGCGCCCAAAAGCAGGCCCATAGCCGCCAAAAACCACCCGAGGCGGCGCACCCATAATATTTTCCAAAGTAATGTCCAACCCATAGCGCATTATTGTTGAAAAGCACATGATGCCGGTAGGCCGCCCGGACGACTAAACTCTCACCTCAGACAGCACATGCGCCAAAGCCCCATCCCATTCACCCCACGAAAGACCCTATGAAGGACCATTACGCCGCCCTGGGGCTTCAAAGTGACGCAAGCCTGGCCGACATTAAAAAGGCATTCCGCCAGAAAGCCTCGCAATACCACCCCGACCGCAATACCGCGGACGATGCGCCCGCACGCTTTCGGGCAGTGCAGGAGGCCTACGATGTGCTATCCGATGACAGCAAGCGCCAGGCCTATGACGACAACCGCCGGCGCAACCTGCTGGACAGCCCGGCAGACACCGCGCGCGAAATCTGGCACAACTACTTCTCGCAGCTCTTACAAGCCGCCAACACTCCCTCAAATTGAGAACGCCATGAGCATTTCACCCTACTTCCAACAACTGCGCTCCGGCTATCAGGCCGAGCTGGATGACCTGACCTCCGACTCCGAGGGCAAACACGTGCTGCGCAAGCGCCTGGCCGAGAAACGCAAAGAAATCGGATTCTTGGTCCAGATGATGGAATCCAGCCCCGAGATGGTGGCCGTGGTACTACACCAGGCCTTCAAGTTCACGAAGCCAGCGGTCATGGAGCATCTGCTCACGCTGGATTCCGACGATCTTCTGAGTTGGGATGCGTTGCAGGACGCGGTGCAGATCGCCCCCGCATCGCAAGGCGTAGTGGACACCATTACCGCCGAGCCATTGGGCGAATGGTTCATGGTGGTAGCTTCGGCGCTCGAATACATGCACAACCGCCCGGCGCGTGCGGATGAGCGCGTGCATTCCGACGATGAGGATCTGGATGGCGAAGAAGACCGCGACGAAGTGCGTGAACACCGCCACGACGACAACCACACCGAAGACCACGACGAAGAAGAACAGGAAGCCCGCGCCCGTGAAGATGCAGGTAACGACTGGCTGGTCGACCAAGGCTTTGACCGCAAAGATTAAACAAGAAAGCACACTGATGAACGCACTGGCCCTGATTGCCAAGACCCAAAGCCTGATTGCATCGGGCGACATCGTAGGCGCCGAAGCCGCGCTGGTGGAACTAGCCGATACCGAGGGCGATGGTGCCCTGATGGTGGTACTCGAACAATTACCGCCCAAAGACATACTGGCCGTCATTCGTGAGTACGACAACTCTAAAGAATCCGTCATCAACCTGCTGGTCACACCTGAGCAGTTTGCCCGCGCGGTGGTGATCGAGAAGCAATACAAAGACCTGACCCGCACCCATTTACGCGGCATGGTCAATTCGGTGATCTTCCGTGAAGACGCCGACCCGGTGGAGTTTTTAAACTCCATTGGCGATCTGGAAGGCGGTGCCGAAGCGCTGGCTGACTACTTCTCGGAAAAATGGAGCCGCATCGAGGCCTTTGCCCGCACCGGCACCTTTGACACCGCTGAAGACGATGGCGAAATGCTCTCCGAGACCGCCCTGCTGGCCTCGGCTTACGTCAAACCGCGCGTGGACGAAGATGAGGTGGCAGACCAGGACTGGATGCAACTGGCCTGGCTCTTGCGCCACCAGTGCCCCGATCTGTTTATTGAAATGCTTTTGGTACTGCGCGCCAAGGCACGTGCCCATGACATGGGCCTGTCCGAGGATGAAGAACTTGAAGAGGACGACGGCAAAGTAGAGACTGCCGATACCGACCGGGGCAAGGCGACACCGGCCGCGCTGGACGCAGACGAGGAGTCGGCGATTTGAGCGGATCATCTGCGGCGCCGCAGCCGATGGCGCAATCCCTATCGCTATTTGATGCGCGGCCTTTTTTTGAAAAGGCGCTGGTGTTTGGTGTGCAAAGGGGCATCATCGACGCGGCCAAGCTGGAAGCCATTCAAACCGATGCGCCCAAGGGCATGGTGCAGATTGCGCGCTATTTCGGTACCGAGTTTTTGCGTCCGGAGTTGGAGCGCGCCAAAGACCGCCTGGTCAACCTGGTGAGCATGAATCTGGAACTGCAGAGCAATGGCGACTTGCGCAAAGCCGCCGAGCTGCTGCGCGACAACAGCTTTTTGTCTCGCTCCAAAGCGTCTTCGGACATGCTCAAGGCGCTGATTACCATGCCGCAAAACAGCCACTTCGGCATGAACGAGCGCGGTGGTTTTACCGACGAGCAGATACCGGTACTGGCAGACTGGACGCTGCGCGCCCTGACTGACTACCGCGCCGAGTTGGCGCTGCGCCAGACCGTGGCGATCGAAGTGGATGCGGCGCTGTGGATTGCCGACTACCTAGGCATGGACGCCGACGAGCTCGAAGAGGCCGCGCCCGATGCCGAAGCCGTGATCCGCACCGCCCTGCTGGTGTGGGCCGCCAAACAAACGCAAATGCCGGACTGGACTGGGTTTCAAAAAATCATTGCCGCCCTTCGCAAGCGCGCCAGTACCTCCAAGACCGAGGCCACCTGCATACCGGCACTGCCCCTGCCCAAAACCTTGCCCACGGAGTTCAAGGCGGTGGTGCAGTCGGTGCGCGCGTCGGTGCTGGCCGATATGCCCAAGCTGCTGGACGCTGCGCTTCCTGCGCGCAAGCTCTTTTCCCAGACCCCTGCCTTCATGGGCCGCTACTTCTGGGTCGAAGACATGCTGACCGAGGTAGACCACTTTGACCGCGAATCGTCTGCCGCCTGGAACAAAGCCACCGGCGGCCACACCGATGACAGCTCGCTGCTGACTTTGTTTTTATGCATTGCCGCCGGCAGCACGCCCAAGACCCTGCTCACTGAAAAAGCTGTTGCGACGCTGGTGCGCAAAATCCGCAAGTCGGGTTTGCAAAGCGGGCTTGCCGAGCAGTACATCGCAGATCACGCGCCGGCCCAACACCAATCCGACTACCAGCGAACGTGGTCCCACTTTTTAGAAGACGTGCAAGCAACGCTGGAGAGTGACCACGACTACGAACTGCACGACGCGCTGGCACTGCTGCGGCGCGAATGCAATGTAGTGTAGATGCCCGCAAAACAAGCAACAATTCATTGGACAGAAAACGGCCTGGAGCACAACGCCCTGTGGCGCTCCGAGCGTGGTGCCCCGCCGCCTGCACGTGTAGCCATTGCCGACGACTCCATCAGCGCCGACACCGCCTACCGGCTGGCATGCGAAGGTACGGCATTGCTTTGGCGCGGCGACTTTCACAATGCGCGGCAAATTCTGCAAGCCATGGCGCGGCGGATTGACCAAACACCGCAACGCAAAAAACGCCGCAATGCCGGCCCTGAAACAGCGGCAGCCAACACCGGCACTGCCGATGCCTTCAACCGCCACCGGCTGGCGCAGTCACAGCGCGCGCGCATACTGGGCGCATTGCTTTTGCCCTTTGATGCTGACTACAGCATCGCTCTGCGCCGCGCCCCTGACGCACGTCTGGCTTGCAGCGAAGCCTGGGGTCCGGTGCTGGCCACTGACGGACCGTGTATTGCGACATTGCGCGACCTGCTGGGCATGACCGGAGCGCACGAGTGGCGCAAGAAAGGCGTGGCGATAGAGGCTTTGGGCGATGCGCCCAACAACCGCATCTACCCGCACTATGGCGTGTTCTCGCCCGTGCGCGGGGAATACGTTGCCCTGGCTGGCCTTGCGCCCTTGCCCGCTTTACTGGTGCCGCACGCGGCAGCCGGAACCGGAGTGGCTACTTTTGACATCGGCACCGGGACAGGCGTGCTCTCCGCCATGCTGGCGCGCAGGGGTGCCGCGCACATTGTTGCCACGGACCAGGACACACGCGCACTCACCTGCGCGCAACAAAATCTGACGCAGCTCGGTGTGGATGCGCAAGTCACATTGTTAAAGGCCGACCTGTTTCCAGCAGGCCGCGCTGCGTTGGTGGTGTGCAACCCGCCCTGGATACCGGCACGCCCCAGTTCGCCTATTGAATATGCGGTCTACGACGAAGGCAGCCGCATGCTGCTGGGCTTTTTAAAAGGCCTGAGTGCGCATTTGTTGGAAGGCGGTGAGGGCTGGCTTATCCTGTCCGACCTGGCTGAGCATCTGGGTCTGCGCAGCCGCGCCATGCTGCTGGCCGCTTTTGCCGACAACGGCTTGCAGGTGCTGGGTCGTCTGGATGCCAAACCGCAACACCACAAGCCCAGCGACGTGTCCGACCCACTGCACGCGGCACGCGCAGCCGAAGTGACGTCGCTTTGGAGGCTGGGCGCAATTACGCCCGCGAATTAGTCCTGCCGCCGCCGAGCACCGTAGGCAAGACCGCGGGCAAGACGGCCTGCAACTCGTTGCGCAGCCACCGGTGGGACGCACTGTCGTGGTGTCGCAGGTGCCACACCATAAACATCGGCAATTTGGGGCAGACCATCGGCACCTCGGCACTGGCCAGCCCTTTAAGCAAATGGGTCTCAAGAAGCGCCGGCGCGGTGGCCAAGCGCTCAGTGTGCCGCACAAACGGAGCCAGCCCGGAAAAACCCGGCACCATCACTGCAAAGTGCCTGCGCAGTCCTTTGGTGAGCATCCACTGGTCCAGGTCCAGAGAGCGCCCGCCGTCATACACCACGGTTACATGCTCTGCAGCCAGATACTCCTGTTTACTTTTGGGAGCAGCGCGCGCGGCGGGGTCATAAAAGACACGGTAGCGGTCTTCAAACAAGCGCTTTTGCATGATGTCGGTGCCGTCTGGCGGGCGCGGGCTGATGACCAGTTGGCAGGCCTCCTGACGTAGCATGTCCAAGGTGGGTATGCCCGACGCCACAACCCGCAAGGCCACGCCCGGCGCGCGCTCACGCAAGCGCGCCATCAATGCCGGTAACAACACGTCGCGCTGCAATTCGTTAGCCGCGATGGTGAAGGTGGTTTTCCAGTGCGTGGGGTTGAACTCGCCGGCCCGGGTAAATCGCTCCAGATTAGCCAACAACTCGCGCGCTTGCACGGCCAGCGCCTGCGCATGGGCCGTGGGCGCAATGCCTCGCCCGGACTTCACGAATAAGGGATCGCCGGTAATGGCGCGCAACTTGTTCAGCAAATGGCTGACCGCCGACTGGGTAACGCCCAATTGCTCTGCGGCGGCAGTGATGGTGCCCGTCTCCACGATGGCCAGCAGCAACTTGAGAAGGTGCCCGTTGATATCGGAATGATCGAATTTACTCATGGGTTTGATGATGAATCATGTATTTATCTTTAGCAATACAAAGTTAACACTTCGGGTCTGACGCAATACAACAGGAGACCGACCGTGGCCAAGACCCTAGCCCCCATTCCCGGCACCACGCCATTTGACGGCGACCAGGCCCGCAAAGGCTACGCCCTCAACAAGATGTGCTTTTCGTTCAACGACGCGGACAACCGCGCCGCCTTTAAAGCAGATGAAGAGGGCTACATGCGCCGCTATCAACTCACGGACACACAGGCCGCTGCCATCCGTGGGCGCAATGTTCTACAGCTCATCGATGCCGGAGGTAATGCGTATTACCTGGCCAAGTTCGCAGGCATTTTCGGACTGGACATGCAGGATATCGGGGCCCAGCAGACGGGCCTGACCAAAGACGAATTCAAGGCGCGCCTGGTGGCGGCCGGTCAATAAATTACAAGGAAAACCATGGCAAAACTTATCGGTTGCGTAGGCACCTCCCACATTCCCGCTATCGGCGGTGCGATTCACAAAGGCCTGCAACAGGAGCCTTACTGGAAGCCGTTTTTTGATGGCTTTCCGCCGGTGCACGCCTGGCTTGCGCAAAAGCGTCCGGATGTGGCCGTTATTTTTTACAACGACCATGGCCTGAATTTTTTTCTGGACAAAATGCCCACCTTCGCCATCGGTGCAGCGGCCCAGTACAACAACGCTGACGAAGGCTGGGGCATTCCCACATTGCCGCCCTTTCAGGGCGAGGTTGATCTGTCCTGGCATATCGTCAACGCCCTGATCGACAAAGATTTTGATGTGGTTACCTGCCAGGAAATGCTGGTGGACCACTCCTGCACGCTGCCGCTTAAATTGCTCTGGCCGCAGGGGCCTTGCCCTGTGACGGTGGTGCCGATTTGCATTAACACGGTGCAGTTCCCGCTGCCCAAAGCCAGCCGTGTTTATGCACTGGGCAAAGCCGTGGGCGAAGCCATCGCGAGCTGGGACAGCAGCAAGACGGTTGCGGTGATCGGCTCCGGCGGTTTGAGCCACCAGCTCGACGGCGAACGCGCAGGGCACATCAACAAAGAATTCGATTTGCAGTTTTTGGAAAGTCTGAACTCCAACCCGGAATGGGCCACCCAGTTCAGCATTCATGAACTCGTCGAAAAGGCAGGCACGCAAGGCATTGAACTGTTGATGTGGCTGGCCATGCGTGCGGCGCTGACCAGCGGGCCCCAACCCGGCGTGCGCAAGGTGCATAGCAATTACCACATCCCCATTTCCAATACCGCTACAGGATTGCTGGCGCTGGAAAAGACCGGAACTTGAAAAACAGGCCCGCATGCTGCGGCCTTCTCCAAGCCTTACACTGGTTTTCATAAAATAATTTTGGAGACACTGTATGCACTTGGTAGTCCGTCATTTACGGGGAGCCGGCATCGCGCTGGCCTTGATCAGCACAGCGTTTACCGCCGCCCATGCTCGCGTCACGCGCATCGTGATCGACGAGGTAAAGCTCATGCAAGCGGATCAAACCGGAGGCATTGCCACTGAGCAAATTGCGGGGCGCGCGTTCGGTGAATTGGACCCGGGCGCTGTAGCCAACCGCATCATCAATGACATCACCCTGGTCAAAGATGCGGATGGCAAGGCACGCTATGTGGCGACCTTTGTTCTGACCAAGCCGGTGAACGCGGCCAAAGCCAGCGGCCTGATGTGGCACGAGGTCCCCAACCGCGGACTGCGCCGCCCCAACGTGTCAGCAGAGCGCGCTAACGGCGACATCGACCTGACCAGTGCCTGGCAGGGTGACAACGCGGGCGCCACAGCGGTGCGGGCCACGGCAGAAGTTGAAAAGTCGCACTGGCTGCAGCTGCCCATCGCTCGCAACACGGACGGCTCACCCATCACCGGCACCGTGCTCGGGCGCATCGTGAACCGGTCCGGCCCAGCTTCGCAGCCACTGATCGTGCAGACCAACCCAGTGCCCTATAAGCCGGTGAGTCTGGATACGCGGACATCGCGCCTGGTGTCGCGCACCGCCGAGTCCACCCGTGGCGAAGTCATCGGCGAGCTGGAAATTGCTCCCTCGGAGTGGGCCTGGGCGCGCTGCGATGCAACCAATCCGTTTCCGGGTACGCCCGATCCGACACAGATTTGCCTAAAAGCAGGCTTTGATGCCAAGCGGCTGTATCAGGTGACATTCACCTCGCAGGATGCGTACCCACTGGGCGTGGGCTTTGCGGCGTGGCGCGATGTGGGTCAGTTCTTCAAGACCGCCCGCGCAGACGATGCAGGAACCCCTAACCCCGTTGGCGGGATGGTCACGCACAGCATCGGACGCGGTGTATCACAGTCGGGCAACTTTTTACGCGGCTGGCTGCATTTGGGATTCAACCAGGACGAGGCGGGCAAGCAGGTGCACGACGGCTTGTGGCCCATCATTGCCGGACGCCGCATTGCGCTGAACTTTCGCTGGGCACAGCCCGACGGGGTGCTGGAGTTGTACCAAGCCGGTAGCGAAGGGCCGCAATGGTGGCTGCCGCAAGCCGACCCGGCACGCGCATTACCCGCAGTGGGTTTGCTGGACCGCTGCACCTTGACCAAGTCCTGCCCCAAGATCATCGAGCACTTTGGCTCGGCAGAAGTCTGGGCCCTCAAACTCACACCGGAGTGGATTGGAACCGACGCACGCAAAGACCTGCCGCTGCCACCCAATGTGCGGCGCTATTACATTGCCAGCTCCAACCACGGCGGGGGCGCTGGCGGCTTTAACAGCAGCCTGCCCGGCGCCGGTTTACCCACGACCGGCCCGATGTGCCCAGGCAACAATTACGGAACCGGCACGCTTCCCGCCAACCCGGTGCCGCACACGGAAACCGTCAATGCCCTGCGTGTGCATTTCCGCAACTGGGTGATGCGCGGCATCGAGCCGCCGCCTAGCCGCTGGCCCCGTCTGGCTGATGGCACCTTGGTTGCCGCCAACAAAACGGCAATGGATTTCCCCACGCTGCCAACGCTGCGGCCCACGATTCCGGAGCCGGACTTCATCATGCCGGTGATGGATTTCGACTGGGGCGCGCAGTTCAATCCGGTGGATGGCTCCGGTATTGCCACCAACGCACCGCCGCCGATCCGGCAAGTGCTGGGCATGTATGCACCCAAGGTGGATGCCGATGGCAATGAGTTGGGTGGCGTGCCGGTCGTCCTGCTCGATGCGCCGCTGGGCACCTACCTAGGCTGGAACGTGACAGCCGATGGCGCACGCCCGTTTCATGCCGGACAGATTTGCAACTACGCCGGCGGCATGGTGCCCTTTGCCCGCAATGAACAGGAGCGCCGCATCACCAAGGACTCACGCCCTTCGTTGCAGGAGCGCTATGGCGACCACGCCGGCTATGTGGCCGCCGTGCGTAAGGCTGCGGCAAAAGCGCAGGCCGAAGGCTTCCTGCTGGCCGAAGACGCCAACGCTTTGATTCGTGCAGCGGATGACAGCATGGTGCTGCGTTGACGCAACAAGTTCTGAACTGCGCTGCCAATTTTTCAGTTACGATTTACACCTATGTCGTTTGCACACACCGTTTTTTCCGCCGCCCGAGCTGCACGAGCCCGTCGCTCTTTGCCGTGCGCTGCGTGTGAGAAAAAATTGATGTAGTACCTGACTCAATCCGGTTTTCTCCCCCAAGGCCACGGCTCACCACCGTGGCCTTTTTCTTTGTCTGTACCCCTGAAAGGACCCTGCACCATGCAAACACGAACCGAGCCACAGCAGCACAACCCGCTCATGCAAATCACGCCCCGCCCCGCTGAAATATTTGTGCGCGGCGAAGGCGCGTGGCTGTGGGATGCGGCGCAGCAGCGCTATCTGGACTGGCTGCAAGGGTGGGCGGTGAATGCGCTGGGCCATTGCCCGCCGGTCATCACCGAGGCGCTGCAAACGCAGTCCGCGCTGCTGCTCACACCCAGCCCCGCGCTGCACAACCTGCCGTCAATGCAACTAGCCGAACGCCTGTGCGCGCTCAGCGGCTTTCATCAGGCATTCTTCGGCTGCACCGGTGCCGAGGCCAACGAGGGCGCGATCAAGCTAGCACGCAAATGGGGGCGACTGATGCGCGACGGGGCCCATGAAATCATCACCTTCGAGAACGCCTTTCACGGTCGCAACCTTGCCACCATGGCCGCTAGCGGCAAGCCTGGCTGGGACGCACTGTTTCCGCCCCACATGCCCGGCTTTATCAAAGCGCAGTTCAACAACCTGGCGTCGGTCAAGGAGGCAATCGGCAAGCGCACAGTTGCAATCATGCTGGAGCCTGTGCAAGGCGAAGCGGGCGTTCGCCCCGCCACGCGGGAATTTATACAGGGCTTGCGTGCACTGTGCGACCGGCATGGGCTGCTACTGATTTTTGATGAGGTTCAAACCGGCTGCGGACGCTTGGGCAGCCTATTCGGCTTTGAACACTACGGTGTAAGGCCCGACATCCTGACCCTGGGCAAAGGGCTGGGTGGCGGCGTTCCGATTTCCGCCTTGCTGGCGCAGGAGCACTGCTGTGTGTTTGAACACGGCGAACAGGGCGGCACCTACGCTGGCAACCCGTTGATGTGTGCAGTAAGCCTTGCGGTATTGAACATGCTGGCCCAACCGGCATTTCTGGCCCATGTGCGCGATATGAGTGCATTGTTGCGCGAAGGTCTGGAGTCGCTGGCACTGCAATTCGACCTGGGTGAAGTGCGTGGCGAAGGCTTGCTCATGGCCTTGGAGTTGGGGCAGGACAGCGCCGCCGACGTCGTCAACACCTGCAGGCAAATGGGTTTGCTGGTCAACGCGGCGCGCCCGCATTGTCTGCGCTTTATGCCGCGCCTTAACAGCACCGCAGAAGAGATCCGGCAAGGCCTGGGCATTTTGCAGGATGCGCTTAAACACGTCGGCGCTGAATTGCAGATGCAAAGCGTCGCATAAAACTGCAGTGTACGGGGGTCTGCCCGCGTTCAATGTCCGTATGGGTGCAAGCGAACAGACTCCCCGCCTCTCAAACCTTATGTTCAGCAATCTCAAGCCTTTGTTGCTTGCGAAAGTTTTAACTCTAAGGAATGACCATGAAAAATTCACGCAATCTGCTCAGCGGCACCGCCATGGCTGCTTGTTTGCTGTTTGGGAGCAACGCGATGGCGCAAGCCATGTCTTCCACCGATTTCAGCGCTAGCAAGACCCGCATCAAGGCGGAGTACAGCACGGACAAGAAAGCCTGCGACTCCCAAGCCGGCAACGCCAAGGACATCTGCGTCGCACAGGCCAAAGGCAAAGAAAACATCGCCTTGGCCGAGTTGGACAACGGCTACAAACCAACGCTGAAAACGCAGTACAAGGTCAGCGTCGCCAAGGGCGAAGCCGCTTACGACACCGCCAAACAAAAGTGCGATGACCTGTCGGGTAACCCAAAGGATGTTTGCGTGAAAGAGGCCAAAGCCGCCCTCACCACCGCCAAGGCCGATGCCAAGGTGCAGATGAAAACCTCCGATGCCAATGCCACGGCAAGCACCGAGAAAAAGGAAGTGCGTGCTGACGCTGCCGCCGACAAACGTGCTGCAGATTTGAAGGTTGCGGAGGAGAAGTGTGCTGCGCTGGCCTCCACCACCAAAGACGCCTGCATGGCTACAGCCAAAGCCAAGTTCGGCAAACTGTAGAGAGCCATGAGTATGGGCACCCTATTACTGATCATCCTGATCCTGATGCTGATCGGGGCATTTCCTAGTTGGCCGCACAGCCGTGGCTGGGGTTACGGCCCCAGCGGCGGCTTGGGCTTGGTGGTTTTCATCATCATCGTAATGATGTTGATGGGACGCCTTTAAGCCCGTAAACGATTTATGCGCCCAGTAGCGCAGCGAAGCGGGCGAAGTCAATATTGCCCCCGGAAAGCGTGACCGCCACGCGCTTTCCAGCGAAGCGACCTTTGTTCGCCATCAGTGACGCAAGCGCGCATGCGCCGGAGGGTTCCAGCACAATTTTCAGGCGGTCAAATGCAAAGCGCATGGCTTCAACCACGGTGGCGTCCGGCGTGGTGAGTATGTCGGTGACGTGAGCGCGAATTACCTCGAAGGGATTGACGCCGACCGACTGCGTCTGTTGGCCATCACAAATGGTCTGGGGCACGTCGATGGTGACGATTTTTCCGGTGCGAAGAGACTGCTGCACGTCGTTACCGGCCTGTGGCTCGGCACCGAAAACCTGAATATCAGGTTGCAGCGCTTTGGCCGCAACCGTGCTGCCGGACAAAAATCCGCCGCCGCCTGTGCACACGATCAGCGCAGCAAGATTTGGTACGTCCTGTGCGATCTCCAACCCGCACGTGCCCTGCCCTGCCATCACCGGCAGGTAGTCGTAGGGCGGGATAAGCACTGCGTTGCGCTCATCGCTTAACTGCTTGGCCAGAACGTTGCGGTCTTCCTTGTACCGGTCATAGGTGATGACTTCGGAACCGTAACCGCGCGTGGCATCGAGCTTCATCTGCGGTGCGTCCGAGGGCATCAGAATGGCCGACTTGCAACCGTGCAGCTTGGCCGCTAGCGCGACCGCCTGTGCGTGGTTACCCGACGAAAACGCCAGCACGCCACGAGCACGCTCGGCATCGGTCAGCGAATGGATGGCGTTGTAGCCCCCGCGGAACTTGAACGCGCCCATGCGCTGAAAATTCTCGGCCTTCAGAAATACCTCGCACCCGAGCATGCGGTTCAGCGTGCTACTGGTAAGGATGGGTGTGCGGTGTGCCACGCCTTTGAGACGTTCGGCGGCGGCTTGGATGTCGGTGAATTGCAGCATGCGTTTTTTTGTAGGAATGTGATGCGAGTTGTGTCCAGCACACATCCTAGCCTAAAGTTATTGACATCCTCCCGGCCCTGGTGGACAGGGATTCCCTCTATAGGGGTCTCATGTCCAGAACCGGCAGTGAACTTTGACAGGATATTTTTAGCCGCATTCACATCGCGATCATGCAAGCCTCCACATTCACTGCAAGTCCATTGCCTTATTCCAAGGCCTGCGATACCTTTGGGCCT
>CANBYM010000045.1 GCA_947373605.1 Comamonadaceae bacterium
CAGGCAGCTTCTATGTGTTTTTGATCGTGCGGGTTCTGGGCTACGACTTTTTGCACGCGTCGGCCTCGGCCAAATTACTCAATACGGCCACCAACTCTGCGGCACTCCTGCTTTTTGCGCTGAAGGGCCATGTGTGGTGGCACTTTGCTGCGGTCATGGCGGTTGCCAACGTCATCGGCAGTCTGGCCGGCACTCGTATGGCGCTCGAGCATGGCACGGGGTTTGTGCGTGGCGTATTTATTCTGGTGGTATCGGCGCTGATTCTCAAAACCGGCTATGACGCCTTCCTACGCTAAAGCGGTATCAGCGCGTTGCTGATGCCGCCTTTACGGCAAAGGCTGCTCCAACAGGTGCAGATGCGGGCAATGCCGGAGTCAACACTGCGTCGGATGCACCGGGGGTTACCGGAGCAGCGCCGGCAGATGCGGCAGTAACAACGGGTTTGGGAGGCCAGGGCACTTCAGAAGCGACTCTTGGCTTGCCGATCGGGGCTGTCGCCAGACCCTTGCTGACAGCCGCCATATCTTCGTCGTTGGGGTACTGGTTCATCAGTACGTAATCAAAAACACGCCGTGCAATGGGTGCCGCCGAGGCAGCACCAAAGCCCGCGTTTTCCACAATGACCGCCAAGGCAATTTGGGGATCCACAGCGGGTGCAAACGCGATGTAGAGCGAATGGTCGCGCTGGTGTTCTTCCATTTTGGACGCGTTGTACTTTTCTTTTTCTTTCAAGCCTACGGCCTGCGCGGTTCCCGTTTTGCCGCCACTCAAATATTGCGCCCCTGCGAACACCCGTGCCGAGGTGCCGCCCAAGGTGACATCGACCATGGCTTTGCGAACCAATTCCACGTTCTCAGGTTTGAATTTCAGATCCACCGGCGGTTGCGCCTCCACCTGGGTCTGCACACGCGTATTGACGTCGCGCGTAGCCGTTACCAGTTGCGGCTGGCGCTTGATGCCATTGTTCGCCAGGGTGGCTACCGCCTGCGCCAGTTGCAACATGGTGAAGCTGTTGTAACCCTGTCCGATACCCAGCGAAATGGTTTCACCTGCGTACCATTTTTGCTGCTCAGGCCGCTTGTAATAAGCCTTTTTCCAGGCTTGGCTGGGCAAAACACCACGCACTTCGCCCTGGATATCAATCCCGGTAATCTGCCCGAAACCCAGCGGTTTCATAAAGTCATGCATGGTGTCCACGCCCAACTCATTGGCCAGAGAGTAGAAGTAGGCGTTGCTCGATTCCACAATCGCGCGGTGCATGTCCATAATGCCGCCGCGCTCGTTTTCGGGGCTGCCAAAACGGTGGCCGCCGAACATGAAAAAGCCGGGGTCGTTAATGAGCGCTGTGGGGGAGCGCGTGCCGGTCTCCAGAGCAGCCAGCGCCATAAAGGGTTTGTAGGTGGAGCCAGGCGGATAGGTGCCGCGCAGTGCGCGGTTGAGCAGTGGCTTGTCAGGGGACTCATTGAGCATTTGCCAGTTTTCCTGGTCAATGCCTTCCACAAACAGGTTCGAATCGAACGTAGGCTTGCTGACGAAGGCCAGCACCTCACCGGTCTTCGGGTCCAGTGCAACCAATGCGCCACGGCGGTCACCAAACATGTCTTCAATCAGTTTTTGAAGCCGGATATCAATCGACAAAACCACCGCATTGCCCGGCGTGGAGGGGTTGCTGGCGAGCTTGCGCACTGCGCGCCCGCCCGCTGACGTTTCGATTTGCTCCACACCTGTGGTGCCGTGCAGTTGCCCTTCAAAACTTTGCTCTACGCCGAGCTTGCCGATGTATTCGGTACCGCGGTAATTGGCCTGGTCGTCGCTGTCGTTGATTTTTTCTTTTTCCGACTGGTTAATGCGTCCGATGTAGCCAATCACATGGCTGGCCAACTCGCCATAAGGGTAGCTGCGAAACAGGCGCGCCTTGATCTCTACGCCGGGAAAGCGAAAGCGCTGCGCAGCAAAGCGGGCCACTTCGGTATCCGTCAGACGTGTACGAATCGGTAGGGACTCAAAGCTTTTGGACTCATCGAGCAACTTCTTGAAGCGCCTGCGCTCCCGCGCCGTGATGTCCAGCACCTTGGACAGATCGTCCAGCGTTTGATCCAAAGGCCCGCATTTGGAGGGCGTGATTTCCAGCGTGTAGGCAGAGTAGTTGCTAGCCAGAATGATGCCGTTGCGGTCGGTAATAAGGCCGCGATTGGGGACGATGGGCACGATTGCCGTGCGGTTGCTTTCTGCTTGCGCGCTCAAGTCTTCATGGCGCCACACCTGCAGATAAATTAGTCGGCTGAGCAACAGCAAAAAACATATGAATATAACTAGGCTGACGACAAATACGCGCGAGCGAAACCGCGCCAGGTCCGCCTCGACATTACGCAACTCCGTCATGGTTACAAAGGCCGGTTAGCGTCGGGGTCCGGTGCCCGACGCTGCGGCGCCAGCAACAGCACGCTTGCCACGGGCCACAAAGCAGCCTCCAGCAACGGTGCTAGCAACATGGAGGCACCGGGGAACGCACCCCCGGCCAACATGCGCAGCACCAGTTCCACCGCATGTGCCGCGACAAACAAGGGCAACACCTGCGCTGCCTGCGACGGCACCGTAAACCACAGCAGGCGGCGATGAATGGTGATCGCAAAAAAGCTCAGCACGGTGTAGGACATGGCATGCTGGCCCAGCAACGCGCCCTGATGCACATCCATCAGCAACCCAAAAAAGAAGGCTGCGCCAATGCTTACCCGCAAAGGCTGGTGCACCGTCCAGAAAACCAGCACAACAGCCAGTAAGTCGGGTACCCAGGCGGCCCGGCCGAACAGGGCCATGTTCTGAAAAAGGTTCAGCAACAGCGCCGCCAGCATGCTGCCCCAGATGAACAGTGGATTAGCCGGCAACAACAGTTGCTGGCCTTGGCGCATGATCATTTGAGCTCCTGTCGCTTGCCATTGGCGGCAGGCACCGGCGCGTCCGGCACGGGGCGCGGCGTGATTTGTGAAGTCAGTGGCTCCAACACCAGCACATGGTGTGCACCGGCCACCAACGCCAGGGGCACGCAGTAAATACGGGCAAACATGGTGTCGACCCGGCGCTCAACTTTTTCTACCCGCGCAACCGGCAGGCCCGGCGGGTAAACGCCATCGACACCGCTTGTGGTGAGCAAGTCGCCCACCGTCACATCGGCGTTGGCCGCCATGTAGCGCAACTCCATGGCATCAGCGTGCGTAGAGGTGTCGCCGAAAGCAACACCGCGAGCGCCAGTGCGTGTGTTGAGCACGGGAATAGCGTGATCGCGGTCGGTAATCAATGTGACTTCACTCACTAGGGGGTACACACGGGTAACCTGACCAAGCACACCGGATTCATCCAATACGGGTGAGCCAAGGCCGATGCTGTTGAGCATGCCTTTGTCGATCACCACCTTGCGGGTGTATGGATCGGCGGCATCGTATATAACCTGCGCCGCAGAGGCATTGACTTTCAGACGCAGACGTAAGTCGAGCAACTTGCGCAGCCGTTCGTTCTCGATGGTGAGCTGTTCGACCTGGTTCGCTCGCGCGGACTGCAAACCCAGGCGCTTTTGCGCCTCGTCTTTGGCACTTTGGGCCGAATTAACAGTAGCCAAATAATCGGCGCCGCCGGCAATCAGTGCAGCGGGCTGCAGGGCCAGCCATTGCACTGGGTACAGCACCGCACCGAAAAAAGCACGCACCGGTTGCATCACCTTAAAGCGCGCATCAGCCACCATGAGGAACAGCGCCAACGCGCTGCAGACAGCCAACTTGGACAGAGCCGAAGGGCCCTGGCGGAAGAAGGGGGGAGGATCTCTGTCCAGCGTACCTAAAGGCATGGTACGTGCATCGCTGAAGCCTGAAAATTATTCGTTGGTGAAAATGGAGCCAAGGCGCTCCATCTGTTCCAACGCAATGCCGCAACCACGCACAACACAGGTCAGCGGATCTTCGGCCACCAGCACAGGCAAACCGGTTTCTTCGGCCAGCAAGCGGTCCAGATCACGAAGGAGCGCGCCACCGCCAGTGAGCATCATGCCGCGATCGGCAATGTCCGCACCCAGTTCGGGAGGGGTTTGTTCCAGCGCGTTTTTCACGGCAGACACGATGTTGTTGAGCGGGTCGGTCAGGGCTTCCAGAATTTCGTTGCTGGAAATCGTGAAGCTGCGCGGCACGCCTTCGGAAAGATTGCGGCCACGTACTTCCATTTCTTTGACTTCGGAGCCGGGGAAAGCCGAGCCGATCTGCTTTTTGATGGCTTCGGCAGTGGGTTCGCCGATCAACATGCCGTAGTTGCGCCGGATGTAGTTGATGATTGCTTCGTCAAACTTGTCACCGCCAACGCGCACACTACCTTTGTAGACCATGCCGCCCAGCGAGATGACGCCGACTTCGGTAGTACCGCCACCGATGTCCACCACCATAGAGCCGCTTGCCTCGGATACCGGCAAACCGGCACCGATAGCCGCCGCCATGGGCTCTTCGATCAAATACACATCGCTGGCACCGGCGCCCAGCGCCGACTCACGGATTGCACGGCGCTCCACCTGGGTAGATCCGCAAGGCACGCAGATGATGATGCGCGGGCTGGGCTTGAACACGCCGCGCGGATGGACCATCTTGATGAACTGCTTGAGCATTTGCTCGGTCACCGTGAAATCGGCAATCACGCCGTCCTTCATGGGACGAATGGCTTCAATGTTGCCGGGCACTTTACCCAACATGGCCTTGGCTTCGCGACCTACTGCCTGGATAGTCTTTTTGCCTTGAGGACCGCCTTCGTGGCGAATGGCCACTACGGATGGCTCATCAAGGACAATTCCTTTGTCTCTTACAAAAATCAGGGTGTTGGCGGTACCCAAGTCGATTGCCAGGTCGGTGGAGAAGTACCGACGAAAAGCTCCAAACATCACAAATCCTCTCGGGCACGCAGCAGACTTCGCCGTTGCATCGCCCTGTTCTATCGTTAAAAAGTGGTACGTTAAGCCTCAAAGACTGCTAATTCGAGTCAATGCGGCCAAAGGCAGGATAATAACCGATTGCCTGTGAATAGCTCCCGTTGCGGACTGTTGGCAGGCCACTTTTACCTTTGGTTTCAACCCTTTTTGTCCCATGTCACTCACTACCCATGACATCGCGCGCATCGCCAATCTGGCGCGGCTCGAACTCGACCCTGTTCACAGTGAACGCATGCTTGTGCAAATGAACGGCTTTTTTGCCATCGTTGAACAAATGCGCGCGGTGGACACCACCGGAATTGAACCATTGGCCCACCCGGTGGCCGCCATTGGCGACATTGCCCTGCGCTTGCGCGATGACAAGGTAAGCGAACCGGACCAGCGTGAGGCCAACCAGGTCAGCGCACCCGCAGTAGAGCGCGGCCTGTTTCTGGTTCCCAAGGTCATCGAATAATTTTTTCCACTATGACGACTCCATCTCTCTCGAAAGCCGCACTGCATGACCTCACGGTCGCAGAGTTGGTGCAAGCTTTAAGCAGCAAACAGGTTTCCGCCGTGGAACTGGCATCCCATTTTCTGGACCGCAGTGCGGCCCATTCCGGCTTGGGCGCGTATGTCGATGTTCGACGCGACATCACCATCGCGCAGGCACAAAATTCTGACGCACGCATTGCTTCGGGAAATGCCGGTGCGCTCGAGGGCGTGCCCGTTGCCCACAAAGATATTTTTGTCACCAAAGACTTTGTGACTACCGCCGGTTCGCGCATGCTCAATGGCTACCGCTCGCCCTTCGACGCCACGGTCGTAAGTAAGCTCGGAGCCGGTGTCGCAGGTGGCACGCCTGGGGCGGGCATGGTGACCTTGGGCAAGCTCAATTGCGACGAATTTGCGATGGGCTCCAGCAATGAAAATTCCGCAGTGGCGCCGGTCGATAGCGGCGCACCGGCCCCGGTACGCAACCCCTGGAATACCCAACGCATTCCCGGAGGTTCGTCAGGCGGCAGTGCAGTGGCGGTGGCCGCACGCATGACGCCTGCTGCAACCGGTACCGACACCGGTGGCTCCATCCGCCAACCGGCTTCGTTTTGCGGTATCACCGGGATTAAACCGACTTATGGCCGTGCATCGCGTTATGGCATGGTGGCGTTTGCCAGCAGCCTGGACCAGGCCGGCCCCATGGCCCGTACGGCTGAAGATTGCGCGCTCCTACTGTCCGCCATGTGCGGCCCCGATACCGACCGCGATTCCACATCGCTCGATGTAGCAGCAGAAAACTTCACAGCCGGCTTGCAAGGCTCCGTCGAAGGCTTGCGCATCGGCGTTCCGAAAGAATTTTTCGGCGAAGGGCTGGCCGACGACGTGCGCAACACCGTCAATGGCGCTTTGCAGCAGTACGAAAAGTTAGGGGCAAAACTGGTACCCATTTCACTGCCGCGCACGGAGTTGTCGATTCCGGTGTACTACATCATTGCTCCGGCTGAAGCTTCGAGTAACTTGAGCCGCTTTGACGGTGTGAAATTCGGCCACCGGGCTGCGCACTTCACCGATTTGGCGGACATGTACAAGAAAACCCGCTCCGAGGGATTTGGCGACGAAGTCAAACGACGCATCATGATTGGCACGTATGTGCTGTCACACGGCTACTACGACGCCTACTACCTGCAGGCCCAAAAGATCCGCCGGATGATTGCAGACGACTTCCAGAATGCATTCAAAGACTGCGATGTCATTGCAGGGCCTGTGGCGCCCACCGTGGCATGGAAGCTGGGCGAGAAGTCGGACGATCCGGTAGCCAACTACCTGGCCGATATTTTCACGCTGCCCGGCTCATTGGCCGGACTTCCGGGCATGAGCCTGCCGGTCGGATTTGCGTCTTGCGCCGCGGACAAAGGCATGCCGATCGGCATGCAACTGATCGGTAATTATTTTCAGGAAGCGCGCCTGCTCAATGTGGCGCACCGCTTCCAGCAGGCGACTGATTTTCACGCTGCACGCGCAACAGGATTTTGAACATGTCGCAGAGCAACACTCCCATACTTTTAGACCGTCCGGACGCACCGCTGGTGGGTGGTTATGAGGTCATCATCGGGTTCGAGACCCACGCGCAACTCTCCACCCAATCCAAGATTTTTTCGCGTGCTTCGACAGCATTCGGTGCCGAGCCCAACACGCAAGCCTGCGCGGTGGATCTGGCCTTGCCCGGTACGCTGCCGGTGATGAACAAAGGTGCGGTAGAGCGCGCCATACAGTTCGGCTTGGCCATTGGTGCCCACATTGCACCTAAGAGTATTTTTGCGCGCAAGAACTACTTCTATCCCGACCTGCCCAAGGGTTACCAGATCAGCCAGTTTGAAATTCCGGTGGTGCAAGGCGGCCTGATTGAATTCTTTCTGAATGAGAAAAAAATGAGTGTGCGATTGGTACGCGCGCACCTGGAAGAAGACGCGGGCAAATCTTTGCATGAAGACTTTGTGGGGCAGAGCGGCATTGACCTCAACCGCGCGGGCACACCGCTGCTGGAGATCGTGACAGAGCCGGATATGCGCTCCAGCGCAGAAGCAGTGGCCTACGCCAAAGAGCTGCACAAAATCGTCACCTGGATCGGCATTTGCGACGGCAATATGCAAGAAGGTTCCTTCCGCTGTGATGCCAACGTATCGGTACGCAGGCCCGGTGGCCCGCTGGGTACGCGTCGCGAAATTAAGAATCTCAACAGCTTCAAGTTCATGCAACAGGCCATCGACTACGAGGTGCGCTGGCAGATCGAGCAAATTGAAGACAGTCACAAAATTCAACAGGCCACCGTACTGTTCAACCCCGACACGGGTGAGACACGTGCCATGCGCACCAAGGAAGATGCCGCCGACTACCGCTACTTTCCGGACCCTGACCTGCCGCCCCTTTGTATTGCACAAAGTTGGATTGACGAAGTGCGCAGCCACATGGCAGAACTGCCACGCGCCATGGCGGCACGGTTTGAATACAGTTACGGCTTGAGCGAATATGACGCAACGCAACTCACACAGAGCCTGGCGCTGTCCAACTATTTTGAAGCGGCCACCAAGGTTTGTGGACAAGCCAAATTGGCAGGTAACTGGATTATGGGTGAACTGTCGCGCCGCTTAAACAATCAGGATATCGGCATTGAACAAGCGCCATTGAAGGCCGAAACACTTGGCGCATTAATTACCCGCATCAGCGATGGAACCATTTCCAACAACGCAGCGCGGCAGGTATTCGAAGTGCTGTGGGAAGACGCGACGGCAACGGTAGATGGCGTCATCGAATCTCAGGGCTTACGCCAGATGAACGACACCGGCGCATTGGAAAAAATTGTGGATGACGTGATTGCCGCCAACGCGAAAAATGTAAGTGAGTTCAAGGCGGGCAATGAAAAGGCCCTGAACGCGCTGGTCGGTCAGATCATGAAAGCCAGCAAAGGCAAGGCGAATCCGCAACAAGTGAACGATCTGCTACGCGCCAAGCTCAGATAGATCAGAATTACTTCAGGTTAGAAACCGTTGGCCAGAGCTGGCGCAGGCGGATCAGCTCGTCGTCAAAGCGCTGGTTCACGCGCTTGGACTCGTCGTCCTGCTCAGCGATAAATCGCTTTTGTACGGCCGCACTCTGCTCGTTGTCTTCCACCTGACGACGCAAGTAGGCTGGCGCCTTGGCCGGGTCCTTCTTATAGAACTCCATTTCGGCGTTGAGCTTATCACGCTGGCCCTTAAGCTCATTGATGCGGTTAATCGCAGCTTGCTTGACCACACCGATTTGCGCCAGGGCCTCATTGCGCTCCTGGTCATGCACTGCCTTGTTCGGATAGCGCGTCATCAGCGCTTTGTCGCGCCGGCGCTCCTCAGAAATGCGGGTGCGCTCTTCAAGCTCCATTTTTTCTTTTTTCTCTTGCTGCACACGCTCCTGCGCAGTCAATGTGGGGCCCACCGTTTGCTTAACAGTCCCGCTGGCATTGAGCACCTTTTGCTCGCGATCCATGCACTCGGGGATGGGTCGGTCGGAAGTGAGTTTGCGGCCTTTGCCGTCCACGCAGGTATAAACGCCTTGCGCCCACGCGCCTTGCCCTGCCCAAAACACAATGAGAGCCAATGGAACTGCAGCAATTATTTTCATTTTCACCCTTCTTCAACACCATAGCGCTGGCGATATACAAGGACCCGCTCACGGTCTAGCGCCGCAGTGGATGTCCCCCCCGAGGACAGATACTGCATTAAATCCGACAGTTTCGCAATCGCACAAACTTGCAAGCCCAGCGTATTGCGCACATATTGCACGGCGCTGTAGGGCACATCTTTGCCATTTTCGGTGGCCATTTCCTGGCGGTCCAATGCAATGCAAACGGCGTGCGGCGTGGCGCCCGCAGCCTGAATGATGGCAATCGATTCGCGCGCTGCCGTGCCGGCAGACATCACGTCGTCGACGATCAGTACCCTGCCTTTAAGGGGTGCGCCCACCAGCGTACCGCCTTCGCCATGGTCCTTGGCTTCTTTTCGGTTGTAGGCAAACGGCACATTTCGGCCACGCCGTGCAAGCTCTACCGCCAAAGCAGCGCCCAGCGGAATGCCCTTGTAGGCGGGGCCGAAAACCATGTCGAATTCGATGCCGCTTTGTAACAGGCGCTGCGCATAAAATTCGGCCAAACGCAACAGGCGCTGTCCGTCATCGAACAGACCCGCGTTGAAAAAGTACGGGCTCATGCGTCCCGCTTTGGTCTTGAATTCGCCAAAGCGCAGCACCCCGCACTCCAGTGCAAACGCCACAAACTCCTGCGCCAATGCGTCGCGGGGTGCGGCCAGTGTAGGGTCCTGAATTGACATGGGAAATTCCTCGTTTAAGTTAACCAGCCTGAACCTCAACGGTATCCGTTCTGCGACCAGTAAAGGGCTTGAAACCTGGTTGCAACAGGCAAAACCGGATTGTATTTGCGTGCAAGAGGTCAAGGCGCAGGCGGCCGATCTGGCGGACAAATTTGAAGTACTCGATGGGCTTAAGGGCTACTTCCATCTGGCCGAGAAAAAGGGCTACTCCGGTGTGGCGGTGTATTCCAGACACGAGCCCAGCGACGTGATCGTCGGCTACAACTCGCCCGAGTTCGACCCGGAAGGCCGCTATGTGGAGCTGCGCTTTGACACACCACAGCGCAAGTGGTCCATCATCAGTGCGTACTTCCCCAGCGGCTCCTCCGGCGAAGAGCGTCAACAGGCCAAGTTCCGCTTTTTGACGGAGTTTTATCCCCACCTGCAAAAGCTCAGGGCACAGCGCGACTTCATCCTGTGCGGCGACGTCAACATCGCGCACCAGGAGATCGACCTGAAAAACTTCAAAGGTAACAAGAAAAACTCAGGTTTCCTGCCGGAAGAACGGGCCTGGATGACCCGGCTGCTCACAGAAGGAGAACTGGTGGATGTTTACCGCCAGTTGCATCCGGCGACTACCGACGCGTGCTACACATGGTGGAGCAACCGCGGACAGGCGTATGCAAAAAACGTTGGCTGGCGTCTGGACTACCACCTGGCCACGAAAGCCGCAGCCGCATGGGCAAAAACGGTGTCCATTTATAAGGATCAGAAGTTCTCCGACCACGCACCGATCACTGTCGAGTACGTCTGGTAATCCTTCACCCAGGAGGCAGGGCGCACAGACCCACGAAAGTTACAAGCACAGCATAGTGCTTTTAACTACGGGGGCAATAAATGCCATCCCAATCCTCTGAAAAACCCGCATGTGCGAATGAATGTGTTGGTGGGTCCAACGATCCCCAACATACTCGCGCCGTGCAAAACATTAGTCATCTAAATTACAAAAAGTTGGTAGGTGAGCGAATCAAGGCCTTGCGTGTGGCCAACGCTCTGACGCAAGAAGTGCTCGCTGAACGCTGTGGCATTTTCCGTACCTACCTTAGTCGGATTGAATCCGGTTCGGCAAACCCCACGCTGGTTGTGCTGGTTGCACTAGCCGGCGCTCTGGAAGTTGCGCCCAGCGAGCTATTCAAAATGCTTTAAGACTTTTTGGCACGCACATAAAGCGGCATCACTTTAGGCAGGTTCGCTTGTATGTCGGCAATACGGGTGCTGCCTGAGGGGTGGGTTGATAGCCACTGGGGTGGGGCGCTTTTATTCGCAGCACCCATTTTTTGCCACAACGTGACACCGGCACGCGGATCAAAACCGGCGCGGGCAGCGAGTTCCATACCCACCAGATCAGCCTCAGACTCGTCAGATCGGCTGAATTCAAGCGTGAGCAACTGTGCACCGTAATTGGTCACGGTCTGGCCCAACTGCCCCAAGCCCAGAAACTGCCCCAACAAGTTTGCTCCGATGCCAGTGGCAGCATTTTTGGCCATGCGTTCACGTGCATGCTCGCGCAAAGCATGGGCCACTTCGTGCCCCATCACCATGGCAACTTCGTCGTCAGTGAGTTGCAGCGTATGCAAAATACCACTGTAAAACGCAATTTTGCCTCCAGGCATGCAAAAAGCATTGATCTGGCTGGATCCGATCAGATTTACTTCCCAACGCCAGTCTTTGGCGCGCTCGTTCCATGGAATTGCAAAGGGGATAAGACGTTGCGCAATACCACGCAGGCGACGCAATTGGGCATTGTCAGCAGGGGCCAGTGCATTTTTGGCGGCTGCCTGCTGCAACATCTGTGCGTATTGCTGTTGCGCGGAACGTTCTACGTCCTGCGCCGGCACCAGCTTAGCCATCACAGAATTGCCACCCACATCGACCCCTTCGCGGGCAAAGCTGTGCAGCGGCAAAGCCATCAACATTGCGATGGCGAGGGCGGTGATGTTTGCCTGGAGTTTTACGATCAGCATTTTGGGATTGGATCAGATGCGCGCTGAAGCGATGTTTTACAAGATGCCAAGGTATTATTCCCCGCATGATTCCTTCAACGCATGACCAGGCCCCGCAGGATGACAAACCGACCTGGCTGCAAACTATCAAAGTCTATCTGGAGCCGGCATCGCTGCGCATGTTGTCGCTCGGTTTTTCAGCCGGCTTGCCTTTATTGCTGGTATTTGGCACTTTGAGTTTTTGGCTGCGAGAAGCCGGTGTGGACCGCAGCACCATCGGTTTTTTAAGCTGGGTCGGCTTGGCTTACGGCTTTAAGTGGGTTTGGTCGCCACTGGTGGATCGCATGCCTATCCCGATTTTGACGCGCGTTCTGGGGCGCCGGCGCAGCTGGCTGCTGTTGGCGCAGGCAATTATCATGGCGGGTCTGGTCAGTATGGCTATGACCGATCCCAAACTGGCCCTGGCCCCCATGGTGTGGTGCGCTATTTCGGTTGCGTTCGGTTCTGCCACACAGGACATTGCGCTGGACGCATTTCGTATTGAATCGGCGGACATCCAGCACCAGGCTGCGCTGGCGGCGACCTACCAGACCGGCTACCGGCTGGCGATGATCTGGTCCGGTGCGGGTGCGTTATGGATTGCAGCACGTGCTGAGACGGCATCAGCTGCCAATTACCAGTATACGGCGTGGCAAACCGCCTATCTGGTGATGGCGGCCAGCATGCTGCCCGGCGTGCTTACGGTATTGTTTTCCAGTGAACCGGTACAGCGCGCTATACCGCCCGCCAGGAACGCCGCCGAGTGGTTACGTGGTGCGCTGGTCGACCCGTTCGCCGAATTCTTGCGGCGCTACCGCTGGCAGGCCGCCCTCATATTGGCACTCATTGCCACCTACCGAATCAGCGATGTGGTCATGGGCATCATGGCCAATCCGTTTTACGTAGACATGGGCTACACCAAAGACGAAGTCGCAGCTGTCACCAAGATTTACGGCGTGGTGATGACGTTGGTGGGTGCCTTTATCGGCGGTTCACTGGCACTGCGCATGGGTGTCATGCGGGTGCTCTTGCTGGGTGCGGTGCTAAGCGCCGCCAGCAATGTGCTGTTCTCGTGGCTGGCCGGACAGGGGCACGATGTAAGCAAACTCATCTTTGTGATTTCCGCAGACAACCTGGCAAGCGGCATCGCATCGAGTGCGTTTATCGCCTACTTGTCCTCGCTGACCAACGTCAATTACTCGGCCACGCAGTACGCGCTATTTAGCTCCATGATGCTGTTGTTGCCCAAATTTGTGGCGGGCTATTCGGGCGTATACGTGGACCACTTCGGCTACGCCAACTTTTTCAATGCCACCGCCTTGCTGGGCGCGCCGGTATTGGTACTGGTATGGCTGGCCTCCCGCATTGCCGCGCGCCCGACCCCAACGCACTGAAACGGTTTACCTTTCTTTACGCCGCGTTCAAACGCAAGGAATCTGCCTGAGGCGCGTCGGCGCTAGACTGCGCCCATGCGCCAAAACTTACTCATGATTGAAGACGATGCCAGGCTAGCCTCCATGGTTGGCGAGTATCTTGAACAAAACGGCTTTGCGGTCAGCAATGCGCCCGACGGTCAAAGCGGCATGTCCCGCCTGAGTCAGCCCGAAGGCGCGCCGCCCGATCTGGTGATTCTTGACTTGATGCTGCCCGACATTGATGGCCTCGAAGTATGCCGTCGCATCCGCGCCTTGACCACGCCGGTGGCCAAGATCCCCGTGCTCATGCTCACTGCCAAGGGCGATCCGATGGACCGCATCATCGGGCTGGAGATGGGCGCGGACGATTACCTGCCCAAGCCCTTTGAGCCGCGTGAACTTTTGGCGCGCGTGCGAGCCATCTTGCGCCGCAAAGTGGAAACTCCAGCACAAGCCGGCAATGTTTTGCGCTTTGGCTCTCTGGAAATCGACCGGGATGCACGGACCGTGACGGTTGCCGGTGCTGCCTGTGAACTCACGTCCTACCAGTTTGATTTGCTGGTAACGCTTGCTGAACGTGCAGGACGAGTCCTCAGCCGCGACCAGATCATGGAGGCCGTCCGCGGACGCGAGCTTGAAGCCTTTGACCGCTCGATTGACGTGCATATGGGCCGTATCCGTGCTGCCATAGAAGCCGATGCGAAAGACCCCAAACGGATTCTTACCGTGCGCGGTGTGGGATACGTATTCGCACGCCAGCAGGACTGAGCATGTTTTTTGAGCGCCTGTACGTTCGCATCTGGCTGGCCGTGGTGTTGGCCGTTGCGGTCCTGACCCTTCTGGTGGGCTACGCATGGCGCATGACGGTCGAGCCGCCACTGCGGGAAGTCGTGGTGCGCAATGCGGCAGGTGAAGTTATTGGAACCGGTAAGGTGCGCTTTGGACGTGCGCCCGGCGCATCAGGCTGGCATTTGGGTGAAGCGCCGGCGATTACTCCCTCAGCTGGCGCCTCTTCCCCCGCACCAAGCGGCGTCATCAGCGCTGTGCCGGCAAACGACGATGATGACAATGCGGAGCCCTTGCAACGTGGCCGCTTTGGCGCTGGACCTGAGGCAGTAGTGCGCATGCTCGACGGGCAAACAATGCATATGCACATGCCGCGCCCAGCCAACAGCAACTGGCGCGCACCATTCGGGTTTTTCTGGACACTCGGCCTCGTTGCCATTGCCGTGGCGCTGGCGATTTACCCGATCGTGCGCAGGTTGACACGCAGACTGGAGTCGCTGCAGCGGGATGTAGAGCGTTGGGGAAATGGCGATTTGAGCGTGCGTATGCCTTTGGTTGGCGATGATGAAGTGGGGTTCCTTGCCAAGCGTTTTAACCACGCTGCGGAACAAATCCAAACACTGATGAAGTCACGTGAAGACCTGCTGGCCTCCCAAAAGTCTTTGCTGGCAAACGCGTCCCATGAGCTGCGCTCGCCTCTGACGCGCATTCGCATGGGCATTGAATTGATGGGTGGCGCACCCGGATCGGCGGCCAAAGCGGAGATCACACGCAACATTAACGAGTTAGACCAATTGGTCGGCGAAATTTTGCTGGCCAGTCGGCTTGAGGCCAAAGAAGCGGACTTGGGTACAGTCGAAGAGGTGGACCTGGTTGGCATTTGTGCGGAAGAGTGCGCTCGCGTTAATGCTACTTTGGATGTTGAAGTGGCTTCTGTGAATGTGCCCGGCGTGGCCAAACTATTGCGCCGCGTCGTGCGCAACTTGTTGGAAAACGCCAAGCGCTATGGCGGTGACGAAGTTGACGTATCCATACGGCAGACTGAAACCCAAGCCATCCTGCAAGTCAATGATCGCGGCCCCGGCGTTCCACGGGAGCTCTCGGAGCGCATCTTCGAACCGTTCTATCGATTGCCCGGTGCGTCTGAGCGTGAAGGCGGCGTTGGCCTGGGGCTCTCACTGGTGAAGCAAATCGCGCTTCGCCACAACGGCAGTATCCTCTGCAGCAACCGTGAAGGTGGCGGTGCGTGTTTTGAAGTTCATCTGCCCGTTTAGCCGACTTTTAAAAACACGTCCCGGTCGGGTGCAAAGTTTTCATGCAGCGGCAGCAGCGCGCCGCCCAAGGCCCGGGCATCTGACCCCATGCTGCCAGCCACTAGCCGTGCTGGCCACAGTCCTTCCCAGTCGTAGGCTTGCAATGCATCCTGCGTCGCCGCTATCAGGCGCTCCAGCATCGCACGTGAAAATGAGCCATCAATCACCACCGCATCCACATCGAGAAATGCCGTGCCACTCACCACGCACTGCGCAAGTGACAGTGCCGCACTGTCTATCCAGGCCTGTGTGTGTGCATAAAATGGGGTCCCTAAAGCGCGGTCATCGTAAGCCGCGGTGGGGTCAAGCTGCGCGGCTTTGAGCCGCTGCTCCAGTTCCCAAAGTGATGCATGGGCGATTAACTGATCGGGGACTGCTCCTTGCTTTATTGCGGTGGCTGCCACTTGCATAGGCAACGATGCCACAGCGCCGGCATTGCCGTGTATGCCGTTGTGCAAGTGCGAATTGATGACAAGACCGCCACCTACAAAGGTATCCACAAACAGGTACAAAAAACTTTTCAGATCACGGCCCCGCCCGGCCACCAGTTCTGCCACACATGCAGCGGAAGTGTCCTTCGCGAAACTGACCGGTAGGTCGGTAAATGACTGCACCTGTACCAGCAAGTCGATGTGATTCCATTGATCCGATACATCAGCCGGCAGGCCCAGCAGTTTGTGCCATCCGCCCAGGTTCAAGGGCGCCGCCAGCCCCACGCCCACCAGACGCAAGGCCAACGCGCCAAGGCCGTCTTCAATGGAGCGCATGTGCGCGCGAATGGTCGGCAGCAGGGTCTGAGCATCGGGAAATGTGTAGGGCAACACTTCACGCTTGCGTACCGCACCGGTGAAATCCACCAGCAGCAGGTCGGCACTACGTCGACCGATTTTGATGCCCAAAGAAAACGCACCATCCGGATTAAGCGCCATGGGAATGGAGGGCTGACCAATGCGCCCACGTACGGGCTGGTGGCGGATCAGCAAACCGTCGTCTTCCAGACGGGTCGTAATCAATCCTATAGTTTGGGCGGTCAGGCCGGTCAAGCGGGCAATTTCGGCTTTGGGCAGGCTGCCGTGCAGACGGATAGCTTGCAGAACTACACGCTCGTTGAACTGGCGCATGCCAACATGGTTAGATCCACGGGGTCGCAGGACTGGAGGCACGTCGTTGGTGTTCATGGTCGCAAATTTTCCCCGATTACACCCTTGCGCAACAAAAAGTTTCCATAAGGCTGCATTTCTCCGGTGACCACGATCGCAAAGGCCGTGCGCGCGCGCTCATAGAACGCAAACCGTTCTATGGCCTCCGCACTTTGGCCGGTCAAGATCTGTTGCTCCAAGTCTCTCAGTACTTCGCGCTGTAGTTCGGAGCGATAGCCGGTTTGGGTGTCACTGACCTGCATATAGCCGACGGGATGCACTTCATCCGCGATCAGCGGCAACACAGACGTAACCGCCTTGACTGCACGCGCCATACCGATGCCGGGCAGCCGGATGATGGGCTTTCCTTGGGCAAAACGCACTGCGGTGAAGTTGGCGTCGCACAGGACGATAGCGTCGTCATGGCCCATTTCCATGAGCAGCTTGAGCAAATCCGGCGTAAGGATTGGGTCGATGCCTTTGAGCATCACGCAAGTGCCTCGGCTGGCAAGTCGCTCACCGATTTGGCGCCGGTCATGACTGCCACGGTGTCGCTCATGCTGATGAACTTGGGGTTGACCACGGCGGCGCGCTTGCCCAGACGCGCGATGTGGATGCGGTCTGCTATTTCAAATACGTGTGGCATGTTGTGCGAGATCAGCACCACCGGCAGGCCCTTGTCGCGCACGCGCCGTATGAGTTCCAGAACCATGTTGCCCTCTTTCACACCCAAGGCAGCAGTGGGCTCGTCCATGATGACGACGTGCTGCGCAAAGGCCGCAGCACGGCCCACGGCTACGCACTGGCGCTGGCCTCCGGAGAGCGTTTCCACCGCCTGTGTCATAGAGCGTATGCCGACTTTCAGGTCGTTCATGCGGGAGATACTTTCCTCCAGCATCTTCTTTTTGTCGATCATTCCGAGCACACTTCCTAAAAAGCCCGGGCGGCGCAATTCACGACCCAGAAACAAGTTTTCTGCAATCGTCATCGCGGGTGCCACGGCAAGGTCCTGGTACACGGTCTCGATGCCAGAGCGGCGTGCGTCGATCGGACTTTTGAAGTGGATCACTTTGCCGTCGAGCTGAATTACTCCCTCGTCAGGAATCGTGGCTCCTGAGAGGCATTTGATAAGAGAAGATTTGCCGGCGCCGTTGTCACCGATAACTGCCAGAATTTCACCCGCACGCAGTTCAAAATCGGCGCCATCCAATGCGGTGACTTGTCCGTAACGTTTCACCAGACCTTTGGCCTGCATCACGATCGTGTGTTTATTTGTCATTAGCGTGCTCCCTTGCGTGACATCTGGTCGGTTGCCACGGCCAAAATCACCAGGATGCCGGTGACCAGTATTTGATACACGGAAGACACCCCGATCAAAGTTAGTCCGTTGCGGAACACGCCCACGATCAACCCGCCCACCAAGGTTCCGAGAATCACGCCTCGCCCGCCAAATAGGCTGGTACCACCCAACACCACGGCGGTAATAGCGTCCAGGTTTTCCGTCTGCCCGGCATTGGGGTCACCCGCACCGGTACGCGCCACTGACAGCATAGAAGCAATGCCGTAAAACACACCGGCCAAGGCGTACACCGCCACCAGGACGCGATCGGTGTTAATGCCCGTCAGGCGTGTGGCCTCAGGGCTGTTACCCACGGCGTACACGTGGCGGCCGGCAGCGGTCTCGCGCAGCCACAGCCAGACGAGCACGTATAGCGCAATCATCAGCACGGCGCCATAGGCAACGGCCGTGTCGCCGAATTTGAGGGTGTTACCCAGCCAGTTCATTTCGTCGGGAATGTTGGTGATTGTTTGCGCGTGCGAATACAGCTGCGTCACGGCAAACGCGATGTTCAGAGTGCCCAGCGTCACAATAAAGGGCGGAAGCTTGATGCGGGTGACCAGCAGGCCGTTAATCAGCCCGAATAAGGTGGTTGCGGCTATGCCGCACAGAATGGCGAGCGGTGCCGGCAGGCTGAAGTCAGCTGCAAACTTGGTCATCACGATGCTGCCCAGCGCCATCACCATGCCGCAGGACAAGTCGATACCCGCGGTCAGAATGATGAGCGTTTGCCCGATGGCAATAACCCCCACCACCATGACCTGTTGCAGGATCAGTGCAAAGTTTTGCGTGGTCATGAAACGGTCGCTTTGCGATGCAAAAAAAATGCAGGCCAGCAGAAGGGCGATAAACGGCCCCAATGTAGCAACGGGTGGGAGTTTGGATGTTTTGGTGCTCATGATCGATGCGGCGCGGCGATGTGGCCCGCCATTGGGCGGGCCACTTTCTAACTACAACTTACTTGTTGCCCCAGCACAGATCGGTGCCGGTCTTCACGTCTTTGCTATCTACGCCTTTGATGGCCTTGCCCGCAATCAGTGTCACACCGGTGTCGGTATAGCCCTTAGAGCGCTTGCCGTCTTTCGCGTATTGAACACCTGCGGCCACACCCATAGCTGCCATCTTCAGGGGATATTGCTGTGAGGTTGCGGCGATCACACCGGCGCCCACGTCTTTAATGCCGGCGCAGCCGCCGTCCACGGAAACAATCACAACATCTTTTTCTTTGCCAGCAGCCTTGAGCGCTTTATAGGCACCAGCAGCTGCAGGTTCATTGATGGTGTAAACCACGTTAATTGCCGGGTTCTTTTGCAAGCAGTTTTCCATGCCGGTCTGGCCCTTGGCTGCGTCACCGAAGCTGTCGGCCATGCACACTACTTCCTCAGGCTTGGCCAGTTCGTTGCTCTTGGCATCCAAGGATTTCAATCCGTAACCCTGCAGAAAACCGTTGTGTCGTTGTGCGCCAACGGGGTGGCCGGGAAAAAGGTCCAACGTGGCGATGACGGGCTTCTTGCCGTTGAGAGCCGCTTTGGTATATTGGCCGATATACACACCTGCCTTGTAGTTGTCGGTAGCAAACAAGGCGTCAGCACCTTCAAACGGGCTGTCCAGCGCAATGACTTGCACGCCCTGGGCCTGAAGCTTTTTGACGGTCGGAATGATGGCATCACCGGACGAAGTGATCAGAATAGTCTTTGCGCCTGCAGCGACCATGTTTTCCATGGCGGTAATTTGACCCGCAGTGTCTCCGTCTTGCTTGCCAGCTGCACTGATCAGTTTTGCACCCGCTTTTTTGGCTTCGGCTTCGGCGCCCTCTTTCATCTTCACGAAGAAGGGATTGCTATCGGTTTTTGTGATCAGACCGATGACGGTTTCTGCAGCAAAAACAGATGTAGCTGCGGATGCGGCGAGCGCGAGGGCGGTGAGAGTCAATGTAGATTTTTTCAAGTTCGTTCTCCTCAAATATGGATGAGCGGTTGTCGCAACTCAGGGGAACCTCCCCTGGGAAATTACGCTTTACGGCGAAGCGTAGCTGAACTATATTCGCGGCTTACTAATTAAATCAAGTTGCTTTAGTAATGGAAAACCCTCATATAGAACAAAAAAATAGGCAAATCCGGGTTGCGACGGCCGGCGAAGCATTGATCGACATGATTTGTGGTGAAGACGGCCGTTTTGACCCCTGCATCGGCGGTGCCGTCTATAACTTGACGCGCGCTCTGGCGCGTCAAAGTGTAGATACGCTTTACCTCAACCCCCTTTCACGGGACCGTTTCGGCCGGCAACTGGCCGACGGACTTTCACAAGACGGCGTGGTGTTGGCGGTGCCGGAGCCGGTGATAGAAGTCACTTCGATAGCCGTGGTCAGTGTTAACGGGCAAGGTCACCCCGACTATGCGTTTTACCGTCAAGGCGTGGCCGACCGGGCCACCAGCGCTGTGGCGTTGGCGCAGGCATGCGCCCAAGTGGAAACACTATCGGTGGTGTGCACAGGGGCGCTGGCGCTTTCCCCGGACGATGCCAGCACCTACCTGCCCTGGCTCGCAAGTCAGCAACAAGCAGGCAAGCTGATTGTGATTGATGCCAATTTGCGCCCTTCAGTCATGCCGGACTTGAAGCTGTATAAAAGTCACGTACTGACAACCTTGCAATATGCCGATGTCATCAAGGTCAGTGATGAAGATCTGCAGAACCTCGGCATTGCAGGCGCTACTGCTTTGGAGCAAGCACAAAGCCTGCTGCACAGCAGTTGCGCTTCGTTTCTGGCGCTCACGCGCGGCAGCGAAGGCGCGAGCCTGCTGACACGTAATGGCGCAGTGTTTCATGCGAAAGAGACTGCCACACTGACCATCGTGGACTCGGTAGGCGCAGGCGACTGTTTTTTGGCGGGTATGGTGGTAGCGCTGCTGGAAGCCGGCTTAACCCACGATTGGGGCCGCGACGCCGTCGAAGCCAAACAGGCGCAAAGCCTTTTGCAAAACGCCATTGCCAGTGCCAGCATCTGCGTGCAACGTCGTGGCTGTGTACCCCCCTTGCGCAAAGAGGTCCTAGCCCAAATTGCCTTGGGCAGTATTGCATTTAGCCAAGCATGAACTACGGTACAAATCGCGCGTCAGACGCCATTGTGGTGCCTGCAGCTTGTCTGGAGCGTGCGCGCAATCTGATTGCTCAAGGTGGACGGAAAATTCTAGGTATCGTGGCCCCGCCAGGAGCCGGCAAGTCTACATTGGCCAGAGGTCTGGCAGATGCAATGGGTGACATTGCGCAGGTGGTGCCTATGGACGGATTTCACCTGTCCAATGCCGCCCTTCATAGCTTGGACCGGCAAGGCCGCAAAGGGGCACCCGACACCTTTGATGCTGAAGGGTATGTCAATTTGTTACATCGACTGCGTAATCAGCGTGCCGATGAAACTATTTACGCACCAGAATACCTGCGCAACTTGGAAGAGGGCGTGGCCGGCTCTATTTCAGTACGGCCAAACAATGCGCTGATCATTACCGAAGGCAACTATCTCTTGCTGGACCACGGGCCATGGTCAAAGGTGCGTGACATGCTTGATGAAGCGTGGTTTATGGACGTCGATGATGATGTGCGCGAAGCGCGGCTGCTGGCACGCCACATGCAATTCGGCAAAAGCCGAGATCAAGCCCTGGCCTGGATTGCCACTACCGATACCCCTAATGCAATGAAAATTTACAAAAGCTGCACCCATGCAGACTGGCGAATATCAATGGTTTCACCTGATATCTGATCAAACGATCATATTTACCAAATAAATCTGATCATAAAAGATCAATTTCCCCCGAATGGGGGATACACATGTGTCGTAGTTCGCAATAAAGTACACCCAACTGCTGTCACAGTTGAGTTAATAAGACTGGAGATAAGCCACTTAATAGGCATGCTCCAAACAGATCCAACGACGTCCTCTCGGGGACTTTTAAAGCCACCTTCGGGTGGCTTTTTTTTATCCGGTGAATTTAGCGGGCAGCCTTGAAGTTGGTGAAGGTACGGGTCTGAACCTTGCGGATGGGCTGTGGCAGTGCGTCCGGCGCCACCATGGTCTTCAGGGCAGCGGGCTCCAGAAAGATGGACTTGTTGTCAGCCACGTCTTTTTTAACAAACTTCAGCGACGCTGCATTCGGGTTAGCGTAAAAAACCTTGTTGGTCAAAGACGCATGGACCTCGGGGCGCAGGATGTAGTTGATAAACAAGTGGGCATTTTCAACGTTCTTGGCATCCTTGGGGATCGCCATCGAATCAAAGAACAATGTTGCGCCAGCCTTGGGCACCAAAGCCTGAATCACCACGGGCTTTTTGGTTTTTGCAGCAGCGGCGCGGCTGGCGGCAATATTGATATCACCCGAGAAGCCCATCACTACACAGGTTGCCCCGCTGGCCATTTCT
>CANBYM010000046.1 GCA_947373605.1 Comamonadaceae bacterium
TGTCATAGCCGCTCCAGGGTATGTAGTTCATCCAGCGTATTGGCATTCGCAAACGCATTGGCATCGTCCTGCGGCAGATTGAATGCAACACGCGCGAGTGGGTGCTGTTGAAACCAGGTGTCAATCTTGCGCTCGCCGCTGTCAAGGTAGCTTTGTAGGCTGCTTTGCACACTGCATCTCATCAATGAGAACACGGGCTGTGCGCGCAATGCCGTTTGCCCATTGGCAAGTACTTCGGGGGCAAGCGCCACGGCGATATCTGTATTGTGCTCTCGTATGCCGGTCCATAAGCGCTGCAGCAAATCCAGCGGAAACAAGGGTGAATCACAGGGCGTTGTCAGCAGATAGGTGAAGTGCTGGCCGGTCCCCGATGAAAGCGCCGCAATGTGCTCAAGCGCCGTTTGGAAACCGGCAAGCGGCCCAGCAAATTCGTCCGTTGCATCTGGCCAGGCGGGTGTGCCAAACGCCTCATACTCAGGCAGATTGCGATTTGCGTTTACAGCAATCAATCCGGGCGCACCGCCGGCCTGGATTTCTAGCCTTTGAATCGCATGCTCTACCAGCGGTCTCCCGCGGAAATGCTGCAGGCCTTTGTCCACGCCACCCATGCGCGCGCCGCGCCCGCCAGCCAGTACGACGGCACACACGCTCTGGTGGTTCATTTCAGCGGCCAAGGCTTAACCACCGATATAGCTCATTTCGACACGGCGCTTACCCGAGTCCGACGACGGATCCTGTGCACTGCGTAGGGCAGAGTAGCGGTCCGTTCTGCCGAGCCAGATGCGCCCGATAGCGGAGGCGATGTCGGCATCGCTAGCGTCACCGCGAATGAGGCTGAGCAAGTCATAGCCTTGCGAGGCAAACAGGCATAAATACAGTTGCCCTTCGGTGGACAGTCGCGCCCTGTTGCAGTTACCGCAGAAAGCCTGCGTTACGCTGCTGATAACGCCAACCTCTCCGGCATGGACGTCATGCTTGCCGTGGCTGTCAGCATAGCCCCAGCGTTGCGCAGTTTCGCCGGGGCTGGCGGCTTCCAGCGCCACCAAGGGCAATTCCGCCTGCAGGCGCGCAACCAGCTCTGCCGATGGCAAGACATCATTCATGCGCCAGCCGTTGGTGGCGCCCACGTCCATGTATTCAATAAAGCGCAGCACCACACCGGTGCCTTTGAAATGCCGCGCCATGGGGATGATCTCGTGGTCATTGGTACCGCGCTTGACCACCATATTGACTTTGATCGGACCCAGACCCGCTTCCCTGGCGGCTTCAATGCCTTCCAGCACTTCTGCCACCGGAAAGTCCACATCGTTCATGCTGCGAAAGACGTCATCGTCCAGCCCGTCCAGACTCACCGTAATACGCTGCAGTCCGGCTGCCTTTAGCGCTTGCGCCTTGCGTTTCAAAAGCGAGCCATTGGTCGTGAGCGTGAGGTCCAGCGGCGCACCTTCGACGGTGCGCAGGGCGGACAGTTGCTCGATCAGGATTTCAATGTTTTTTCGCAGCAGCGGTTCGCCACCGGTGAGCCGGATTTTTTGCACGCCATGCGCTACAAATTGTTTGGCAATGCGGGTAATTTCTTCAAAGTTCAGTAGCGACGCGTGCGGCAGGTAGGGGTAATCCTTGTTAAAGACTTCTTTAGGCATGCAGTAGCTGCAGCGGAAGTTGCAGCGGTCGGTAACGCTGATGCGCAGGTCTCGCAAGGGCCGGTGGAGCGTGTCTTGGAGTAGCCCGTTGGCAACAACCCGTTGCCTGGGGCCCAGCACCAAGCTCGCCGAAGAAGGACGGACCGTGCGTTGATCGAGCAGTGTGACGATTTTTGGAGGCGCTTTTTCTGACATGCGGCTATTGTCCACGCTGCGCACAATTCCGCGATAGCAACAAGGGTGAATGCGCTGCCGATGTCGGCGCGCGTATCAGTAGTCGGTGACTGCTTTGTAGCCGGTCCGGGCAGCGGCTACCACGGCCTGGGTGCGATTTTGCACATCAAAATACCGCAGGATGGCTGTGATGTGCGTTTTGATCGTTTCTTCAGAGACATGCAACACGTCTCCAATTTCGCGGTTGGACATGCCATCGAGCAAGCATCGCAGTACCAAGTCCTGGCGCTGAGTGAGCGGCGTTTTTTGGCCATTACCCGGTTGCGCCTTGCTGGAAGGTGCCTTTGCCGATGCATTCAATTCATGGGGTAGAAAAATATCGCCGGCCAGGACTTTGCGCACTGCCGCAAGCAGTTCATCGCTGAGACTGGATTTGGTGACAAACCCGGAG
This sequence comes from Comamonadaceae bacterium, assembly GCA_947373605.1. Taxonomy (GTDB): domain Bacteria; phylum Pseudomonadota; class Gammaproteobacteria; order Burkholderiales; family Burkholderiaceae_C; genus Allorhodoferax. The sequence goes on from CANBYM010000046.1 coordinate 2,269, forward strand.
GCACCGGCTTGTAACACTTGCCGCATGATCTGGATGTTGGCGGAGCCGGAAAGCACCACGACCGGTACCTCGGGATGTCGTTCACCAAAGACAGTCAGGGCTTCCATGCCATTCATGTCTGGCAAGTGGTAGTCCAACAGGACCAAATCAAGGTCACCATGGATTTGTGCCAGCGCGAACCCCTGCATGCAATTGCCGGCTTGCAATACTTCTACGTTTTCATCCAGGCTTTTGAGCACTTGATGAAGACCCTCGCGCACCAGGGCATGATCGTCAACGACAAGAATTTTCACGGCGTGCATTTACCGGGTTAGTACATAAGCCTGGAGGCTGGATGCACGTTTTATACCTGCATTTGCTGAATTGAGGCTTTCAAGGAACTTTCTATCAAATTGCGATGTAAAAAGGTGTTTCATAAAAAAGGCCCGCATTTGCGGGCCTTCAAGGGAGCGATGTGGATTAGCCGCCGTGTATTTTCATCATGAGCGGCACAATTAACAGTGCCACGATGTTGATAATCTTGATCAAGGGGTTCACCGCTGGTCCGGCCGTATCTTTATAGGGATCGCCCACCGTGTCACCGGTAACAGCAGCTTTGTGGGTTTCCGAGCCTTTGCCGCCGAAGTTGCCATCTTCAATGTACTTTTTGGCGTTGTCCCAGGCACCGCCGCCGGTGCACATGGAGATGGCGACAAACAGTCCGGTAACGATGGTGCCCATGAGCAAACCGCCCAGCGCAGCAGGGCCAAGAATCAAGCCTACCACAATCGGCACGACAACCGGCAGCAGGCTGGGAATCATCATCTCTTTGATGGCAGCGCTGGTGAGCATGTCGACCGCGGTGTCGTACTCAGGCTTTCCGCTACCATCCATGATGCCCTTGATGTCGCGAAACTGACGGCGCACTTCCACCACCACCGAGCCTGCAGCGCGGCCTACCGCTTCCATCGCCATGGCGCCGAACAGGTAAGGAATCAGACCTCCGATGAACAAGCCGATGATGACCATGGGGTTGCTCAAATCAAAGGTAATGACCTTGCCGTAGGCTTCCAGTTTGTGGGTGTAATCGGCAAACAGTACCAGTGCCGCCAAACCGGCAGATCCGATGGCGTAGCCCTTGGTTACCGCTTTGGTGGTGTTGCCCACCGCGTCCAGGGGGTCGGTGATGTCACGCACGCTGGCTGGCAATTCGGCCATTTCGGCAATTCCTCCGGCGTTGTCCGTGATCGGGCCGTATGCGTCAAGCGCCACCACAATACCTGCCATGCTCAGCATGGAGGTCGCAGCAATGGCAATACCATACAGGCCGGCCAAGGCAAAGGCGGTGTAAATGGCAACGCAGACAAAAATGACCGGCCAGGCCGTGGAACGCATCGAGACGCCCAGTCCGGCAATGATGTTAGTGCCGTGGCCTGTCGTTGAAGCTTGCGCAATGTGGCGCACCGGTGCGTACTGAGTGCCGGTGTAGTACTCCGTGATCCATACCAGTGCGCCGGTCAGAATCAGGCCTACAGCGCAGGCACCGAAAAGGCTGCCCGAACTCACAATACGGCCGTCAGCCTGGGTCAACGCGGCCGGGAACATGCTTTGTGTCACGAAGTAAAAGGCTACCAGTGACAAACCACCCGCAACGGCCAGGCCCTTGTAGAGCGCGGGCATCACGTTTTTCATGCCGGGCGATGCGCGGACAAAAAAGCAGCCGATGATGGAGGCAACAATCGATACCGCGCCCAACGCCAAGGGGTACAGCGCGGAATTGGAGCCACTAGCGCCCAATAGCAGTGCACCCAGCACCATGGTGGCAATCAGGGTAACGGCATAGGTTTCGAACAGGTCAGCCGCCATGCCGGCACAGTCGCCCACGTTGTCGCCCACGTTGTCGGCAATCACTGCCGGGTTGCGGGGATCGTCTTCCGGAATGCCGGCTTCCACTTTGCCCACCAAGTCAGCACCGACGTCAGCGCCCTTGGTGAAGATGCCACCGCCCAGCCGGGCGAAGATGGAAATCAGCGACGAGCCAAAGGCGAACCCGATCAGCGGGTTGAGCTTGGCAGCGGTAACTGCGCCATCAGGTACCAGGTACCAATAAAAAGCGGTTACACCCAACAGGCCCAAGCCTACGACCAGCATGCCGGTGATGGCGCCGCCGCGGAATGCAACATCCAACGCAGGGCCAATGCCCTTGGTTGCCGCCTGGGCCGTGCGCACATTGGCCCGCACCGAGACATTCATCCCGATAAATCCACATGCTCCGGACAGCACAGCGCCGACGACGAATCCAACTGCGCTCAGCGGATCAAGGAATAAACCGATGAGAACAGCCAGCACCACGCCCACCATTGCGATGGTTTTGTACTGTCGTGAGAGATAGGCAGCAGCACCTGTTTGAATGGCTGCCGCAATTTCCTGCATGCGGGCGTTACCCGCGTCCTGAGAAAGAATCCAACTTCGGGCCCAGACGCCGTAAGCCACAGCGATAAAGCCACATACAAGCGCCAATACCAGCGCCGAGTTGCCTGCCATAAATAAATCTCCTTCAGTGTTGTGTCGCAAAAAGGGGTGCAACGCCAGCGTTGCCCCCGCTGCGTTGCTTCCTCTTCACTTCCCGGACACTGTGTACCAAGGAGAAGATTGGCCAACAAATTGAATGTAACTGCAAAACCCGCTGCCTGCGGCTTACGAAAGCACCAAGTCAGTAAAATGCGGGTTAATCCTTAGCTTACGTTCAACAACCTTGGTCAAAGAAAGTAGTCATGTCCCTCGACAACGTCACCCCCGGTAGCAAAGTTCCTGATGCGTTCAATGTGATCATCGAAATCCCGATGAATGCTGACCCCGTGAAATATGAGGTGGACAAGGCCACCGGCGCTATCTTTGTGGACCGTTTCATGAGTACGGCCATGCATTACCCTACCAATTACGGCTATGTGCCCAAAACTATTTCTGGTGATGGCGATCCGGTCGATGTGCTGGTGATTACGCCGGTACCATTGATTCCCGGCGTTGTCGTGACATGCCGTGCCATTGGCATTTTGAATATGGAAGACGAAGCCGGTCAGGATGGTAAGGTGCTGGCAGTTCCTACCGACAAGATCCTTTCGCTCTACACACAGTGGCAAAAGCCGGAAGATTTGAATCCGTTGCGCCTGAAAACCATTGCCCATTTCTTTGAGCATTACAAAGACCTGGAACCGGGCAAATGGGTCAAAATTTTGGGTTGGGAAGGTCCGGAGGCCGCCCGCAAGGAAATCATGGACGGCATCGCTAACTACAACAAGTCTCAAGCCTGAACTTGATCCCACCGTGCTGGATGCGCCATGTATGATGAATCACGGCGCATTGCACGGGGTGCAACCGACGTTTTCGAAGGATACGTTATGGAAGCAAACAATCAATCAACTGTCAGAGATTCAGCCGCACGTGCCGTGCAGTACCTGACTCTGCGCCTTGGCTCTGAGGAGTACGCGATTGACATCCTGCGTGTGCAGGAAATCCGCTCATTTGAAGAACCGACCCGGATGGTGAATTCTCCGGACTTCATCAAGGGCGTCATCAATTTACGGGGTGTCATCGTACCCATTGCAGACCTTCGTCTCAAGCTAAATATGGCGAATGTTGCTTACGATGAATTCACGGTTGTCATCATTCTGAATATCCAGGGAAGTGTCGTAGGCGCTGTAGTGGACGGTGTGTCCGATGTGGTGACACTGTCTTCCCAGGACATCAAGCCTGCACCGCAGTTTGAGTCTTCTATGGATGCCAAATTTATTTTGGGTCTTGCCAAGATTGGCGAGCGCACCTTGATCGTGATGAATGTCGAAGCCCTGATGGGCAATGCAGAAATCGGTATTTCGCTTTAGGAAGGTTCTTTGCGAAACGGGCTGCGTTGTTCCAGGTCCTGCATGTAGTTTGCAATGCCTTGGTCCTCGCGCTCTAAAAATCTGGCTACAGCATCCGCAAAAGCGGGGTCGGCCAGCCAGTGTGCACTGGTTGCCTGAACCGGCATTAAAGCGCGTGCCATCTTGTGCTCGCCCTGTGCGCCACCTTCAAATCGGTCAAATCCGTTGGCAATGCACCATTGCAGCGGCGTGTAGTAGCAGGCTTCGAAGTGAAGACAATCTACGCGCTCTAAAGCGCCCCAGTAGCGTCCGAAAGCCACTTTTCCAGCTTTTGAATCGCCAGTCGTGGAACTGATCCCTAACAGGCTGGCGGCCATCGGTATGCCGTCGCGGCTGCCAATGCACAGCAACCAGTTTTCAGGCATGGCGTCAGCCATGCGCGTAAAAAAGTCCCGGTTAAGGTACGGCGGGTTGCCATGCTCAAGGTAGGTGCGTTCATAGCAGTGATAGAAAAAATCCCATTCTTCGCGGGTAATGGCAGCGCCTTGTATTGAGCGGAAGGTAACCCCGGCATTGCTTACTTTTTTGCGTTCCTGGCGAATCTTTTTGCGTTTTTCCTGCGAAAGTGACATCAGAAACTGCTCAAAGTCTACGTATTTTTCAGCCACGTTTTGCCAATGAAATTGCACCGTGTGACGCAACATCATGCCCGCACTCTGGCATGCAGCGACATCGTCGGAATCCCCAAAAAGCAAGTGCAGGGATGACAGTTTGCGAGAACCACACCAATCAATCATTGCGCTTAGCAGTGCGTTTCGTGCGCTGCCATCCACGGCTAAAAGGCGCGTTCCGGGTACGGGTGTAAAGGGTATTGCGGAAATGGCCTTCGGGTAGTAGGGCACGCCATGCTGTTGATAGGCGCTGGCCCACGCCCAGTCGAACACATATTCACCGTAAGAGTGCTCTTTGAGGTACACCACACTTGCTGCCACCAGACCGCGGGCATTGCTGAGCAGGAAAAAACGCACGTCCCATCCGGTACGCTTGCTGGCGCTACCACTTTCAGACATCGCGGCAAGATAGGCGTGTCGCATGAAGGGGGTACTGTGCTTTTGTGAAGCGAGCAGGGTGTCCCATTGCGCTGCATCCACGCTGCGGGGCGAAGTTTCGACCCGAATGACATAATCACTCATCGTGTGCAAGAGCCGCTGTTGTTGAGGTTCCGGGTACGATTTACTTCCATCATTTTGCGTTCCATGACTCTCAAAATTTGTGTTGCCCAACTGAACTATTGTGTAGGCGATTTAGCTGGCAATACCAAGAAAATTGTGGATGCGGCAAAGAGCGCATACGCTGAAGGCGCGCGCCTTTTATTGACGCCCGAACTTTCTATTTGCGGGTACGCCGCGGAAGATTTATTTCTGCGCCCGGCCTTTATCCAAGCATGTGATGATGCCGTCAAACAATTGACACAGCAGCTTGCCGGGTTAAAAGGCATGGCTGTTGTAGTGGGTCATCCGATGGGGACGGATTCGCGCACCAAGTCGGTTGCCACCCAAAAGCGTTACAACGCGGCCAGCGTACTTGTAGATGGCCAAATGCAAGCGACCTATTTCAAGCGGGAATTGCCCAACTACCAGGTATTTGATGAAAGGCGTTACTTCGCGCCCGGAGACGGTGTCTGCGTCGTTACGGTGGGTGACGCTGAAAATGCGGTACGGGTAGGCCTGTTAATTTGCGAAGACGCGTGGTTTGAAGAACCCGCTCGGCTGGCTAAGGATGCGGGTGCACAGTTGCTTGCCGTGATTAATGCCTCTCCCTTTCACGCGGGTAAAGGGTACGAGCGTGAGGCGGTGATGGCAGCACGCGCCCGCGAAGTCCATCTGCCGCTCATTTATGCTCATTTGGTTGGTGGGCAGGATGAAGTGGTGTTTGAGGGGCATTCGTTTGCTGTCTCAGCCGATGGGAATATTGCAGCGCGCGCACCCAGCTTTGCCGAGGATTTGTTTCCATTGGAAGCGCAAATGCAAGGGGGCAATTTGGTCATCACCGGTCCGATAGAACCCGTGCGCAGTCACGAGGCCGATCTGTGGGACGCCTTGGTCCTGGGTGTGCGTGACTACGTTGGGAAGAACGGCTTTCCCGGCGTTTTGCTGGGTTTGTCCGGTGGAATTGATTCGGCATTGGTACTGGCAATCGCTGTGGACGCCTTGGGCGCGGACAAAGTACGTACCGTAATGATGCCATCACCCTATACGGCAGACATCAGTTGGATTGACGCCCGTGACATGGCAAGTCGCATGGCGGTGCGTTACGACGAGATCTCCATCCTACCGGAGTTCGAAGCCTTCAAGTCGTCGCTGGCCGGTGATTTTGCGGGCTCAAAAGAAGATGCCACTGAGGAAAATATCCAGGCGCGGATTCGTGGCACGTTGTTGATGGCACTGAGCAATAAGTTCGGTAGTATTGTGTTGACCACGGGCAACAAGTCAGAGATGGCTACTGGCTATTGCACCCTCTATGGCGATATGGCAGGTGGCTTTGCGGTACTTAAAGATCTGGCAAAGATCCAGGTATTTGCACTCGCGCGCTGGCGTAACGGCAATGACCCCTACGGCACTTGCGTTAGTCCAATACCTGAGCGCATCATCACCCGGCCACCTAGCGCCGAATTGCGCCCTGACCAAACCGACCAGGATAGCCTTCCGCCCTACGACATCCTCGATGCGATCATCGAGCGCTACATGGAAAACGACGCCAGCATTGAGACGCTCATTGCAGAGGGTTTTAAGCCTGCAGATGTGGAAAAGGTAACGCGGCTCATAAAACTCAATGAATACAAGCGAAGGCAGTCACCGGTAGGGATACGGGTTACCCATCGCAGTTTTGGCAAGGATTGGCGGTATCCTATTACGAACCGTTTTCGCGCGTAATCAAACAGGAGTCACTATGAAGCAGATCACAGCCATTGTTAAACCATTTAAATTGGAAGAAGTGCGCGAGGCGCTTGCTGTATGTGGCGTGACGGGTTTGACGGTTACTGAAGTCAAGGGATTCGGGCGACAAAAGGGGCACACTGAGCTTTACCGTGGCGCTGAATACGTCGTGGACTTTTTACCCAAAGTAAAGGTGGAAGTAGTAATACAGACCGCCGACGTTGATCGTTGCGTCGATGCCATTGTTAAAGCTGCGCACACCGGCAAAATCGGTGATGGGAAAATCTTTGTTACCAGTGTGGAGCGGGTAGTGCGCATTCGCACTGGCGAGCAGGATGAATCCGCGATCTAAAAATATCTTATGAGGAGGTTGAAACCAACCTGGTTCCAGCCCAAACATCATGCCAGAACTGACCCTGTGTTTGAAACTTGCTTAAGGTTGCCCAGATGGCGATCCATCCTAAAAAAAGAACGGTTATTTCCGCGCCACTGAGTTCAAACGGCGACAATGCCATCAGCGGTGGCAAAAACCAGATCCAGCTGAGCGCATAGCGGACAAGCGCTCTGGCTTGCGTGACAGGTTTTCCGTCTTCATCCACCAACTTTACATGCCATGTTTTCATGGCCAGTGTTTGGCCTTTGGACCAGAACCAGACGAAGTAGATTCCGAACACCACAAAGAGGAAAACCTGAAGTGCATGGCGGTTATCCATGGCGTTTCTGGTTTGGCTCAAAGTCCCGAACAGATAGCCCGAAATGAATACAACGCCAAATAACAGTAGCCCTTCGTAAAGCCAGCAGGCCATTCTTCGCCAGATTCCGGGAGCCTTCAGTTCGTTCATTGTCATAAAAATGGTGATGGACCGGGTTCAGCAAAGGTACTCTCACCCCGTAAATTTTAGCGGGGATACGGCCTAGGACTTTGGCTGAGAGGTCGATTCGGTGACAGGCGGACTACTGTTCAAGTCAGCTTTTTTAGGTGTCGGTGTTTGGGATGCTTTTAAAGCGTTGCGCTGGTCTTCCGGCGTGTGCCTTGTAACCGGCACTGCTGCCAGTTTGTCTGCCGGAACAGGTTTGGGTGCCACTGCAGCGCCAACCGGTTTTGTTGATCCGCTTGCGGCAAGTTTTTTTTTCTCTTCGGGGCTAAGTGCTTGATAGCTTTCCCATTCGGCAGCCCGGTCGGATTTGGGTACGGCCTTTGTTTGTGCGAAATTGAGGCGAGCCACCTCGCGATCTTTCGGGGACATCGCCGCCCAGTCCGCCATCCGGCTGTGCATTTTTTCTTGGTCTGTGCTCGTCAGGCCTTTGTAGCTTTTTGCAATGGCAATCCATTTGCGCTTTTGACCCTCGCTGAGGGTATCCCACGATTTGGCCAAGGGTGAGAGCGCACTTTGCTGTAACGGGCTCAACGACGCCCAAGATGAGCCTTCAGAAGGGGCTCCAATGCTGGATGATTGTGATCCTGAAGCGGACTTACTTTGTGCGAACCCATATATCGGCGCCGCACAGGCTACCACTAGTACTCCGACTAATAGCTTCGAATTCCCACTAAGTGCGTTGAAATTAGGCATTTCACTGGAACTCATTTGACGAATATGCCCACCATCAATTGCCCTGACCTTTACGCAAAAACTCAACAAATCCAGGATCAACATATGCTGCAGGCGGGAGTTCGTCCAAAAGCAACTCCGCGTCTACTTTTGCAAGTTCATCGGCTCGAACTTCGTCTTGAATCCAACCAATAGAAACCAGGCCCGCCAAAAGCGCAACTAACGGCACTATTGATGCAAACTTTCTCCAGAAGCCGTTTTCTTCACCGCCGGTCCCCAACGTTGCGACGCCATTCTGAGCAGAAATGGACGAGGCATAAGCAACTGTAGCGACCTTTCGTTTGGCAATAGCTTGCATGCGCGCAGCCCTAAGGCGCTCCGTAATTTCGTGGGGAAGTTGCTCAGTGGACTGAGAAATTCGCGCGACTAGCGCGCGTGCAAATGCATCCGTACTGGATTCAGAGCTCAATGTGTGGTTACTCATAACTTAATTCCCTTTGCTCGTAATGCCTGGGCTAATGCGTGAACCGCTCGGGAACAGTGCGTTTTTACACTTCCCTGAGAGCAGCCCATCGCCGCCGCAGTTTCAGCGACATCCATATCCTCCCAATAACGCATCAGGAACGCCTCGCGTTGACGTGCGGGGAGGTCTTGGATCTCGATTTCGATATCACGCAAAGTTTGTGCCCGCTCTGTCAGACTTTCTGCACTTTCATTTTGATCAGAGTTGTTACTTGCATTCAGGGTGTCAAGTAGATTGAAGTCTTCGTCTTCGTTACTGGTCTCAAAGTCGCCCATGTTTGAAAACAGTGCGTTTTGCACCTTTTGCCGGCGGAACCAATCCAAAGTGCAATTTGACAAAATGCGTTGAAACAGCATAGGCAACTCTTCTACAGGCTTGTGCCCGTAGTGCTCAGCGAGCTTCATCATGCTGTCTTGCACAATGTCCAGCGCGGACTCCTCATTGCGAACGTGATAGACCGAGCGCTTGAAAGCGCGCTTTTCAACGCTTTTCAAGAATTCAGAAAGTTCAATTTCAGAGGCCAAACGCACACTTTCGCATCAAAAGAGTCGATTATCGCACCGGTATCGCACCTGATTTGGTGCGTTGATTGCTGGCCCGTCTAAAGTGCGATAATGCGCATTGCGAATTAAAAAGCAAACGGGGCCCGGTCCGGCGCAACATTCAATGTGCCTATGGCGTTGGTCCCTAAGTTCCGCCGCAACGCCACAAGTGTCTGCGAAGGAGCACCCAAGGTCTTTCGTCAGAGAAATTCACAAAGGTTCATCATGGAAATTACCAAAGCTGAAATTGCTTCAGCAGCGCATGCTTCAAATACAGCACAAAGCGCTTCAACAAATACAACTGAATTGCGTGGCGCGGAAATTCTCGTCAAGGCACTTCAGGCTGAAAATGTAAAGTACATATGGGGGTATCCCGGCGGTGCCGTACTTCATATTTACGACGCCTTCTATAAACAAGACACCATCCAGCATGTGCTGGTGCGCCACGAACAAGCTGCTGTGCACGCTGCCGACGGTTATGCGCGCGCAACTGGCGATGTGGGCGTGGCGTTGGTAACTTCGGGTCCAGGCGTGACCAATGCGGTTACCGGCATTGCTACAGCATACATGGATAGCATTCCAATGGTTATTATTTCCGGACAGGTGCCAACGCACGCTATTGGTCTGGACGCGTTTCAAGAGTGCGACACAGTCGGTATTACCCGTCCGATCGTGAAGCACAATTTCCTGGTAAAAGACGCCAAAGACTTGGCCGATACGCTGAAAAAAGCCTTTCACATTGCGCGCAGCGGACGCCCGGGCCCCGTGGTGGTAGATATCCCCAAGGACGTATCCTTCAAGAAAGTCCCTTACGCGGGCTATCCCACTTCAGTGGAAATGCGTTCCTACAACCCGGTACGCAAAGGCCATGGTGGTCAAATCCGTAAGGCCCTGCAACTGCTTTTGGCAGCCAAGCGTCCCTACATCTATACCGGTGGTGGCGTTTTACTAAGCAACGCGTCGGCTGAATTGCGCACCTTGGTGGACATGCTGGGCTATCCGTGCACCAACACGTTGATGGGGTTGGGCGCGTATCCTGCCAGCGACCGCAAATTCCTCGGTATGTTGGGCATGCACGGCACGGTAGAGGCCAATAACGCAATGCAGAATTGCGATGTGTTGCTCGCTGTCGGTGCGCGTTTTGATGACCGCGTGATTGGCAACCCCAAGCACTTTGCCCAAAACGAACGCAAGATCATTCATATTGACATTGACCCCTCCAGCATTTCAAAACGCGTGAAGGTGGACATTCCTATCGTAGGTGACGTGAAGGATGTGCTCAATGAAATGATCACCATGATCAAGGAAAGTAGCACCAAACCGGATGCGGGTGCTTTGGGTGACTGGTGGAACACGATCGAAGGCTGGCGCAAGCGTGATTGCCTGAAATACGACCGCTCAAACACCGAAGTCATCAAGCCTCAATATGTGGTTGAGACGCTTTGGAATATGACCAAGGACGTGGATACCTACATTACCTCCGATGTGGGGCAACATCAGATGTGGGCAGCACAGTATTACCGCTTTGATGAGCCACGTCGTTGGATCAATTCCGGCGGCTTGGGCACCATGGGTGTCGGCATTCCCTACGCAATGGGCATCAAATTGGCGAAGCCGGACAGCGAAGTGTTCTGTGTCACGGGCGAAGGCTCCGTGCAGATGTGCATTCAGGAGTTGTCAACTTGTTTGCAGTACAACACGCCGATCAAGATCGTCGCGCTTAACAACCGTTACCTGGGCATGGTTCGCCAGTGGCAAGAGGTTGAATACGAAGGCCGCTACAGCCACAGCTACATGGATGCGCTGCCCAATTTCGTTAAGTTGGCAGAGGCTTACGGGCACGTCGGTATGCTGATTGAACGCCCTGAAGATGTGGAGCCGGCCTTGCGCGAGGCACGCAAGCTCAAAGATCGCACGGTGTTCATGGACTTCCGCACTGACCCAACTGAAAACGTATTCCCCATGGTCCAGGCTGGCAAGGGCATTACAGAAATGCTACTTGGCGCGGAAGACTTGTAAACCCATTCACCTTTAACTTATCAGATAAATCTATTGCTTGCCGAGCCGTGCTGTTACCGCAGCACGGGGAGGGCAGTGAAAAGAGGAGTCTTCATTTATGAAACACATCATTGCAGTTTTGCTGGAAAACGAGCCTGGTGCTTTGTCGCGCGTGGTTGGCTTATTTTCAGCACGTGGTTACAACATTGAGTCGCTGACCGTAGCGCCCACGGAAGACCCGAGTCTTTCGCGGATGACGATACAGACGACTGGCTCAGATGATGTCATTGAACAAATTACCAAGCATTTGAACCGCCTCATTGAGGTGGTGAAGGTGGTGGATTTGACGGAAGGTGCTTATACCGAGCGCGAGCTCATGATGGTGAAAGTCAGGGCAGTCGGAAAAGAGCGTGAGGAAATGAAACGCATGGCGGATATTTTTCGCGGGCGAATTATTGATGTCACGGAGAAGAGTTACACCATAGAGTTGACGGGTGACCAGTCTAAAAACGATGCGTTTCTTGAGGCCATCGACCGGACTGCCATTTTGGAAACCGTGCGTACAGGTTCGAGCGGTATCGGGCGCGGTGAGCGAATTCTGAGAGTTTAATTTTTTACAACGGAGAGATGAAATGAAGGTTTTTTACGACAAGGATTGCGACCTGAGCCTGATCAAAGGTAAGACAGTTGCCATCATCGGATACGGTAGCCAGGGCCATGCACATGCTCAAAATTTGAACGACAGTGGCGTGAAAGTTGTAGTGGGCCTGCGCAAGGGTGGCGCATCCTGGGACAAAGTCGGCAAAGCCGGTTTGACCGTGATGGAAGTTAATGACGCTGTTAAGTCAGCTGACGTCGTCATGATTTTGCTGCCCGACGAGCAAATCTCTGAGGTCTACAACAACAACGTGGCTCCCAACATGAAGCAAGGCGCTTCTTTGGCATTCGCCCACGGCTTTAACGTTCACTACAACCAAGTTGTGCCACGTGCGGACCTGGACGTGTGGATGGTGGCCCCCAAGGCTCCTGGTCACACCGTGCGCAATACCTACACACAAGGTGGTGGCGTGCCCCACCTGGTGGCCGTGCATCAAGATAAGTCCGGCAAAGCCCGTGACTTGGCCCTGTCCTATGCGATGGCCAACGGTGGAGGCAAGGCCGGCATCATCGAGACCAATTTCAAAGAAGAAACCGAAACTGATTTGTTTGGTGAGCAAGCCGTTTTGTGCGGTGGCGCGGTGGAACTGGTGAAGATGGGTTACGAGACTTTGGTTGAAGCCGGTTATGCGCCTGAAATGGCGTACTTCGAATGCCTGCACGAACTCAAGTTGATCGTGGACCTGATTTATGAAGGCGGCATTGCCAACATGAACTACTCCATTTCCAATAATGCCGAGTACGGTGAATACGTGACTGGCCCCGAAGTCATCAATGCACAAAGCCGCGAAGCCATGCGCAATGCATTGAAGCGCATTCAAACCGGTGAATATGCCAAGATGTTTATTCTGGAAGGCCGCACAGGCTACCCCAGCATGACCGCACGTCGTCGTTTGACGGCCGAACACCAAATCGAAGTTGTCGGTGCCAAGCTTCGTGCCATGATGCCTTGGATTGCCAAGAACAAGCTGGTTGATCAGACCCGCAACTAAGAGTGCTTGGGATTGTTGAAAAGGCCACTTCGGTGGCCTTTTCTTTTGGTGGTGCTTGAATTCGCGCTCATTGCACTGCCTTACACTTATGGTCTATTGGCTGTAAGCCGCGTGGCTCGGGCGCGCGATCATGGAGCCACAACGGATTCAGGAATATTTATGCACGATGGCGACGAAGCAACTGCTTCTGACAATGACACGGTAGTGGTACGCAAGCCCCGCAAAGGCGTCTATGTCTTGCCCAATCTGTTTACATTGGCAGCACTTTTCGGCGGCTTTTATGCCATCGTCATGGCCATTAACGGTCGGTTTGACCAGGCTGCTGTTGGCGTTTTTTGTGCCATGGTTCTTGATAGCCTGGACGGACGAGTCGCCCGCATGACCAATACCCAAAGTGCGTTTGGCGAGCAAATGGATTCGCTTTCCGACATGGTCTCCTTCGGCGCTGCACCTGCGTTGATATCCTATGTGTGGGCACTGAACGGCATCGGTCGTTGGGGCTGGTTTGCCGCCTTCATCTACTGTGCCTGCGCCGCTTTGCGTCTGGCGCGCTTTAACGTGAACACGGGAGTCGTTGACAAGCGTTATTTTCAGGGGCTGCCGTCGCCCGCAGCAGCCGCGCTGGTCGCGGGATTTATCTGGTTGGCAAACGACTTGGGTTACAAAGGCACTCAGCTTGCATGGCCGATGTTTTTTGTCGCCTTGTACTCCGGTCTGACTATGGTGACCAATGTGCCCTTTTACAGCTTCAAGGACGTCAGCATGAAGCGTAGCGTTCCATTTGTGGTGATTGTTTTGTTGGCAGTTGGAATCGCTGTCATTAACATCGATCCGCCAACGGTGATGTTTGGCCTTTTTGTGGTTTACGGTCTGAGCGGCTATGTGGTTTATGCAGTGCGCAAAGGACGCGGACTGCAAACCAGTGTAATCAGCACATCGACTGATGAACCTGATGAGCGCGGACTACACAAATAAATTAGACAAGGACGAGACATGGCAGACAAATTGATTATTTTTGACACCACCTTGCGTGACGGCGAACAATCGCCTGGCGCATCCATGACGCGCGACGAGAAGCTGCGCATCGCCCGTCAATTGGAGCGTCTGAAAGTGGATGTGATTGAAGCAGGTTTTGCGGCCAGCTCCAATGGCGATTTTGAAGCGGTACAACTGATCGCCAATACGATCAAAGACTCGACAGTTTGTTCGCTATCCCGGGCCAATGACCGCGATATCTCCCGTGCAGCCGAGGCATTAAAGGGCGCTAACAACCCGCGCATCCATACTTTCATTGCAACCAGTGCCCTGCATATGGAAAAGAAGTTGCGCATGACGCCTGACCAGGTGTTCGAACAAGCGAAACAGTCGGTTCGTTTTGCCAGAAATATGGTGAGCGATATTGAGTTCAGCCCGGAAGACGGTTATCGCAGTGATATGGACTTTTTATGCCGGGTGATTGAGGCCGTCATTGCAGAGGGTGCATCCACCATCAACGTGCCTGACACCGTGGGCTATGCCATCCCCGAGTTGTATGGCGAATTCATCAAAACACTGCGTGAGCGCATTCCCAATTCTGACAAAGCGATTTGGTCGGTCCACTGCCATAACGACCTCGGGATGGCCGTTGCAAATTCCCTCGCTGGCGTCAAGATTGGCGGTGCTCGACAGGTGGAGTGCACTATCAATGGACTGGGTGAACGCGCCGGAAACTGCAGCCTTGAAGAAATAGTGATGGCGGTGAAAACCCGCAAAGACTATTTCGGTCTGGAAATGGGCATCGATGCCCGCCACATCCTGGCTGCCAGCCGCATGGTCAGCCAGACCACCGGGTTTGTGGTTCAACCCAACAAAGCAGTGGTCGGCGCCAATGCATTTGCCCACGCGTCGGGAATCCATCAGGACGGCGTGCTCAAAGCGCGTGATACCTACGAAATTATGCGTGCTGAAGATGTGGGTTGGACCGCCAACAAAATCGTTTTGGGCAAGCTCAGCGGACGCAACGCCTTTAAGCAGCGATTGCAGGAGTTGGGTGTGCAAATGGAGAGCGAATCCGAGGTGAATGCCGCATTCGCGCGCTTCAAAGAGCTGGCAGACCGCAAAAGTGAAATATTTGACGAAGACATTCTGGCCCTGGTCAGTGAAGAGAACGTGACCCACGACAAGGAACAATTTGCCTTTGTCTCCCTGTCCCAGCATAGCGAAACTGGGGAGCGCCCGCATGCCAGCATCGTTTTTACGGTGGCGGGTCTGGAGGTCAAAGGCAGCTCTGAAGGTAACGGGCCTGTGGACGCATCACTTAAGGCCATTGAGGCGCATGTGAAGAGTGGCGCCGAAATGGTTTTGTATTCGGTGAATGCCATTAGCGGTTCTACTGAGAGCCAAGGTGAAGTGACGGTGCGGTTACAAAACAGTGGCCGTGTTGTGAATGGCGTGGGCTCGGATCCGGATATTGTCGTGGCTTCGGCAAAGGCGTACCTAAGCGCCTTGAACAAGCTGCAAAGCAAAGCAGACCGGGTTGCTGCACAAGGTTAAATGCTGTCTGTGCAGCAGGTTTCTTTAAGTTTCCTGCGCAAGTACTTGATCTACCGTATGTTTTTTGATTACACTGCGAATCGTCGGGATTATTGTTGCTGAAGCTTTCTGTCAATATGTGACCTGAACGATTGGAAAATAAGTGAAATTGAACAAAATACATGCCTGCCTTTTGGTGCTAATTTCATGCTTGGCGTCTGGCGCTACATTTTCGGCAGTCAACCAAGCCCCTTCCGCCAATACCCCAATCGTTAAAAAGCATGCTTCTGCAAAGTCTCCCGCTCGTAAACGAGTGACCTATGCTGTGGTTCCAGCCAAGCCGTCTTTTGGCCAGCTTGCTGGTTTGCATGGTGGTACAGACGCGTTGGAATTGAAGTCCAGCGTGGCCTTGGTTCTGGATCAGGACACCAAAGAAGTGCTATTCAGCAAAAACGACCATGCGGTATTACCCATAGCGTCGATTACTAAACTGATGACGGGCTTGCTCATCAGTGAGGCCCGTTTGCCAATGGACGAGATGATCACCATTTCGCAGGCGGACGTAGATACCGAAAAAGGAAGTTCTTCCAGGCTTGCTGTTGGAACAGAACTCACCCGTGGTGAGTTGTTGCATTTGGCCTTGATGTCCAGTGAAAACCGCGCGGCCCATGCCCTGGGTAGAACCTATCCTGGCGGATTGCAGAATTTTGTTAGTTTGATGAATGCCAGAGCAAAAATGCTCGGTATGAATGACACAAGCTATGTAGAGCCAACCGGCCTCTCAAGTAAAAACCAGTCCAGTGCGCGCGATCTAGCCACGCTGGTGGGCTTTGCACATGGCGATCCTACATTGCGTGAACTGTCGACCTCAACCGGTTACCAAGTTGCTGTCGGGCATCGCACTCTGCAATTCAATAATACGAACCGGCTGGTCAAAAATCCGGCATGGGACATCGGCTTGCAGAAAACGGGGTATATCTCTGAGGCAGGTCAATGTCTGGTCATGCAAGCAAAAATTTCAGGCCGCAAACTCATCATGGTGTTTTTGGATTCCGCCGGTAAGCTCAGCCGTATCGCCGACGCGGAGCGCGTAAAGCGATGGGTTGAGGGCGGTGCCGGCGCGACTGCAAAAGGATCACCTTTGGCGGCGCATTTGTCTGAACAGCGCTTCGTTACCAACTAATTGCGCTGATCGCTGCTTTCAGGGCCTATGCCCTAAAGCAAACGAAATCGATTGGGCCGTCTCTATTAATTTCGGTAGCCAAGCGTCTTCAAGACGTCCTGACGGCGCTGAAATCGACAGCCCCGCAACCAATTTGTTCTGGTCGTCGTAAATGCCGGCGGCCATGCAGCGCACACCTAACTCTAATTCTTCATTGTCATTGGCTTGACCGTGTTGGCGAACGCGGGATAGTTCGCGCTCCAAAGCCTCCACCGTCGTAATGCTATTTTTGGTATGGCCCTGCAGCCCGGTACGCATGGCGTAAGCGCGAATGCGCTGTGGATCATCCGCCGCCAGGAAAAGCTTGCCAACCGAAGTCAAATGAAGCGGTGCACGCCCACCGATGGCCCGTACCACTTGCATGCCCGAGCGCTCGCTGTACGCTCGCTCTACATAAATAATTTCATCACCCTGGCGCATGCTCAAGTTTACGGGTTGTTGAATAAGTTTGTGCAAATCACGCATTGGTGCAAGAGCGGCGTCGCGCACGTTCAAGCGCCCCTTAACGAGATTGCCTAACTCCAGAAGGCGCATGCCAAGGCGGTAGCTGCCTGGTTGGGAACGGTCTACAAACCGCCCAGTAGCGAGATCATTCAGTATTCGGTGCGCTGTGGATGGATGGAGGCCGGACTTCTCACTGATCTCTTTGAGAGAAATGGCTTCCTCACGTGAAGCTAGCACGTCGATCAGCGTAAAAATTCGCTCGATGACTTGCACGGAGGGCACGCTGGGGAGGTCGGATTCTTTTTTTGCCATGGTTAATACTCGACCCCATGTTAGCTTGCGCTGGGGCAGTTTTGCCATTGGCCTTCACGCAAGACCTGCGTCGGCGCAAAATTTACCTTGTAATTCATCTTGCTACTCGATGCGATCCAGTAGCCCAAGTACACAAACTCTAAACCCAGGGCTTTCGCCTGTTCAATTTGCCATAAGACATTAAAAGTGCCATAGCTGCATTTATCTTCAGGTTCGAAAAAAGTGTAAACCGCTGACAGGCCGTCGTCCAAGACATCCAATATGGAAACCATTTTCAGTTCGCCACCGCCCGACTCGGTCACCGGCGAGCGGAATTCCACGAGGCGCGAATTGACGCGGCTTTGCAGCAGAAATTGCGTGTACTGGTCCACACTGTCTTCGTCCATACCGCCGCCCGCATGACGGCTGTTCTGGTAGCGCAGGTAAAGCGCATAGTGTTCGGGATCAAAGCCCAGCTTAAGTACCCTGATAGTCAGACCACTGTGTCGGCTCCATGCTCGCCTTTGACTCCTGCTGGGTTGAAACGCGGCGGCCTGCACCCGAAGCGGCGTACAGGCTTTGCAACCATCGCAATAGGGTCGGTATGTGAACATGCCGCTGCGCCGAAAGCCTTTGGATACCAGATCAGAGTAGGTTGAGCTATTGATCAAATAGCTGGGCGTTGCCACCTGTGATCGCGCCATCCGGTCAGGCAGATAGCTGCAGGCATAGGGTGCAGTGGCATAAAACTGCAGCGTCTGCAGTGGTAGATCTTTAAGGTCCGTCACGGCGCACTTTGTTCGATTGGAGCAAATAAGTCCAGTATACGGGGCTGAATTTCCACGCCATTGGTGGCATCGATATGGCCGTGCTGTTAGCCTGCAGAAATTCGGCCCGAGGCATTTCACGTGCGCCAAGCGAAGCCAGATGCCTGGTGTTTTGCTGACAATCAATTTGATCAATATGGTTTGACCTGCAAATCGCCACCAATGCAGCTAGCGCGATTTTTGATGCATCGGGAACGCGGGTAAACATAGACTCACCAAAGACGGCCTTGCCAATGGCGACGCAATACAAGCCGCCCGCCAATTCACCGTCAATCCAGCTTTCGATACTGTGGGCGATGCCGGCGTGGTGCAATTGCACATACGCTTCAACCATTTCAGGCAGGATCCAGGTCCCGCGTTGTCCTTGGCGTGACGCACTTGCGCAGGACTCCATGACCTGCCGGAACGCTTTATCTACGCGTATTTCACAAGCGGCATTCTCGGCAAATCGCGAGAGTTTCTTCTTGAAGGAGCGATGCAGCTTGAATTCCGCAACCTTTAACACCATGCGCGGATCCGGGCTCCACCAAAGTATGGGCTGTCCTTCGCTGAACCATGGAAAAATTCCCTTGCTGTAGGCATCTATCAGCGTATCGGTACTTAACTCCCCGCCCAACGCGAGTAGGCCCGGTGCATCCGAACCAATGCCCCAAGCCTTGCTCACATGAGGAAATGATCGGCCAGGTACCAGCCAGGGAAGCGCTTGTTTGTTCTTCATAGGAAAAAATTGTCACGTCGTCGAATTGTGCACTGGCTCGGGTTAGAATGCGAGCTGTCGGGGTGTAGCGCAGCCTGGTAGCGCATCTGGTTTGGGACCAGAGGGTCGAAGGTTCGAATCCTTTCGCCCCGACCATTATCTTCAAAGGCTGGTAAGTTAATAACTTACCAGCCTTTAGTTTTGGGCTGTGCGTGAGCTCCTCCTGCCCGTAAAATCCTTAGTTGATCAGCCAGTAGCTCATCCGGATAGAGCACGAACCTTCTAAGTTCGGGGTAGGGGGTTCGAGTCCCTCCTGGCTGGCCAGTCAACTGGCCCGTTATTGCCGCTAAGCCCTGATTTTCATCACCCGGTCGTTTGCGGTAAGCCAGTTTTGAAGGGCCTGCTCCAGTAAAGCTGGATCTCCGGTTGTCAGGTAGGTCGTGAGTTTTTCCTCAGCAACTTGTCCGCCTGTGGCTTTGTCCACTTCGGGGGCTAATAATGCCTTTTTTGTAAGCAGACGCCTCGTCTGTTGCGCGACCGGTGCGCCTGCATCCAATAGCTTTACGGATTCGCCCACCAACAATTGCAGCCTTGTCGATACAAACGGATAATGCGTGCAACCCAGCACCAAGGTATCGATCTGATCTGGAGCATCTCCGAATGCACCCATGTTTTGAATATAGGTTTGACACAGTGCTTCTATCTTTGCACTTTGCGCATGTTCGATGGCATCGGCTAATCCGTCGCAGGGTTGCAGAACGAATTGGCAATTGGCTTTGAGCG
>CANBYM010000047.1 GCA_947373605.1 Comamonadaceae bacterium
ACCTTACCCGCCCTGCAGTTCACGGTAACGCCGGTCACTGCGGCGCTACCAACCGTACCGCTGCCATTGCTCACATCGCACCCCACACCCGGTGTGTGGGATTGCACTGTGACCGCATAGCTGGCACCTGAAGCCACCTTGCTTGCAAATGTGAAGGGGCCGTTCGCACTGATAGCCAGCGCGTCACCGCTGTTAATGAGCAGGGTTACAGTTGCATTGACGGGCAAGTTGCTTACCGTGCCACCCACAGCAAAAGGCCCAACAGGTGCGGGGGAACCACCGCCACCGCCACCGCCGCAACCGGCAAGCGCCAAAAGCGTGGCTGTGCACAAAAAGGCAATGAACCGACCACGTATTGTTTTAATCATGACTATCCTCCCCTGCGAAACTTAGGTGAAACAAAAGGTTTTACCGCCAGACAGTGTAAGTCGATTTACTAGCATTTACCTTAAGCAATGACTGGACGCCAAGGCGCCATCAAACCCTGGCCTCAACCACTTCCGAAGCGGTTCTAAATGCCTCCACCGCCGTAGGCACGCCGCAATACACCGCGGCGTGAAGCAATACCTCCTGCAACTCGGCAGGCGTAGCACCGTTGTTGAGCGCACCGCGCAAATGTCCCTTGAGTTCGTGCTGCTTGCCCAACGCGGTGAGCATGGCCACGGTGATGAGGCTGCGGGTTTTCAAATCCAGCCCTGGGCGTTGCCATACATCGCCCCAGGCCGCACGGGTAATGTGCTCCTGTATAGGCGAATTGAAATCCGTCACCGAGGCAAAGGCGCGCTCCACAAAGTCCTCACCCATTACCTTTTTGCGCGTCGCCAGCCCTTGCTGAAATGCACTGTCTTCAAAATTCATACCCAACTCCCGATACGCAAAAATTTAACACTGCCAAGCATTTATTGCGGCACTCTCCAAAGGCTACGGCAAAACGCACTCCACGTCCATGTAAGCATCGCACGCGACGGCAGAAGTGTGGACTTTTTGCACTTATCCCTGCTTACACCCTGTTACGCGGCTGATGGCACACTCACGCTCAGCTGTAAACCTTCCCCCTTGCATGAACATTTCCCCTGCCTCCGCTTCTCAACCTTCGCCTCCGGCGTCCTATCTCATCGGTGTAGACACCGGCGGCACCTATACCGACGCCGCCATCATCGAAGCGCATGGCCACCGCATCATTGCCACGGCCAAGGCGATTACCACCAAGGGTGATCTGGCGGTGGGCGTGCTGGATGCCATTACCCGCGCTTTAGCCCAGCTGCCGCACGAGGTGCCGCCGCAAAGCATTGGCATGTTGTCGGTCTCCACCACGCTGGCCACCAATGCCGTGGTGGAAGGCCACGGCAGCGCCACCGGCGTGATACTGATCGGATTTGATGCCGCTATGGTGCAGCGCACCGGAATTGCCAAAGCATTTCCCGATATTCCGTTGGCGGTGATTGGCGGTGGCCACAACCACAACGGTGATGCAGCGGCACCACTGGACGTAGCCGCGCTGGAGGCAGCATTGGACGGCATGAAAGGCCGCGCCGATGCCTTTGCCGTCGCATCCACCTTTGCTGTGCGAAACGCGGCGCACGAGATCGAAGCGCGCGAAATCATCGTGGCGCGCACCGGCAAGCCGGTGACGCTGTCAACCGAGTTGTCCTCAAGTCTGGATGCGCCACGGCGCGCTTTGACTGCCGTGTTGAACGCCCGACTGATTCCCCGTATTTCGGGGCTGATTGAAGCGGTGCAGCGCGCCATGGCCCAGTTGCACATTGCCTGCCCGCTGATGATCGTCAAAGGCGACGGCTCGTTGGCCCTTGCCGAGTCGGTGGCTACGCGGCCGATTGAAACCGTGCTCAGCGGCCCGGCGGCCAGTCTGGTGGGCGCACAGTGGCTCAGCGGGCTGGACAGTTTCATACTCTCCGACATGGGCGGCACCACCACCGATTTGGGCATCCTGATTGACGGGCGCCCCAAGGTCAAGGACGAAGGCGCCGAAGTGGGCGGCTGGCGCACCATGGTGCGCGCCATTGATGTGCGCACCATCGGCCTGGGTGGTGACAGCGAAATTGCCATCCACCCCGGCGGCAAGATTACGGTCGGTCCGCAACGCGTGGCCCCGGTGTCGCTCATTGCGGCGCGGTACCCGCAGGTGATAGATATGCTGAAAGCCGACCTGTCCGACGTAGAAGGCGGTGGCTCCATGCACGGCAAGTTTGTGCTGCTGCCGTTTTCGGCACGGTCCGATAAGTCGCTCAGTGGCCTGACCCCGCGCGAGCTGGAGACATTGCAAACGGTTACTGCTGAACCAAAACCATTTCGCAAGGTGGCCAACTCGCTACCGGCGCAGCGGGCGATTGCGTCTTTGCAAAAGAAGGGCCTGATACAGGTGAGCAGCCTGACGCCGTCCGACGTTTCACACGTGCTGGGTCTACAAGCCAACTGGTCGACAGAGGCAGCCACCATGGCCACCCAACTGGCCGCACGGCTTCGGGATATGAAAATGCCTACGCCCGAGCGCACGCACACACTGGCGCGCGAGGTCTGGGCCGAGACTGTGCGGCTGACCGGACTTGCCATTTTGCAAACCGCGTTTGGTATCGAAATGGCCGACAACCCGCTCACGCAGGCCGTGTGCTCCGGCGCAGGCAGTCTCGGGCTGGCGGCGGTCAGCCTGAAACCCACGGTACCGGTCGTCGCCGTGGGCGGCCCGGTCAAGGTGTATTACGAAGAAGTGCAGCGCCGCCTGGGCTGCGAAGTAGTGTTCCCGCAGCATTGCGATGTAGCCAACGCGGTGGGCGCGGCGACCGGCGTCGTGGCGCATACCTCCACGGTAGAGGTACTGGGCGATGGCACCGGCTTGTTTCGCGTGCTCGCTCCCAGTGGCGCACAGCAGTTCAATGCAGCCGAGGACGCACTAGCCTATGCCGACACCCTGGCACGGCAATTGGCGCAGGACGCAGTTCTGGCTATGGGCGCGGCGAATCCGCAAGTCAAATTGGGCATCACCAAAACCTACATGCCCAACGCCCGCAATGAAACCGGCCTCCTCAGTGCCATACTGGTCGCCCAGGCCATAGGTCGACCCAGTGCCAGCACCATTTAAGCGAGGACAACAGCATGGAAGGCCTGATCGAACTTTTGTTTGAACTGCTCTTCGAGGTCTTTGGCGACGTGCTGCTGCAAGTCGTGCTGGAAGCGCTGGCAGAAGTTGGCGTGCACCTGGTGCGCGGCAAAGCGGAGCATCCGAAGTCCACCAGCGCATGGCGCTTGCTGCTGGGCTACACCTTGTTCGGCGCCATCGTCGGTGGCTTGAGCCTGCTGGTACTACCGCATGCATTGGCACACTCACACGCGGGCCGCGTAGCCACACTTCTGGTAGCACCTTTGTGCGCCGCACTGTCCACCGTCGCCATAGGCCGACTGCGCGTGCGGCGCGGACAACAGATCGCAGGCATTGACCGGTTTATGTATTCGTATCTTTTTGCATTGGCTTTAGCGGTGGTGCGGCATTTGGGCGCAACGTCGTAAAGGGCTGACTGATTACCGCCCTGGATCAATCAAAGGCTGCGCCGGGCGGCTGTGTTCAAAGTCGGGGCGGCGCGGGTCCATTTGCAGCACCGCCTGCGACGAGCCACCACCCATGACCACGTAGTCGGTCTTGTGGCTGCGCTGTGAAGGGTGCAGGAACCTGGCGCCGGCAAACATCCAGACGCTGAGCGCGAGCAGGCCCAGCACGATGGCGAAGTACAACATTAACGCTTCGGGGCCGAACAGGTCCATCAACTCACCGGCCAGCGTGGGGCCCACGGTGGAGCCGATGCCGTACATCAACAACAATCCACTGGTGACTTCGAGCACTTTGTTTTCGTCAATCAAATCGTTCACGTGCGCCACACTCAGGCCGTACACGGTAAACGACAAGCCGCCGTACACCACACCCAGAAAGATGAGTGAACTTTCATACTCACGCGCCAGATAAAAGCCTAACGAGGCGACACCTGCGCACAGCGCACACACCCAGAACAAAACCCAGCGCCGGTCGTTTTTGTCGGACAAATGTCCCACCGGCCACTGAAATGCCGCACCGCCCAGAATAGTGGCTGCCATGAAGGTGGCAATGCCTTTTTCGCTAAAGCCCACGCCTTGTCCGAACACATGGCCCAGGCTGTAAAACGCACCGCCCAGCAGGCCCGAGCCGATGGTGCCGATGACACCGATGGGCGAGATATAAAACAACTCTTTGAATACGAACTTGGGCGCGGCCATGGCCTCCGGCTCACTCACCGGCGTCAGCGTAATCGGAATGAGCGCAAACGAAAACAGGATGGAGACCAGTGCAAACGGCACAAAACCAAAGCGGTCACCCACCAGAATTAGCCACTGCCCCGCCGCCATCGAAATACCGCTCACCGCCATATAGGCTGCAAACACCTTGCCGCGCTGCTCGGTGGTGGCCACCACGTTGAGCCAGCTCTCCACCACGATGTACAGACCGACCAGACACACGCCGGTAACAAAGCGCAGCGCGCCCCATGCAAACGCGTTGGTCCACAAGGCGTGAAACATGGGAAGGGCCGAAGCGATAGAGGCCATAGCCGCAAACGCGCGGATGTGGCCGACGCGCCGGATCATTGCGGGGCAAGCGTAGGTGCCGTACACAAAGCCGGCGAAGTACGCCGACATCACCAGACCGGTAACGATGCCCGAGAAGTGCGCGTTACCCGCCTGCGCGCCGATGGCGGCAAACAGCAAGCCGGTGCCGATGACCAGCATGGACAGGCCGCTGAGCAATGAAGCGAGCGGAATCAGCAGTTTTTTGTCCACTGGCGGCAAGCCTCCTGTAAGTGGACGGGATGTTAAACGTTGGAGTCGGGAAAGGATGCCTTGCGGCGGTTCACGTAATCCAGAATCGCTTCGTCGGTCGCCACATCCATGGCGGGCTCCTCGTACTCGGACAGCTGCTTTTTCCACAGCGCATTGGCGCGCGCAGTGAGGTCGCGTGAGCCTTCGGCCTCCCACTGCTCAAAGCTGTTGTTGTCAGTGATCGGAGAGCGGTAAAACGCGCTCTCAAAGTTGGCCTGGGTATGGGCGCAACCCAGGAAATGCTTGCCGGGGCCGACTTCGCGAATCGCATCCATGGCCTGTCCGTTTTCAGACAGGTCCACGCCATTAAGCAGCGTGTGCATCATGCCGGCCTGATCCACGTCCATGATGAATTTTTCGTAGCCCATAGACAAACCACCTTCCAGCCAGCCAGCCGTGTGCAACACAAAGTTCACACCGCCAAGGCAAGTCGGCAGCAAGGTGTTGGCCGATTCGGAGGCCGCTTGCGCATCCGAGATTTTGGAGCCGCACAGGCCGCCACCAGAGCGGAAGGGCACACCCAGACGACGCGCCAGCGCAGCCATGACGTACAGCACCAATGCAGGCTCGGGCGTGCCGAACGTGGGCGCGCCGGACTGCATGGAAATGGAGGATGCAAAGCTACCCAGCACCACCGGCGCACCGGGGTTGCACAACTGCACAAAGGCCATACCGGCCAATGCCTCTGCCAGCGTCTGCGCGCAGGTGCCTGCGACCGTCACCGGTGACATGGCACCAGCCAGAATGAAAGGCGTGATGATGCAGGCTTGGTTGTTGCGGGCGTACACCTTGGCCGCGCCGAGCATGGTCTCGTCAAAGGTCATGGGGGAGTTGGCGTTGATCAGGTTGATCACTGCGGTGCGCGGCTTGCCCGTGAGCGGGTCGATCCAGTTGTCACCGAACAGCAGTTTGGTCATCTCCACCGTGTCTTGCGCGCGCTCGGGGTGCGTGACTGAGCCCATGAAGGGCTTGTCGCTGTACTTCATATGGGAATAAACCATGTCGAAGTGGCGCTTGTTCACCGGCAAATCCACGGGCTCGCAAATCGTGCCTCCGCTATGGTGCAGCGAGTTGGCCATATAGGTCAGTTTCACAAAGTTCTGGAAGTCGGCAATGGTGGCGTAGCGGCGGCCGTTGTCCAGGTCACGCACAAAGGGCGATCCGTAGGCGGGCGCGAACACGGTGTTCTTGCCGCCGATGACAACGTTGTGCGCCGGGTTGCGGGCGTACTGGGTGAACTCGCGAGGCGCGGTGGCCTGCACCAACTTGCGCGCCAGGCCGGAAGGAAAGCGCACGCGTTCACCCTTGACGTCGCAACCGGCATTGCGAAACAGCTCCAGCGCTTCGGGGTCATCACGGAAATCGATGCCTGTCTCTTCCAGAATGGTGTCAGCATTGCGCTCGATGATGGCCAGACCTTCCTCGTCAAGCACCTCGAAATACGGAATCTTGCGGGTAATAAAGGGAACCGACTGGGCGCTGCGGGCGGTGCGCGCAGCGCGTTTGGCTTCACGGCCGCCACCGGCGCGTCGTCCACGGGGTGCTTCGGTCGCCGGTGTGATTACTGTGTCGTTCATGCGTTGTCTCCAGAGCCGTATTCAAATGCCAATTGCCCGCCGCCATGACAAAAGCTCATAGGCAGCGAGGATAAAACTCATAGTATTGCAGTCGCCACGCATTGGCTTAGCCTGTTTGCGACACGCTCTTGCGTCCGGACGGCGGCAACCGTCGCTGCGCAGCCTGTCGCCTGCGCATTCTCCGGCGTCGTAATACCGACACCGCCACAGGGGGCAGTCTCGACAATCGTCTTACCTCTCAACGACAGCACAACTCCAACAGGTGACCCATGGCTTTGAAATCCGGCAGCAACCCGACCCTCAATGAATTCGACCCCGAACTGGCAGCCGCCATGGACGCCGAGGCGCATCGCCAGCAGGACCATTTGGAGCTGATCGCTTCGGAAAACTACACCAGCGCCCGCGTGCTGGCCGCGCAGGGCAGCGTGCTGACCAACAAATATGCCGAAGGCTATCCCGGCAAGCGCTACTACGGCGGTTGCGAGTTTGTGGATGTGGCCGAGCAGTTGGCCATCGACCGCGCCAAAAAGCTGTTCGGTGCCGACTGGGCCAATGTGCAGCCGCACTCTGGCTCGAGCGCCAACTCGGCGGTCTACATGGCGCTGATGCAGCCAGGCGAAACGATTCTGGGCATGAGCCTGGCCCACGGCGGCCACCTGACGCACGGCGCCAAGGTGAGCTTCTCGGGCAAGATTTACCACGCAGAGCAGTACGGCATTGACACCGCCACCGGCCTGATCGACTACGACGCGCTCGAGGCACAGGCCATTGCCGTCAGGCCCAAAATGATTGTGGCCGGCTACTCGGCCTACAGCCGCCATCTGGACTTTGCACGTTTTCGCGCCATCGCCGACAAGGTGGGCGCACTCCTGTGGGTGGACATGGCCCACTTTGCCGGTCTGGTCGCTGCCGGCCTGTACCCCAACCCGGTGCCGCATGCCGACGTGGTAACCACCACCACCCACAAGACCCTGCGCGGCCCGCGCGGCGGCATGATTCTGTGCCGCGCCAACCCGGACATCGAGAAAAAGCTCAACTCCATGGTGTTCCCCGGTACCCAGGGCGGCCCGCTGATGCACGTCATTGCTGCCAAGGCCGTGGCCTTTCTAGAAGCCTTGCAACCCGAGTTTGCGGACTACCAGAAGCAGGTGATTACCAACGCCCGCGCCATGGCAGCGGTTTTTGTGAGACGCGGTTTTGACATCGTCTCCGGCGGCACCGACAACCACCTGATGCTGGTGAGCCTGATTGCCAAAGGCCTGACCGGCAAAGACGCCGACGCTGCACTGGGCCGCGCCCATATCACCGTCAACAAAAACTCGGTGCCCAACGACCCGCAGTCTCCCTTTGTCACCAGCGGCATCCGCGTCGGTACACCGGCCATCACCACCCGCGGTTTCGGTGTTGCCGAATGCGAACAGGTGGCCGCTGCCATGTGCGATGTGATGGACGCCATGACCGGCGGCGCCGACAGCTCGGCCGTCGAAAAAGACGTGGCTGCGCGCATCACCGCGCTGTGCCACCGCTTCCCGGCGCCCAAGCCTTTCGGCGCCTGAGATTGCAGGAGGCACACCCACCATGGCACTCAGTGTTTTTGACCTGTTCAAAATCGGCATAGGGCCATCCAGCTCTCACACCGTCGGTCCGATGAAGGCGGCGGTGATGTTTGTAGACCGCCTGCGCTCAGAGGGCCTGATTAACAGCGTTGCACGGGTTGAAGTGCGTATGTACGGCTCGCTCGGCGCCACCGGCAAAGGCCACGGCACCGACAAGGCCGTCATGCTGGGTCTGGAGGGGTTATTGCCCGACACCATTGACCCCGACACGATTGAGCCGCGCCTCAAAGCCATGCGCAGCGCGGGCAAGGTGCAGCTCGGCGGTACCCACGCCATAGCATTTAGCGAAAAGAACGACCTGACATTTCTGCGCCGCGAGGCCCTGCCCTACCACTCCAACGGCGTGAAGTTCGTCGGCTTTGACGCGGCCGGCAATGTAATCAGCGAGCGCCGCTACTTCTCGGTTGGCGGCGGGTTTGTGGTGTCGCAAGAAGAAGCTGATGCACCCACGGACGGCCCGGTCATTGTGTCGGACCCCACCACAGTGCGCTACCCGTTTAGCAGCGGCAGCGACTTGCTGGCCATATGCGCGGGCACCGGTTTGACCATTGCACAGATCATGCGCGTCAACGAGCAGTCCTGGCGCGCCGATGCCGAGGTGGACGCCGGTCTGGACCGCATCTGGGACGCCATGGCGGCCTGCGTCGAGCGCGGCATCCGCACCGAAGGCCACTTGCCCGGCAACCTGCTGGTCAAACGCCGGGCCGCAGAAACGCACCGCGCCTTGAGCAGCAAACCCGAACAGGCGCTGAAGGACCAGCTCACGATTTTGGACTTTGTGAACGTATACGCAATGGCGGTCAACGAAGAAAACGCCGCAGGCGGCCGCGTGGTCACTGCGCCCACCAACGGTGCGGCCGGCATTATTCCGGCGGTCATGCACTATTACGACCGCTTTGTACCCGGCGCAAACCGCGCGGGCATCCGCGACTTTTTGCTCACCGCCGGTGCCATCGGCCAGCTCTACAAAGAAAACGCGTCTATCAGTGGCGCCGAAGTGGGCTGCCAAGGCGAAGTCGGCGTGGCTTGCTCCATGGCCGCGGCCGGGTTGACCGCCGTGATGGGCGGCACGCCGAAGCAAGTGGAAAACGCCGCCGAAATCGGCATGGAACACAACCTGGGGTTGACCTGCGACCCAGTCGGCGGGCGGGTGCAGATACCCTGCATCGAGCGCAACGCCATGGGTTCTGTCAAAGCGCTGAACGCCTCGCGCATGGCGCTACGCGGTGATGGCACACATTTTGTATCGTTGGACCAGGTCATCAAGACGATGCGCGATACCGGGCGGGACATGATGACAAAATACAAAGAAACTTCGCGCGGTGGCTTGGCCGTGAATGTAATTGAGTGTTGAAAGAACCAACGTGAGTAATTTTTCTATTTTTTCGCTGGCCCGCAATGCCATGTCCTACCACGAGGACTGGCAAAAGCAGTGGCGCAGCCCTGCGCCCAAGAGCGAGTACGACGCCATCATCGTCGGCGGCGGTGGCCACGGTCTGGCAACCGCCTACTACCTGGCCAAAGAACACGGCATGAAGAACATTGCGGTGGTGGAACGCGGCTGGCTGGGCGGCGGCAACACGGCACGCAACACCACCATCGTGCGCTCCAACTACCTGTGGGACGAATCCACCCACCTGTATGAAAAAGCCATGCAGCTGTGGGAAGGCCTGTCGCAAGACCTGAACTACAACACCATGTTCAGCCAGCGCGGTGTGATGAACGTGGGTCACTCGCTGCAAGACATGCGTGACATCGAGCGCCGTGTGAACGCGAACCGGTTGAACGGCGTGGACGGTCTGGTGCTGACTCCGGCGCAGGTGCAGGAAATTGTTCCTATTATGAACAATACGTCGTTGCGCTACCCCGTAATGGGCGCGTCGTTCCAGCCACGTGGCGGCGTGGCCCGCCACGACGCTATTGCCTGGGGCTTTGCCCGTGCAGCGGATCGACTTGGCGTAGACATCATTCAAAACTGCGAAGTGGTGGCCATCCAGCGTGAAGGTGACCGCGTGGTGGGCATTGAGACCACACGCGGCACGATCAAAAGCAAAAAAATCGGCGTAGTGGCAGCAGGCCACAGCAGCGTTATTGCCAGCATGGCCGGCATCCGTTTGCCGCTGGAAAGCCACCCGCTGCAAGCGCTGGTGTCCGAACCCATGAAACCCATCATCCACACGGTGGTCATGAGCAACGCCATTCACGCCTATGTGAGCCAGTCCGACAAGGGCGATCTGGTGATCGGCGCCGGTATCGACTCGTATGTCGGCTATGGCCAGCGCGGCAGCTTCCCCATCATTGAACACACGCTACAAGCCATTTGCGAAATGTTCCCCATCTTCCGCCGCGTGCGCATGAACCGCCAGTGGGGCGGCATCGTGGACGTCTCGCCCGACGCCTGCCCCATCATCTCCAAGACGGACGTTAAAGGCCTGTACTTCAACTGCGGCTGGGGCACCGGCGGCTTCAAGGCGACCCCCGGCTCGGGCTGGGTCATGGCGCACACCATTGCGCAGGACAACCCGCATCCCTTGAATGCCGCTTTCTCGCTGAACCGCTTTAATACCGGCCACCTGATCGACGAACACGGCGCAGCCGCTGTTGCCCACTAAATAAACACCATGCTTCTTATCACCTGCCCCTACTGCGGCCCCCGTGCGGAGAGCGAGTTCTCCTGTGGCGGCGAAGCGCACATTGCGCGCCCGCTCGATACCGATGCCCTCACTGACGTGCAGTGGGGCGACTACCTGTTCATGCGCAAAAACCCCAAGGGCGTGCACCGCGAGCAGTGGAACCATGTGGCGGGCTGCCGCCGCTGGTTCAATGCCGAGCGCAACACCGTGACATACCAGTTCAGCAAGTTTTACAAAGTCGGTGAGAACCCAGATGCACCGAGCACGCCGGATGCCGCACAAGGAGCGCAAGGATGAGCGCTAACCGCATCAACGGTATCGGCTCGCGCATTAACCGCGAGCGCACAGTCACGTTCAACTACAACGGCCGCAGCTATTCGGGCTTTGAGGGCGACACACTGGCCTCCGCTTTGCTGGCGGCTGGCGAGAAGGTCCTGTCCCGCTCCTGGAAGTACCACCGCCCGCGCGGCATCGTCACCAGCGGCATTGAAGAACCCTCTGCGCTTGTGCAACTGGAGTCGGGCAAGAACCTGATCCCCAACGCCAAGATGCCCGAAGTGGAGCTGTACAACGGCATGAACGCCGAGGGCGTTAACCCCTGGCCCAATGCGCTTTCGCGCCTGCTCAGCATCAACCGCACCTTCACACCGCTGTTCCCGGCCGGGTTCTATTACAAGACCTTTATGTGGCCGGCCAAGGCCTGGATGTTTTACGAGCGATTCATCCGCAAGGCGGGTGGTTTGGGTGCATCACCCGAGGTCGAAGACACCGACCGCTACATCCACCAAAACACCCATTGCGACGTGATCATTGCCGGTGGCGGCGTGGCCGGTCTGGCTGCTGCACTGGCCGCCGGACGCAGCGGTGCGCGCGTGATTCTGGCCGAGCTGCAAAGCACGCTGGGCGGTAGCGCCCACCGCCTGAGCGGCACGATTGACGGGCTGACGCCCTCCGAGTGGGTGAAGAAGGCCGAAGCGGAACTCGCCACCATGCCAGAAGTGCGCATCATCAAGCGCGGCGTGGTGTTCGGCTACCACGACCACAACTTCCTGACCATCCGTGAGTCACTCACCGATCACCTGCCGCTGGCGCAGCGCAAAAGTTTCCGCGAGCGCCTGTGGCGCGTGCGCGCGAAACAGGTGGTGCTGGCTACCGGCGCGCACGAGCGGCCGTTTGTGTTCGGCAACAACGACCTGCCGGGCATCATGCTTTCGAGCGCCATGTCCGACTACGTGGCGCTATTCGGTGTGCTGGTGGGCAAACAGATTGCTTTACTGACCAACAATGACACCGCGTATGACGACGCACTGATCCTGAAAAATGCTGGTGCCATAGTTACGGTGGTGGACGTGCGCGCCGGTCACTCGGTGGTCGGTGGACGTGTGCAAAAAGCAGTGGGCGCCGATATTGAAGTGCTGCGTGGCTATGTGCCATTGCAGGCCGATGGCGGTGCCGTGGTGACCTCCGTTACCGTGCAGCAACAAGTAGGCGACAAGGCCAATGGTGCGAAGCGCACCCTGAATGTGGACGCCGTCGGCATGGCTGGCGGCTGGAACCCGGCCATTCATTTGTATTCGCACTCGGGCGGCAAGGCCAAGTGGAACGACACTCTGGTCTGCTTCACACCGGGCGCACCCATGGCCAATCAGTTCAGCGCCGGCGCCTGCAACGCCACCGCCACACTTGCCAACACGCTGGCGGAAGCCAGCCGCGCTGGTGCCGCAGCGGCCAAAGCAGCCGGCTTTGCAGCCACGGAGTCCGGCTACAGCGTGGTGGAGCCCAGCAACGAAGCGATTGCGCCATTCTGGATAGCCGAGACTGGCGAGAAAGTTTCGCGCCGCACCAAAGCGTTTGTGGATTACCAGAACGACGTGGGCGCCGCCGACATTGAGCTGGCAATCCGCGAAGGCTTCGAGTCCATCGAGCATATCAAGCGCTACACCGCCATGGGCTTTGGCACCGACCAGGGCAAACTCGGCAATATCAACGGCATGGCGCTGGCCGCCCGCGCGCTCAAGAAGCCGATCGACCAGGTGGGAACCACCACCTTCCGCCCCAACTACGTGCCCATCAGCTTCGGTCTGTTTGCAGGTCTGGAGCGCGGCGATTTGTTCGACCCCATCCGCAAGACCAGCCCGCACGCCCAACACGTGGCTGCCGGAGCACCATTTGAAGATGTGGGCCAGTGGAAGCGCCCCTGGTACTTCCCCAAAACCGGCGAAGACATGCACGCCGCGGTCAACCGCGAAGTGCTGGCGGTGCGCAAAAGCGTGGGCATCATGGATGCATCCACGCTGGGCAAGATTGACATTCAAGGGCCCGACGCCGCCAAGCTGCTTAACTGGCTCTATACCAACCCCTGGCTCAAGCTGGAAGTGGGCAAGGCCCGCTATGGCCTGATGTTGGACGAAAACGGCATGGTATTCGACGACGGTGTCACCGTGCGTCTGGCCGAAGACCGTTTCCTGATGACCACCACCACCGGCGGCGCAGCACGCGTGCTGACCTGGATGGAGCGCTGGGTGCAAACCGAGTGGCCCGACATGAAGGTCTATATGACGACCGTGACGGACCAGTGGAGCACTTTTGCCGTGGTCGGCCCCAAGAGCCGCGCTGTAGTGGAGAAGCTGTGCAAAGACGTGGA
Source organism: Comamonadaceae bacterium (assembly GCA_947373605.1). Taxonomy (GTDB): domain Bacteria; phylum Pseudomonadota; class Gammaproteobacteria; order Burkholderiales; family Burkholderiaceae_C; genus Allorhodoferax. The sequence continues at coordinate 13,328 of CANBYM010000047.1, forward strand.
CCTGTCTTCTGCAGCGTTTCCGTTCATGAGCTACCGAGAAGGCACCGTAGCTGACGTGAAAGCGCGCATCATGCGCATCAGCTTCTCCGGTGAGTTGTCGTTCGAAATCAATGTACCAAGCAATGCCGGCGCGCATGTCTGGAAGGCCTTGATGGCCGCTGGCAAAGAGTTCGACATCACGCCATACGGCACCGAGGCCATGCACGTGCTGCGCGGCGAAAAGGGCTACATCATCGTGGGTCAGGACACCGACGGCTCCATGACGCCGTTTGATCTGGCCATGGGCGGCATGGTCTCCAAGACCAAGGACTTTCTGGGTCGCCGCTCGCTCTCGCGCAGCCACACGGCCGGCGCCAACCGCAAGCAACTGGTGGGCCTGCTCACGCAGGACTCGACCATCGTGCTGCCCGAAGGCGCACAGCTCACTGCGCTGGCACAAATCCGCACACCATCCGTGGCATCGCACGTGCCCATGATCGGCCACGTGACTTCCAGCTACTGGAGCCCGACGTTAAACCGCTCTATCGCCATGGCGGTGGTACGCGACGGCCACCAGAAAACGGGCCAAACCATTTATGCCGCGCTTGCCGATGGCCGCCATGTTGCCGCCACGATTGGCAGCACGGTTTTCTACGACCCCGAAGGAAAACATCACCATGACTAATGTGACTATGGAAAGCCCGCTGGTGAACATTCCCCGGCTGGGCAAACGCGAACTGGTGGTGGATGGGCGAGCCTGCCTGCTCGATGAAATTGCGCTGCAGGACATGCTCAATATCCGCGGCAATGCGGCCGATGCCGCCTTCGTGCAGGCTATAGCTTCTGCTACGGGCCTGACCCTGCCGTTAAAGTCCAACACCGCCAGCCTGCGCTCGCAGCGCCAGCTGCTGTGGCTGGGACCTAATGAATGGTTGCTCAAAGTGCAAGGCGGCGAAGGCGAGGCGATCGAAGCCGCATTGCGCACTGACTTGCAAGGTCAGCACTTCTCGGTGGTTCAGGTCGGCAGCGGCAACACCACGTTCTCGATGCAAGGCGCAGCATCCGCCGATCTCCTGTCGCGCGGCTGCCCGCTGGACCTGCATGCCCGCTCCTTTCCGGATGGCGCACTGGCCCAAAGCCATATCGCAAAAGCCAACGTGACGCTACTGTGTCTGAAAGCGGGCCAAAGCTACGAGATTACGGTGCGCCGCAGTTTTGCGGACTATCTGTTCAGCTGGCTTTGCGAAGCGGGAACCTGAGCTTGCTTCCCTTTGCTGTCGTGTGTCCAGCCACCTTGCAGAGATGGTGGGTGGGGCGCTCTGCGCAGCGAAATAAAGGAGGAGCCCGAAGGGCGGAAGAAATTCGCGGAGTAGAGTGCCCCGCACGCTATCTCCGCTAGTCCCTGGTACCCAAGCCGTAAGAAAGACATGCGCTATTTTCTAGGAATCGACACTGGCGGCACGTTTACCGATGCGGTGTTGCTCGATGAGTCAAAACAAGTCGTTGCCGCTGCCAAAAGCCTGACCACGCGGTTTGATCTGGCGCTGGGCATCGGGGCCGCGCTGGACAAGTTGCCGCAGGATGCGTTGGGTGCGGTTGCGCTGGTATCACTGTCCACCACGCTGACGACCAATTCAGTGGTCGAGGGCAAGGGCTCACCGGTATGCATTCTGCTGGCCGGTTACGACGCGGCGCAAATCAAATCCAGCGGGCTGACTGAGTTGCTTGGCAACGAGGCCATCGTCTCCTTGCCCGGCGGGCACAACGCCGGTGGCGATGCAGTGTGCGCGTTGGACGAAGAAGCCACCAAAGCCGCCATCCTGCGTAACGCACCACGCGTCAGCGCCTTTGCCATATCCGCCACCTTCGCTGTGCGCAACCCGGCGCACGAAATGCAAATGCGGCAATGGGTTAAGGCCCTGTGCGACAAGCCCGTGACCTGCGGGCACGAGCTGGCATCGTCCCTGGGTGCGCCGCGCCGCGCCATGACGGTGGCACTCAATGCCCGCATGATTTCGCACGTCAAGGCACTCATCGAATCGGTGACGCGCACTTTGCAAATGCGGCATATCGACGCGCCGCTGATGATCGTAAAAGGCGATGGCACGTTGATCAACGCGCAAAGCGCGCTGGCGCGCCCGGTAGGCACGGTGCTGTCCGGTCCTGCGGCCAGCGTGATCGGCGCGTGCGCACTGAGTGGCAACGCCAATGCCATCGTGGCCGACATGGGTGGCACCACCACCGACATTGCGGTGGTGCGCAACGGGCAACCCGAGCTCAGCGTGGACGGCGCACTGATTGGCGACTGGCGTCCGATGGTGGAGGCGGTCAAGGTGTATTCCATTGGCTTAGGGGGCGACAGCGAGGTGCGCTTTCTGGGGGGCAAGGGCCTGGCCATCGGGCCGCGCCGCGTGGTGCCCTTGAGTTTGCTGGCGCATGAACACCCGCACATCGTGACGGTGTTGCAACATCAGCAAAGCGAGTCGCCGCACGCCAGCCAGATCCGCTTTGCCGTGCGACTGCAAAGTGACGAAGCGCTGATCAACCGTTTGGCTGACGACGAATTGCGCGCCTGGGAAAAGCTGGCGAACGGCCCGATTGATCTGGAGCGCGCCAACATGGAGAACCGTCCGCTGGCGCGCGCGCTGGCACGGCTGGAGCGCAAGGGTCTGGCGATCTACAGCGGCTTTACCCCCAGCGATGCCGCCCATGTGCTGGGCATGGCGACCCACTGGAACAAAGAATCTGCGGTGCTGGGTGCACGCATCTGGGCGCGGCAGATGCGCTACATGTATGGCCTGGGTACGTGGACATTGGGTGACGCGATTGCGCCTTCGCGCGACGTGGTGGACAAGGTAATTGCCACCATTTGCCAAAAATTGATTGAAGCCGGATTGAATGACGCCGGACAAATGAACGAGGACCGCGCCAGCAACATGGCCGCGCTCTTGACCCAGATGGCACTGCAAAGCGGTGCGGCGTCCAACGCCACAGCGCCCCACGTGTTTCAGTTGCGCTTTGCCCCTGAGTTGCCATTGGTGGCGGTGGGTGCACCCGCCGGGAGCTATTACCCGGAAGTGGCCCGCGGTCTGGGCATGCAACTGGTGGTGCCGCCATACGCAGAAGTGGCCAACGCGGTAGGCGCTGTGCTGGGCGAGGTGTCGCAGCGTGTGCACGTCACCGTCACCCAACCGGTCAAAGGAACATTTCGGGTGTTCAGCCGCTTTGGTCCCAAAGACTTTTCAGGTCTGGAACCCGCGTTGGTCCATTCGCGCGAACTGGCGCAAACCGAAGCCCACGCCAACGCGCTGCACGCGGGTGCCGCCAGCGTGGCGATACGCTTCAGCCAGAAGGACAACAACGTCAACAACGACATCGACGGCAATATGTTTTTTGAAGCCGTTGTCACCGCCACCGCTTACGGTCCGCCGGTAACCAAATCTTGCTGATCCACCCATGACTGCCCCGACGCGCAAGCACCTTGAAACCGCGCTCGCGCAGTATTGCCTGCGCCTGCGCGGGGGCTGGATTCCCTCTCCGGCCGATACGCTGCCGCCTTTGCCCGACGGCCAAAGCGCTTCCGTGGTGTGGATGGTCGGCATGGCGGGTTCAGAGTGCTGGCCGGCGTTTTCTGCTTCAGAATTTTTCTCGGATGGGCTGCCACATCCCTTGGACCGCTGGTCTGCGCACATCGGCAATGCGTTGGCTCAACGCTTTGGCGGCCTGGCGCTGTATCCGTCCGACGGGCCCCCATACTTTCCTTTTCAGCAGTGGGCCGACCGCAGCGAACCCACTCAGAGCAGCCCGATGATGGTGCGCATCCATCCCGAATACGGGCTTTGGCATGCCTACCGTTTTGCGCTGGCGCTACCGACGTTGCAAGCTGGTGATTTGGAACGTCAAACCGTAGCTGCACCGCTCCTCAATGCCGAACTGTGCCTGCAATGTGATGGACAGCCTTGCCTGCAGGCATGTCCAGTGAACGCCTACACCGGGCAGTCATTTGCGGTAGACCTATGCCGGTCTCACTTGCGCACCCCGCAGGGGCAGGAATGCATGCAAAACGGATGTCTGGCCCGCCGCGCCTGTCCCGCAGGGCGGGACTGTGCCTACCAGCCGGAGCATGCTGCTTTTCATATGGAAGCTTTTTTGCGCTCCACTACGGGTGACGGGGACTAACGGACACTTGCGTCTTCCGGGGGGCTTGACGCGTTTCCATCAGCGTCCGTCGCAATTGAATCGATACGCGCACTGGTGCCCAATACACTTTATGCGTTTGCCAAGAGGCACAATCCCTACACATCTTCACACTCCCCTAGGAGCAAAGCGCAAAAATGGCCAAATTCCCTGAACGAGCCAAAGTTGTCATCATTGGCCAAGGCGGCATCGTCGGTGCCTCTGTGGTGCACCACCTGATCGAACGCGGCTGGACGGATATTGTCGGCATCGACAAGTCCGCCATTCCTACCGACGTCGGCTCCACGGCCCACGCGTCTGACTTCTGCTTCAACACGATGCACGATCAGATGACGATCTTCACCACCAAGTACAGCATCGACTTTTACGACAAGATGGGCCGCTATGAGCGCATTGGCGGTATCGAAGTGGCACGCGTCGGTGACGACGAGCGCATGGTTGAGTTGCAGCGCCGCGTAGCCTCGGGCAAAGCCTTTGGTAACCGCGTGGAGATGATCTCCGCCGCAGAGGCCAAAGCCAAGTTCCCGCTGCTGGAAGAAAGCATGATTCAGGGCGCCCTGTGGGACCCGGACGCAGGCCTGGTCAAACCCCGCTCGCAAATGGTGGCGGGCGAGTTGGTCGATGCGGCCATTGCCTCGGGCAAGCTGCAGTCGTTTGCCAACACCGCCTGCACCGGCTTGCGCATTGAGAACGGCCGCATTCAGGGCGTGGAAACTACCAAGGGTTACATTGCCGCCGACTACGTGGTGGTGTGCGCCGGATTGTGGGGCCGCCTGATAGCCAACATGGCCGGTGAAGACCTGCCCATCATGCCGGTGGACCACCCGCTAACCTTTTTCAAACCCTATCTGGAATTTGCGGGCACCGGCAAAGACATCGGCTATCCGCTCCTGCGCGACCAGGGCAACTCTGCTTACCTGCGCGACACCGGAGACCCGAAAACGCCCGAAGGCGGCCAGATCGAATGGGGCTACTACGAAGAAAAAAATCCGCGCATGTGCCACCCGCGCGATCTGCTGGAGAAAGAACAGGCCCGCTTGTCGCCCTCGCAGCGCGATCTGGAGTTGGAACAGATCATCGAGCCGCTGGAGCGCGCCATTGAGCTGACCCCCATCCTGGCAGAGCTGGGCTACGACGACAAATACTCCTTCAACGGCCTGCTGCAAGTCACCACCGACGGCAATCCATCGATCGGTGAATCGTCCAAAGTTCGCGGCCTGTGGTACGCCGAAGCTGTGTGGGTGAAAGACGCGCCCGGTGTGGGCAAGCTGGTCGCTGACTGGATGACCGATGGCTATACCCATCTGGACCATGCGCGCATTGACGTGGCCCGCATCTACCCGTACCAGCAGGACGAAAAATACATCCACGACCGCTGCTACGAAGGCGCGTTCAAGATATACAACCCGCCGGTGCACAACCGCGAGCCCTATAGCGCCGGTCGAGGCATTTTCAAGAGCCCGTTTTACGAGCGTGAAAAGGCGTTGGGCGCGTACTTTATGGAACTCTCCGGCTGGGAACGTGCCCACGGCTACGCCAGCAACGAACACCTGTTGGCCGTGTATGGCGACAAGGTGCCTATGCGTGCTAACGAATGGGACAACCGCCACTTCTGGCGCGTATCGAACGCCGAGCATTTGAAGATGTCGGAAGACGTGGGCATGATCAACGTGTCCCACTTTGCCGAGTTCGATGTGGAAGGGCCGGATGCGGCCGACCTGCTGGAATACATCTGCGTGGCCAAAGTGGGCGGTGACACGCCCGTGGGCAAGGGCGTTTACACCCACTTTCTGGATGCCAAGGGCGGCGTGCGCGCCGACCTGACCGTGCTGCGTCTGGGTCAGGAACACTACCGGATCGTGGACGGCGCCGATGCCGGCCACCGCGACTTCACTTGGGTGCGACGCATGGCGCAGGACCGCAAGGCCAACGTCAAGGTGACTGACACCACCACTGCATACGGATGCTTGGGAGTTTGGGGGCCCAACGCCCGCGCGACGATTCAGAAAATTGCCGACGAGCCCGAAGCGTGGACGCACGAAAACTTCCCATTCGCCGCACTGCGCAATTTGAAAATCAAAGGCGTACCGGTGCTGGCTTTCCGCATTTCGTATGTGGGCGAACAAGGCTGGGAGTTGCACTTCAAATACGAAGACGGTCTGGCCCTGTGGGACGCGCTGTTTGCACTGGGCGTGACACCGGTGGGCGTGGAAACCTACGCCAACAGCCGCCGCATGGAAAAGAGCCTGCGCCTGCAAAACGGCGACCTGCTGACCGAGTACAACCTGCTGGAATGCGACCTCGCACGCCCCAAGGTCAAGGCCGCAGACTTCCACGGCAAAGAGGCACACCTGAAGTTCCGCGAACGCGAACATCAGCCCGCCATGCTGTGCACGCTGACCATGACCAGCAATATCGACAGCACCGGAGTGGCGCGCTACCCGCTGGGCAACCTGCCGGTGATGGACCCTGCCACGGGCACCACGCTGATCGACGCGCAGGGTCGTCGCTCGTACACCACCAGCATTGCCTTCGGCCCCACCATAGGCAAGAACATTGCGCTGGCTTATCTTCCCTACGAGTATTGCCAGGTGGGCCGCGAGCTGCAGATCCAGTACTTTTCCGATGTGTATCCGGTCAAGGTGGAAGCCGTCGGTTACGCCGCTTTGTACGACCCCGAAAACATCAAGCCCCGATCTTGATAGCCAGCCCTTTACGGAGAATTGAATGAAAGTTTTAGTAGCGGTCAAACGCGTGGTGGACTACAACGTCAAAGTCCGAGTGAAGTCGGACGCAAGCGGCGTAGACACAGCCAACGTCAAAATGAGCATGAACCCTTTTGACGAGATCGCGGTCGAAGAGGCGGTAAGACTCAAAGAGAAGGGCGTGGTCACCGAGATCATCGCCGTCTCTTGCGGAATCACCCAGTGCCAGGAAACCCTGCGCACCGCCATGGCCATTGGCGCCGACCGCGGCATTCTGGTGGAAACCACCGAAGAACTGCAGCCTTTGGCCGTTGCCAAACTGCTCAAAGCGCTGGTCGACAAAGAACAACCGGGTCTGGTCATTCTGGGTAAACAAGCCATTGACGACGACTGCAACCAGACCGGCCAGATGCTGGCGGCTTTGGGCGACTGGCCCCAGGCTACCTTTGCCAGCAAAGTTGTTCTGGCAGACGGAAAACTGTCCGTTACGCGGGAAGTCGACGGTGGCGCTGAAACGCTCTGCCTGACCCTGCCCGCCATCATCACCACTGATTTGCGCTTGAACGAGCCGCGCTACGTCACCTTGCCCAACATCATGAAGGCCAAGAAAAAGCAGCTTGATGTGTTCAAGCCCGAAGATCTGGGTGTGAATGTGGCCCCGCGCATCAAGACCCTCAAGGTCGTGGAGCCACCCCAACGCAGCGCCGGTATCAAGGTGCCCGATGTGGCCACGCTGGTTGAAAAACTCAAGAACGAAGCGAAGGTGATCTAAATGTCTGTCCTAGTTATTGCCGAACACGACAACGCCACCATCAAAGGCGCCACCTTCAACACCGTAACCGCTGCCATCCAATGTGGCGGTGACGTCCACGTGCTGATCGCAGGGCACAACGCCCAAGCGGCTGCTGCGCAAGCTGCCCAAATCGCTGGAGTTGCCAAAGTACTGCATGCTGACGACGCCGGTCTGGCACATGGCCTGGCTGAGAACGTTGCAGCGCAGGTGCTTGCCATTGCAGCGGACTACAGCCACATCGTGTTTCCTGCCACCGCGTCAGGCAAGAACGTGGCCCCCCGCGTGGCGGCCAAGCTGGATGTGGGTCAAGTCTCCGATATCACCAAAGTCATCAGCGCCGACACCTTTGAGCGCCCCATCTACGCCGGTAACGCCATTGCTACCGTGCAGGCTACCGATGCGGTCAAAGTGCTCACCGTGCGCACCACCGGCTTTGACCCTGCAGCAGCCACAGGCGGCAGTGCACAAATTCAAACCGTGGCGGCACAGCCAGCCAGCGCCAACGTGACCTTCCTGGGCTCCGAGATTGCCAAGATGGACCGCCCTGAACTCACTGCTGCCAAGATCATTGTCTCCGGTGGTCGGGCCTTGGGCTCGAACGAGAAGTTCATGGAAGTCATGACCCCGCTGGCCGACAAGCTCGGTGCAGCGATGGGAGCCAGCCGTGCTGCAGTGGATGCAGGCTACGCGCCCAACGACTGGCAAGTGGGCCAGACCGGCAAGATCGTGGCGCCCCAGTTGTATGTGGCTTGCGGCATCAGCGGCGCTATCCAGCACTTGGCGGGCATGAAGGACAGCAAGGTGATTGTGGCCATCAACAAGGATGGCGAGGCACCGATCTTCTCTGTGGCCGACTATGGGCTGGAGGCGGATCTGTTTGTCGCAGTCCCCGAGTTGGTCGCTGCGCT
>CANBYM010000048.1 GCA_947373605.1 Comamonadaceae bacterium
CAGCGGCATGAGTTACAACGTGCGTGAGGCCAACAACAGTGTTTTCAGTACCCAGGATGTAGCGGTGCGCTTTAATCTGGACTACGCGCTGTTGAACCATTCCAATCTGTACTTCAGTGGCGAGTTCCGTGACGGAGACATTGTCTCCAGCGGCCGTCAATCGCTGGAGAACATCACGCTTGCGCGCGCTGTAGTTGCTGACGATGCCTACCCGGGCGCGTCGTTCTTTGCCTATCGTCTCCAAGGCACGACCTGGTTGACCACCTTGGGCTACAACATTGGCCTGGGTGCCCGCGACTCACTGGATTTGTCATGGCGTTACGTGCAGGCCACTCCGAGCCAGCGGCCGATTTGGGTGACTTCGCCTAGCAGCTACGTCACCAACCAGATTTCTGCCAGCTACTTGATGCGCTTCTGAGGTCATGATGAAAAAGCAATTTAAATTCCCCACAGCTGCAGCACTGCTGCTTTGCGTAACCGCCCTGTTGTCTGCCTGTGGCGGCGGCAGCGACAGCAGCGCCAACAGTTCCAGCACCCCTGTCGCGTTGACCAGCCCGGTTGGTATTGACCGCTTCTTGCTGTTCCCCAATCCGCAGATGCAAGTCGACGGCACGCTGCAGATTGACAGCACAGCGTACTCCAACGCCTACTATGCAGCCGTTGATCCGAACAACGAACGGACCACCCTTGTTGACTTTAAAGCAAAGAATGGTTTTGGCACGGGTGGCAATGAGGTGACCGTCATCATTGGTGACAAACGTGACCTGGGCTACGGCCGCAAAATTACAGGCCGCCAAAACACCGATGGCACCATCGCATTTGTCGTTGACAACTTCATGGTGAACAACTATGGCGGCTACACGCAAACCAACGGCGACGCCGCCATTCTGGGTGAGATGAAGTGGCATATTGGTACCAACGCCATTGAGTTCAGTCCTGGCCCTGGCGGCACCATCAGCTTTGCGAAGTTCTATACCTTTGCGCCGGTCACGGGGCAAAGGGTTCTTGCTGCGAATCTGGACGGGCGTGGCAACAAGGCCTTACCCACTATTTGTATTAACTGCCACGGCGGGCGCGGTGATGCGCTGACACCAAGTGGCTTATTTCCGAAAGTGAACTACGTGCCTTCAGGCACTCGCGGCGACGTAGGCGCTAAGGCCCATATTTTGGAGCCCAATGCATTTGACTTTTCCACGATAAGCGGATTCAGTCGTGCTTCACTGGAAGCGAACCTCAAAGTGCTCAACAAAATGGTGCTATGCACTTATCCCAAGCCGGCCACGGAGACCACGGGTGCGTTTGACGGCTGCCGTCGCACTGCAACTGCAGAGGAATACCAAGGCACTGCAGCTGCGCAGATCAAAAATATGTATGGCGGCGACGACCTGCCCAACGCAACCTCAGAGACCACCGACACCTATGTACCGGGGGATTGGGGCACTTTCGGACAGGGTAATTTTTATTCTGCCACCATCACCAACTCTTGTCGCGTGTGCCACAGCGTGTTGGGAACCGGCCGCCAGTCAGACATTGATTTCCAGTCTTTCACCAAATTTGACAGCTATTCAGACCGCATCAAAGCCCACGTGATAGACCGCGGCAATATGCCGCTGGCCAAGCTCGTGTACGACAAATTTTGGACGACCCCCTCCATCTACGGCCCCATGAAGCAGTATCTGGCGGACAAAGGCTTTGCAGATGCCAACGCTTTGCCCGGTCACCCTGTGGCCGACCCCGGACCGGACCGCGTAATCAAGAGTAATTCAGTTACTTTGTCAGCGGCAATGAGCCTCTTTTCGACAGGTTACCAATGGACCGTTACGTCCGGCAGCGCCACGCTCACCAACGCGCAGACGGCCACGCCAACCTTCACTGCCAATGGGGGTGACGGAACCTATACGGTTCAACTGATTTCGGCCACCGCCACCGCCAGCAGCCTGCCCAAGACGCTGACAATTGTGGTGGACTCCACCCTGGGCTGGGATCCACAAGCGGTTGCTTTTAACAGCACCACCGCCGCAAACCAGATCCGAGACATCCTGCAAATAAGTGGCACCCCAACTTGCACCTCTTGCCACATTGACACCACAGCGCTGCCCAGAACTGTTCCATTACCGCCGCTTTTTTACAACGATTACGACCGTGCGGGAACGGGTAACGCCACCGACGCTACGAACCGTAACTGGCTTTACACCGAGGTTCGTGGACGGATCAATTTCACCGACATCATTGATAGTCCACTGTTGCGCAAACCTTCAGGGCACCACCACAATGGTGGACTGATCCCGGGCTTTGACAGTAGCAAACCGCCCGGCGATGCCGCGCGCGTGAACTATGACAAATTGATCGCCTGGATCCTGCGCGATGCGCCGGAAAACTAGGGAGTTCTAGCTTTAATTAGCAGTAAAGTACTTGACGGCGTAACTGCCGCCAAGGCAACAACACTCGATTTGAACTTCAGGCGCATCTACTCGCGCTTAGCGAGGCTTTATGCAATATTGCGGGGCCACCTCAGCTTTATGCTGGTGGCCCGCAAACTTCGCGGTTTAGCTGATTTGACTTAGTAGGACTTTCTGGGGCCGCCGTAGGCATCTTTGCCAAAGACGTACGGCGGTGCGCGGCCCACCAGGGCTTCAATCAATGCCAACTCCGGGTCGGTGTGATTGACAAATGGCGCATTGCGGATATTGCGTCCTTCGCCACCGTCTTTGACGATGTACAGGGGCCGGTCGTGGTGCGCGGCCTCTACGGTGTCTTTGCTTAGTGGATCATCGGTCGCCTGAACTTCTGTGGTTCCGTAGCAGGTACAAAAATAGGTCTGCTCCGGGTCGGCCTCGACGTAGTAACCGGTACCGCGAATACCGATGGTGGCCGTACTGGTAATAACCTTCATAGGTGAGTTACGCGAAACCGATAACAGCTTGCCCGTCAGTAAACGCAATCCACCAATCAGGGTGGCCGCCAACGACGGCTGCACAGTTACAGGTTGTTGAATTACCAATGTGCTGTCGCTACGCAAAATCATGGCCTGCGTACCCACGGCAAAAATGATCTGGCTGTTATTACCCGTCTTCACAGTGTCACCGGGTTTGACCGGAGTGCTCAGTGTTGCAGCCTGATCGTTAACATGCACCTCGCCGATGGCGGAATAAATGTTCTGTCCCGTCGTGAGCCTTGCGGGCTTACTACCGAAAAAACCTTGCGCAGCGGCCTGGTCAATACCGGCAGCGAACAAGCCGGAAGATAACGCGCGAATCAGCCACGCGCGACGGGGATCATCGATCTCATCAAACTTGCTCATGTAACACTCCCGAATATGTATATTGGTCGCACCGCGCATGCGAGCGGCCCTCCCCCTATTATCGGTGTTTGTTACGCTATTGCGTCAATGTAATGCTGCATCCAGCACTTCAATCCAGTGCCGTACTGGCGTTTTTGTGCCACTTTGCAAATGGGTGATACAGCCGATGTTGGCGCTAACGATGATTTCGCCCCCTTCAGCCTGCAAATGGTCCAGCTTGCGGTCCCGCAACTGGTAGCTGATTTCAGGGTTTAACACGGAATAAGTGCCCGCCGAACCGCAACACAAATGCGCCTCATTCAATGCAAGGCGCACCTCAAAACCCAGAGTCGCCATGTGCTGCTCCACCCCCCCGCGCAGTTTCTGGCCGTGCTGCAAAGTGCAAGGTGGATGGAACACCAGCCTATCTTTGACGCCTGACTTCACTTTGTCGCGAAGTGCGTCCACCAGATCCGGCAAAAGTTCACTCAAATCGCGGGTGAGTTCGCTCACACGTTTCGCCTTGGTGGCGTAAAGCGGATCGTCCCGCAGAATGTGGCCATACTCTTTAACGGTCACGCCGCAGCCTGAAGCATTCATCACAATGGCCTCAACGCCAGCACCACTTTGCGGCTCGATGTGGGGCCACCATGCATCAATGTTGGCGCGCATGGCATCCATGCCACCGTCATGATCATTGAGGTGAAATTTGACCGCACCGCAACAGCCCGCTTTGGATGCGACGACTGTTTGGATTCTGGCGGCATCCAGCACGCGCGCAGTTGCAGTGTTGATGTTGGGACTCATGGACGGCTGCACACAACCGGCCAGCATCAGCACCTTGCGCACGTGAGTGCGCGTAGGCCAGGCACCGGCGTTTTGCGGTGCCGGAATTTTGTTTTGCAAAGAGGCGGGCAGCAGGGGGCGCACCAGTTGCCCCATCTTCATGGCGGGGCCAAAGAGAGGCGAAGGCAGGCCTTCTTTCAAGGCCCAGCGCACCACCGACTCCATTGCAGGACGTGGCACCTTGGCGTCGACCAGCTTGCGCCCGATGTCGACCAGATGACCATAGTCAACGCCCGAAGGGCAGGTACTTTCGCAGTTGCGGCAGGTCAGGCAACGGTCCAGATGCATTTGCGTGGCGCGCGTTGGGGCCGCGCCTTCGAGCACCTGCTTCATCAGATAAATGCGTCCGCGCGGGCCATCCAGCTCATCACCCAAAATCTGATAAGTCGGGCAAGTGGCCGTGCAAAAACCACAATGCACGCATTTGCGCAAAATGGCCTCTGCGGCCTGGCCATCGGCAGTGCCCTGGTACTCGGGAGCGAGATTGGTTTGCATGGGCGAATAGGTGAGGTCAGCGGATGGATGGATTGAAGATGCCTTGCGGATCAAAGCTGGCTTTGAGGCGCTGCATCACAGTGGCCGCAGCACCGGCGGTGGGGCCCTGCGGCTCCAGACGCGGCCACACATGTTCATGCACATTTGATGCATCCCTAGGCAGCACAAAGACCGCCGCCGTGCCATGCGCTGAGTGTGTTACCGCTTCGATAGCTGCGCGCTCTCGCAGCGGCGCCCACAGCCAGCGCAGCGCGCCATGCCACTCAACCAGCAGTGCGTTCGGCAGGTCCAGCACAGGCGCAGTTTGCGGCAGACTTAAGCGCCAAAGGGCTAGGTCATCCCTTTGCGGATCGGTAAAAAACGGTAGTTTGTGGTTGCGGCACATTTCCCAATCAGACACGGCCTGCGCATTGGGAATTTGCGTGCCTTGTGCATCTTCGAGCATGCGCTTGCAGGCTGCTTCCACCGCAGCAACAGCACCACGCAGGCGAACAAACAACAAGTCTTTTCCCTGATCCTGCACCCAGCAACTGGCATTGAGCGGCAATGGCTGAGCACCCCAAATATGCAGTTGTTCCAGTGCTGCAGCCTGCCCGAGTGAGAAACACAGCGTAGCCTCTGCCGGCGCAATGGGCAGAACCTTTAGCGACACCTCTGTGATCACCCCCAGCGTTCCCAGCGCGCCCGCCATCAGGCGCGACACGTCATAGCCCGCCACGTTTTTCATCACTTGCCCGCCAAACGTCAAGTGTTGGCCCAGGCCGTTGATCAACTTCAAGCCCAACACGTAGTCGCGCACACCGCCGGTATTGGCGCGGGCAGGGCCGCTCAGGACACTGGCCACCATGCCGCCCACCGTGGCTTGTGCGTCGCCAGACCACGCGTAGTGTGGCGGCTCAAAGGGCAGGCACTGGCCCTGCTGCGCCAATAGCGCTTCGAGTTCCACAAGAGGGGTGCCTGCGAGCGCAGTAACCACCAGCTCGCTGGGTTCATAGCTCACAATGCCCGAAAGCACGCGGGTATCGAGCACGTCCGCATGGGCCGTGGGCAGGTAGAAGTTTTTGCTGCCACCACCGCGGATGCACAAGTTGCCGTGTCGGGCACGTGCGGCAAGAATGCGCTCGGTCATGGCACCGATGATCGGGTCAATGCTGGTCATGCCCCAATGGTATGGCGCCCCTGCGCAATGGGCGTGAATTTTTTGAAGCCGCTTGCTTCAAAAAATTAGTCAAAAAACATGCTCACCGGCAAGCCCGGTATATCCACTCGCATAAAAAACACAGCGCCCGAGTCCGGGAACGCTGCCAACTCCGGTGCACTGCGACCGTGTCGTGCTGTGGTGAGGTACAGCGTGCGCAGGTCCTCGCCTCCGAAGCAGGGCATGGTCGGGCATTGTGCGGGCGTTGCAATTTCACGCAACAGCGTGCCATCCGGTGCAAAGCAACACACACGCCGGCCCTCAAACATGGCCACCCAATAATTACCTGCCACGTCCACCGCTGCGCCATCGGGCCTTCCGAGATACGAGCGCTCTTCAAACGTCCACCCAGCGGGTTTGGGATCAAAGCGCAGATGAATACGGTGTGCGCTCAGGGCGTTGGTGTCGGCGTCATAGTCCCAGGCGTGAACAATGTGGTTTGGCGTATCGGCCCAGTACAAGGTGGTGCCCTGCGGACTCCAGGCCAACCCGTTGGCGGTGAGTGCATCGCCCGCTTTGCGCTCCACCACCGGCACACCGCTGCGGCAATCCACCGAGAACAATTCCGCCCGGTTACCCGCCTTGGGTTCGTCAATGGTGCCCACCCAAAACCGGCCGAGCGCATCGCACTTGCCATCATTGGTGCGAACCGACGCAGTGTCGTAAGGCAACGTAGTAATCGGCTCCAACGCGCCGCCCCACTCACGCGCACGGAAAACACCGTGGCGCAGGGCGATGACCAGGCCGCCAGTCTGTGCCGGCGCAATGCAACCCGGCTCCGAGGGCATATCCCAGACCTGCGCAGTAACCATATACACATTGGCGCGCAGAATTTTTTTGCCCGGTATGTCCACCCAGTACAGCATGCTCTCCTGCGGGTGCCAGAAGGGCGACTCGCCGAGTTCGTAGTGCACATCGACCAGCCGCTGCCAGGTTTGTCCGCTGTCCGCATCTGTCATCACGCATCCCCTTTGAATGCACCCAGTTTAGAGGGCCTGCGTGTAACGGCTTTGTACCTCGATGCGCATCTGCGCGCTGAATGTTTCGCCGCTCTGCAAGACGCGCACTCCCAGCGCATCGGCAGTAGCCGTACCGCTGGCCAGCAGGTTGAGCGCATTGTTAACGTGGCTGACCGGTTCAATGGCAATGTTGTCACGATCCGGCCGGGTGAATACGACCAGATACGGCAGGTCCGAAGTCACAGCGATCGCAAAACGCGCGTTACGCAAATGCAAGGGGCCACGCCAACCTTCAAAGCAATGGTCCACTGAGAGTTCCACGCAATCCTGATTCAGACCAGTGTTGGGTAGGCGCTCGGTGGGCAGCTTATCGGCATTCATTTCCCAGCGACCCTGTGCACTGAAGTCAAGATGATCGGGCCCATGCTTGGCAAAGTACGGATGCCAGCCCAGCCCCACTGGCGCAGGTGCGTCAGCCGTGTTGGTGACCGACATTTGCACGGTCAACGCTTCACCGGTCAATACAATGGTTTGCGTGGCGGAGAAATCAAACGGCCAGCGGGCGTCTGCGGTGTGTTGCAGCTGCAACGTGACGGAACTCGCACTGCTGCGCACCACGTCCCAGGCCCGATCCCAACCAGCACCGTGAATGGCATGCGGCTCGGGCGCAAAATTCGGAGTCAGCGCGTAGGTGGCGCCGTGCCACTGCATGTGTGCGAACGCCTGCCGGTTGGAATACGGAACCATTGGGAAGCTGGCGCACTGGCGGACGGTTTGTAGTTCGTCGCCCTTGGTAGACCGCAGAACGGGGACGCTGTGGTGCCAAAGGCCTGCGATGCAACCGCCCAAGTCGGGGCGGATATCGCATTGCAACTGGTTTGCTTTGAGGATGATGGAGGTCATCAAATTATTCTCCCCTATCCCCCGGCCCCTTAGAGCGTCGGGGGATAGGGGCCGTGCTTAGTCCGCCACCACCTGGTGGTTGCCCATAATTTCCAGCGCCTTTACCAAGGCCGAATGGTCCTGCCCATCCAGTCCATGCGCTGCACACACTTGCATCAACTGCGCAGCGCCTGCCGTTTGGGGAAGGGCCAAGCCGAGTGACTTGGCGCCGTTCAAGGCCAGCCCCAAATCCTTCTGGTGCAATCCGATGCGAAAGCCCGGGTTGAAGGTGCGTTTGATCATGCGCTCGCCATGCACTTCCAGAATGCGCGAGGCTGCGAAGCCACCCATCAGCGCTTCACGGACCTTGGCGGGATTGGCACCGGCCTTGCTGGCAAACAGCAGCGCCTCGCCCACAGCGGCGATGTTGAGCGCCACGATGATCTGGTTGGCTACTTTGCAGGTCTGGCCGTCGCCATTGCCGCCGACCAGCGTGATGTTCTTCCCCATCTTTTGCAGCATTGGCAAGACGGCATCAAACGCGGCTTGTGGCGCACCGACCATGATGGTGAGGCTGGCGGCTTTGGCGCCGACTTCGCCGCCCGAGACAGGTGCGTCCAGATAGTCACAGCCCACTGCGTTTACGCGCTGGGCAAATGCTTTGGTGTCCACCGGCGAAATGGAACTCATATCCACTACGGTTTTTCCTTTGGAGAGGCCCTCTGCGACGCCGTCTTTGCCAAAGAGCACCCGCTCTACATCGGGCGTGTCGGGCAGCATCATGAAAATCACATCGGCACGCTGCGCCACTTCTGCGGCCGTGGTGCAGGGCTTGCCGCCTGCCTGTGTGAGCGCCTCCGGAATTTTGCTGCGGGTCTGCAGGTGCACGGTGTAGCCAGCTGCAATCAGGTGCCCTGCCATGGGTGCGCCCATGATGCCCAGGCCGATAAAGCCGAGTGTTGGAAGCGGAGAAGTAGTGTTGGTCATAGTTTAGTTTTTGTATTTGTCACACAAAGCCTGCGTGGCGGAGCGGAATGCGCCCAAGTCGCTACCGACCGCAACAAAGGTCGCGCCCATTTCCATGTAGCGCCGCGCATCAGCCTCGACCGGCGCCAGAATGCCGCTGGGCTTGGCATGGGCCTTGGCTGCTGCAAACACACCGCTAATGGCGGCCTGCACCTCCGGGTGGTTGGCATTGCCCAAGTGTCCGTAGCCAGCGGCCAGGTCAGAGGGGCCGATAAAAATGCAGTCCACGCCATCTACTGCGGCGATGGCGTCGGCGTTGGCCACACCCGTGCGGCTTTCGATCTGAACTGCAACGCAAATATGCTGGTTGATTTCCTGGAAATAATTGGGCACCGTGCCGTAGCGGTTGCTGCGCTGCGACACCGACACACCGCGAATGCCCGCTGGCGGGTAGCGCGTTGCGGCCACGGCATGGCGCGCTTCGTCGGCGCTTTGAATAAAGGGGATAAGGAAGTTGTAGAAGCCCGAGTCGAGCAGGCGCTTCATCTCGATTTCGTTGTTCCAGGTCGGGCGCACGATGGGCGCGCTGCTGCTGTCCTTTAAGGCCATGAGCTGCGGGATAAAGGTGCTCACGTCATTGGGCGCGTGTTCGCCGTCCAGCAGGATCCAGTCAAAACCGGCCACACCCAGCACTTCGGTGGTGATGGCGCTGGTAAGTGACGCCCAGCAGCCGATCAGGCGTTTGCCTGCAAGCAGATCTTTTTTGAATTGGTTGGGAAAGGGTTGGTAAGGTGTGCGGATAGTCATGATGGTGTGGCTTTTTTTCAGGTAATTGGTGCGGGGTTGAACAAGACCAGCGCGTTGTGTAACTTCCAGTGCTCGGCCCAGGTTTTTTTACGGCCGCTGGCAACGTCGAGCATCAGCTTAAACAGCTCCCAGCCGACGTCGGCAATGCTGGCTTGTCCATCGGCAATACGCCCGGCGTTCACGTCCATCAGGTCGTGCCAACGCGTGGCCAAGTCTGTACGCGTGGCCACCTTGATGACCGGCACTTCGGCCAAGCCATAGGGTGTGCCGCGCCCGGTGGTAAACACATGGATGTTGATACCGGCAGCTACCTGCAGCGTGCCACAGACAAAGTCGCTGGCGGGTGTAGCGGCGTAAATCAGGCCTTTGGTGGTCGCGCGCTCGCCGGGCGAAAGCACGCCGCTGATCGGTGAGGTGCCGGACTTGATGATGGAGCCCATGGCCTTTTCAACAATGTTGGACAGGCCACCCGCTTTGTTACCCGGCGTGGTGTTGGCGCTGCGGTCTGCACTGCCACGACCCAGATAAGCGTCGTACCAGGCCATCTCGCGCACCATAGCTTGCGCCACTTCGGGCGTGGTGGCGCGGGCGGTCATCTGGTCAATGGCATCGCGCACCTCAGTGGTTTCAGAAAACATCACCGTGGCGCCGGCACGCACCAGAAGATCGGTGGCAAATCCCACCGCCGGGTTGGCTGTAACTCCGGAGAAAGCGTCGCTACCGCCACACTGCACACCCACCACCAGTTCACTCGCAGCCACGGTCTCACGCTTGCGGGCATTGAGCCGCTGCAGATGCGGCAAGGCCGATGCCATGATGGAGTCAATCATGGACATAAAGCCCACGTGCTTTTCAGCTTGGAGGCAGACTACATCGAGCACTTCGTCAGCCTTGAGCGCAATGCTGCCGGGTGGGAGCAGTCGCTCGGGCTGCAACTTTTCGCAGCCCAGACTGACCACCATTACCTCGCCACCGAAGTTAGGGTTACGACTGATGTTGCGCAAGGTGCGAATCGGGATGATCGCGTCGGGCGCATCAATGGCTACGCCGCATCCATAGGCATGTTCCAGCCCCACGACGTCATCCACGTTCGGAAACTTGGGCAACAGCTCAGTCTTGATTCGTTGGACCGCAAAATCCACCACACCGGCTACGCATTGCACGGTCGTCGTGATGGCCAGGATATTGCGCGTGCCGACTGAGCCATCGGCGTTGCGGTAGCCCTCAAACGTATAGCCGGCAAGCGGCTCCTGTGCCTCTATTTTGCGGGTTGCCTCGGGCAGATTCTCCAGGCTACGCGCCTGCGGCATGTGCAGCAAACGCTCATGCACCCAGCAGCCCGCGGCGATGTCTTTGAGAGCGAAGCCTATGGGCACGTTGTAGCGCAGTACTGCTTCATCCTTGGCGATGGCGCGCAAGGCCACCTTGTGGCCCTGCGGCACGCGGTCCACCAGCGTGATTCCGCCCGGCAGCACTGTGCCCGCTGCCAAGCCTCCATCGTTGGCAACGATGGCGACGTTGTCCGCATCATTCATGCGGATGGTCAGCGGTGGTTTGGTACTTTCGGTCATAGCACGGCGTGACCCGTAATCAGCGTTGGCAGCCAGGTTGAGAAGCCCGGAACATAAGTCACCAATGTGATGGCGATGAAGATCGCGAAGTAATAGGGCCAGGCGGTTTTGGTTGCCTCACCGATCGAGATATTGCCAATCGCGCAGCCGACAAATTGCACCGTTCCCACAGGCGGATGCACCAGCCCCAACGCGCAATTGAGCAGCAGCATCATGCCGAACTGAACCGGACCCACGCCCATCTGAATCGCCAGCGGCAGAAACAGCGGTGTCGTAATGAGAATATGCGCCGCCATGTCCAGAAAAATGCCCAGCACGATCTGGATGATGTTGATGTAAAGCAGCATCAGCCAGGGTGAATGCGTGGCCGCCAGTAGCGCCGCCTCAATGGCATCAGGAATTTCCAGATACGCCATCTGATAACGCAGCATGTTGGAGACACCGATCAGCAGCAGGATGACGCCAGTAGTCTTGGATGCCTTGGCCAAGGATTTGAGCAACTTCTCTTTGGACATGGTGCGGTAGATAAACACCGTGAGCAGCAGCGAGTACGACACCGCAATGGCCGCTGCCTCCGTGGCAGTTGCCACCCCTTTCAGGATGCACAGCAAGATGATCACGACAACGCCCAAGCCCGGTAGCGAGGCGACAAAAGTGCGCAGCACTTCGCCCCAACCAGGAAATTTTTCCAGCATGGTGGAGCCGTCGGGGCGCTTGGGGTAGCCGTATTTAACGGCCTGCCAATAGGCGGTTACCAGCATGCACACCATAATCCAAAATACTGGAATTAGTCCGGCAAACATCAAGTCGCCGATAGACACGCCTTTGATGACGTGTCCGTCAATCATGCCGGTCGCGGCTTGTGCTGCGAAGGCGTAAATGATCATGTTGTGCGAGGTCGGCATGAGCGCGCCGGATAGCGATGCGTGCGTAGTCACATTCACGGCATAGGCCGCGCTGTAGCCCTCGCGCTTCATGATTGGGATCATCACGCCGCCCATGGCGGAAGTGTCAGCCACCGGGGAACCCGATACACCGCCGAACAAGGTGGACGCCACCACGTTGGCCAGACCCAGCCCGCCACGCCAGTGGCCCACCAGGCTTCGGGCGAAGTTAACAATCTTGTCGGCAATGCCGCCATGCAGCATTAACTCACCGGAAAAGATAAAGAACGGAATGGCCAGAAACGAAAAAACGTTCATGCCGGACACCATCATCTGGATGGCGGTCTCAAACGGCAGGCCTTCAACAAAGAAAGTCGCCAGACAGCTCAAGCCAATGGCAAATGCCACCGGTACGCCCAGCAGCAATAGCAGCACAAAGCTGAGACAAAGTACGGTTAATGCCATGACGGTTTGACCTTTGTGCCTTTGAATTGGGCAATCATGTGTTCAATGGAAAACGAAGTAATCAGCAAGCCGGACATCAGAACCGGCACATAGCGAAACGCTTCCGAGATTCCCAACGTCGGGATGGTGCTGGCGTGGGTGGAAATGGCCATCAAGGTGCCGCCCAATAAAAGCGCCACCGCAAAGCCGATCACCAGCACATGAACCGCAAACTGGCACCAGAACTGCACAGCGGGTGCGAGCACTTTCACGAGTGAGTCCAGCCCGATGTGGCCCGCGTCACGCACCCCTGCGGACGCGCCGAACATCGCCACAGACACAACGAGCAGCAAGGCGACCTGCTCCACGTACGGTGGCGCGTTGTTAAATACATAGCGCAGCACGACACCGTAAATGACCACGCTGAGCAGAGCAGCCAGACACAGGCAGGCCAGAAACATAGTCCAGCGTGATGCCCATCCATTGATTCGGGTTAAAAGTTCCATATTTGTACTCGGTTAAATCCGCACCGGCTTTCGCCAGTGCGGCAGGTGCTCCGGTGCGGAGCTACCGGCCAAAAGGTTTACTTGGTGTTAACGATTTCCTGTACGAGCGCCTTGAGCTCCGGTGTGTTGGCAAACTTGTCCCAGACCGGACGCTCTGCATCCACAAAGCTCTTGCGGTCAATCGCAGATGCCGGAACGATCGTTGCACCACCCTTGATTACTGCAGCGCGTGCCTCTTTTTCTTTGGCTTCCCACAGACCTACGTAATAGGGCACCGAGGCCTTTGCTGACTTACGCAAGGTGGATTGCTCAAGCGGAGTTAGTGTTTCCCAGATTTTTTTGGAAAACACCAGGACTTCAGGGCCCATGGAGTGCATGGTCTCGGAGTAGACCGGTGCAGACTCGAAGTGTTTGGCTTCTTCGTAGGACGGGTAGTTGTTCTCGGCAGCATCGAGCAAGCCGGTCTTCAAGCCGGTATACACCTCGGCAAATGGCATGGGGGTGGCGGATGCACCCATGGCACCAATGGTGCTGACCCACAGGTCCGAAGGTTGCACACGGATCTTCATGCCTTTGGTGTCGGCAATGGATTTGATGGGCTTGTGGGCGTAGATGGAGCGCGCGCCGCTTTCGTACAGCGCCAGACCTACGAAACCAGCCTTGTCAAAGGCGGCGAGGATCTTGTCTCCTTGAGCTCCGTAGATGGTTTTGCGGAAGTGTTCAATATCGCGAAACAGGAAGGGCAATGAAGGAATCATGGATTCAGGAACGATGCCGTGGAATGCAGCGGTGTTTACGCGCACCATGTCGAGTGCACCGATCTTGACCTGCTCAACCGTGTCCTTTTCCGAGCCCAGCGAGCTGTCGCCAAACACCTTGATAGTGTCTTTGCCATCCGTTACTTTTGATAGTTCATCGCCCATGAACTTCACGGCCATATTGGTCGGGAATTCTTTGTTGTGCACATCCGCGGAGCGGAAGGTACGCGCCATGGTGGCGGTTGCCGATAGGGCAAGTACTGCAATCGCAATTTGGGCAGTCAGTTTTTTAGGGGTCAAGCGCATGGTGTCTCCTCGTTGGTTGAAATAAAAGGGTTGTTCAGGAATGCAGGCTCCGGATAGCCTTGCACGTCGGAAAGGTGAATCGCGAAAACCGCACCATCAAGTCTGTCTTGCGGTGCATTGCCGGGCCGGATGGATGTGATGTACAGGGTACGCAAATCACTGCCGCCAAAGGCACACATGGTCGGCTTGGGCACCGGGACCGATACTGAGAAATCCAGTTTTCCGGCAGGTGTGTAGCGGTGAATTAACCCTTCATCGATTCCACAAATCCAGTAGCAACCGTCGGTATCCATAGCAGCACCATCAGGCCGACCGGCAAATTCGGCCATGTCGATAAAGGGACGCGGGTTGTGCGGCTTGCCCGAAGCGGTGTCATAGTCATAACACCAGACCTTGCGAACCGAAGGGTGCGAGTCCGAGAGGTACATGGTTGCGCCGTCTGGGCTGAATGCCATGCCGTTGGGGGTAATGAAACCGCTCAGTAGTTTCAGCAAACTACCCGTCTCATCGAGCTGGTAAATCCCCCCAACCGTCACTGCCGCACCCATGTCCATCAGCATGGTTCCAGCCAGAAAGCGACCCTGCCTGTCGCAACGGCCATCGTTAAAACGCATGCCCGCCAGAGCATGATCCACAGTTGCCAGCGGCTTAAAACCCATGCCGTCTTTGAGCGTGGTATCCAGCATAAACATGCCGGTCTCGGCACCTGCAACCCATTGCCCTGCGGCCTTGGCAGGGGAAATACAAGCCAACATTTGAGGTGCATCCCACTGTTGCAATGACTGGTCCGCCATGCGATAGGCAAACAGCTTTTTTGCGGGAATATCCACCCAGTACAGGCTTTGTTCGCCTGCGTGCCAGACCGGGCTTTCGCCCGTCTGGTTGCGCATGTCGAGCAACAGCTCTGCAATGCGAATAGGATTAGTGCTCACGGTTCACTTGCCTTTGGGACCATTATGTCCACTGAGATGCGCTGTCATGGGGATGCCGCTGAACAAAAATCCGCCGCCCTGGTATTGCACTGCGGGGTCCGTTGCATCCGGTTCGGGCGTGCGCGCGTACACCGCTTCTTTAAAAACGTCGGAGGTGTCCTGCGGGCGGTAACCCACATGGCGCACGCTAGCTTTGTCGTACCAACTGACGGCGTTGTCGGACATACCGAAAATAATGGTGTGCCCCAACACCGGCGTGGTCAAACACGCGGTGATGAGACGGTGCAGGTCGTCAAAGCTCAGCCAGCTCGCCAGCATGCGGCGGTCTTTCGGCTCAGGAAATGAGGAACCGATGCGCACACAGGCGGTCTCGATGCCATAGCGATCAAAGTACATGCTTGCCAGGTCTTCGCCGAAGGCTTTGCTCACGCCATAAAGGCTGTCTGGCCGGGGAGGATGCGCAGGGGTGAGCGTTTGGGACTGCTTGTAAAAGCCAGTCACGTGGTTCGAACTGGCAAACACCACCCGTTTGACGCGGTGGTTGCGGGCCGCTTCGTAGAGGTTGTACACACCCAAAATATTGGCTTGCAAGATGGGTTCAAACGGCCCTTCGACCGACATACCTCCCATGTGGACAATGGCCTGACAACCCTGCACCGCACGGTCAACTTGAACCGCATCAGCCAAGTCGGCGGGCACAATGACCTCGTGATCCTGCGCAGGGCCCAGCTTGCTGCAAGCCTCCTGACGGTCCGACAAACGCAACATATCGCAGTTGGCTTTGAGACGGTCGCGCAGCGCGGCACCCAGGCCGCCGGCAGCGCCGGTCAGAAGCAAAGTGGAATGGGCTTTGATGGTCATTTTTTCAAAAAATATTAGGTTGTATGTTGTCTGATGTGTTAAATTGTCGGCACCGATTTCAACTACGTCAAGGGTTTTTCGATGGAGTCATGGCAAACCCCTAGTCCGATTTCCTCCTCCGATGCAGCTGTAAGCGCTGCGGATGCGGTGCGTCCGCGCCGCGCGCGCGGCCTGGTCACTGAGGTCATGGAAAGCCTGGCCAACAGCATCCGCAGTGGTGCGATTGCGCCGGGCGACAAGCTCCCTACCGAGTCAGAGATCGTGGCGCGCTATGACGTGAGCCGCACAGTGGTGCGCGAGGCCATTTCTCGCCTTCAGGCCAGCAAGCTGGTGGAAACTCGACACGGTATTGGTACCTTTGCGCTTGCACCACAGGAGACGGAGAACTTCAAAATTGTCGATGTAGATCTGGCCACGGTGTCTGATGTCATTGCCGTGCTGGAGCTGCGCATGAGTCTGGAGATGGAGGCTGCGGGCTTGGCTGCACATCGGCGCACCGCCCAGAATCTGGCCAGCATGCAGGACATGCTGGATGCCTTTGCCGCGGCGATCAGTGCAGATTCGGATGCCGTGCCCTCGGACTTTCAATTTCACATGGAAGTGGCGCGGTCAACCGGCAACCGCCACTTTGCCGACCTGATGACGTACCTGGGCACGATGATCATTCCGCGCACCCGGGTCAATACGCCCAATACCGCGCCGGAAGGGCGGCTGAAGTATTTACAACGGGTACATGGCGAACACGAAAACATCTTCAATGCCATCCGGAATCAGGACGCTGAGGCAGCACGCGCCGCCATGCGTACGCACCTTTCCAACAGCAAAGAGCGACTCAGAAAAACACGAGGCACACCGTCATAGTTGTATGACGACAGCTTCTTAGGAGACAAAATATGACGAATAAAAACGCACCTGCAGGTGCGCCTCGTATTACTGCCGTTCAGGTTATTCCGGTGGCCGGACACGATGGCATGCTGATGAATTTAAGCGGGGCCCATGCCCCGTTTTTCACGCGCAACCTGCTTATTTTGACGGACAGCTCCGGCAATACCGGTGTGGGAGAAGTACCGGGTGGCGAGAAGATCCGCCAAACGCTGGAAGATGCCAAACCCTTGCTGATCGGGCAGCCCCTTGGCGCTTGGAACGCAATACTGAACGCCATGCGCGAACAATTTGCCGGGCGCGATGCGGACGGGCGCGGCCTGCAGACGTTTGATTTGCGCGTGGCCATTCATGCGGTTACTGCAGCTGAAAGCGCTTTACTTGATTTGCTAGGCCAATTTCTGCAGGTTCCAGTGGCAGCGCTGCTGGGTGACGGCATTCAGCGCACCAGCGTGGCTGTGCTGGGCTATCTGTTTTTTGTGGGGGATCGCACGCAAACCGACCTGCCCTACATCAGCGAGCCGGACATTGCTGACAATTGGAAGCGACTGCGCCACGAAAAGGCCATGGACCCGAAGGCTGTGGTACGCCTCGCCGAGGCAGCGCAGGCGCGCTACGGCTTTAACGACTTCAAACTCAAAGGCGGCGTGCTGCGCGGCGAGGAAGAAATGGAATCGGTGCTGGCGCTACACGAGCGCTTCCCGGATGCCCGCATCACCATTGATCCCAACGGCGGCTGGTTGCTCAACGACGCCATCCGTTTATGCCGCGACAAGCACAACGTGCTGGCGTATGCCGAGGACCCCTGCGGTGCCGAAGGCGTGTTCTCCGGCCGAGAGGTAATGGCCGAGTTCCGCCGCGCTACCGGCTTGCTCACCGCGACCAATATGGTGGCAACCGACTGGAGGGAAATGGTGCATTCTCTGGCCTTGCAGTCAGTCGACATCCCATTGGCCGATCCGCACTTCTGGACGATGCAAGGCTCAGTGCGCGTAGCGCAAACCTGCCAGCACTGGGGGCTGACCTGGGGCTCGCATTCCAATAATCACTTTGATGTGTCTCTGGCCATGTTTACCCATGTAGCGGCTGCGGCACCGGGCAAAGTCACGGCCATTGATACCCACTGGATCTGGCAGGATGGTCAACGTCTGACCAAAGACCCCCTGCAAATCGTGGGCGGCAATATTGCGCTACCCGACGCACCGGGCCTGGGTGTAGAGCTGGACATGGCAGAAGTGGAAAAGGCCCACCGGCTGTACCTGCAACATGGGCTGGGTGCGCGTAATGACGCTATGGCTATGCAGTATTTGATTCCAGGGTGGGCGTTTAATCCGAAATCGCCTTGTATGGTGCGCTAAGCCGCCCTTTTGCCAATCACCAGACGTAAAAAAACCCGGCAGAACTTGCATTCTGCCGGGCTTAAAGTCTCAAGATAACTAGAGACTACCTCGCAACAATCGATTAGCGGTTGTAGGCTGTTTCACCGTGAGAGGTGATGTCCAGACCTTCGCGCTCGTCTTCTTCGGTGACACGCAGACCGATGGTCTTGTCAACAATGAAGTAAGAGACTACGGACACTACGCCGGACCAGACAATAGTCAAACCAACTGCCTTGGCTTGAATCCATACTTGTCCGGAGATGGAATAGTCAGCAGCGGTTACCAGCGTGCCGGTGAACCAGTCAACCGGGAAGCTTGGGCCACCCAAAGAAGGCGAGTTGAAAACACCGGTTGCCAGAGCACCCAAGATACCGCAAACACCGTGTACACCGAAGACATCCAATGTGTCGTCTGCGCCCAGAATCTTCTTCAGGCCGGTCACACCCCACAGGCCGGCAAAACCAGCCAACAGGCCCAACACCAGTGCACCCATGATGCCGACGTTGCCAGCTGCAGGAGTGATCGCTACCAAACCGGCAACTGCACCGGATGCTGCGCCAAGCATGGAGGCCTTGCCTTTATGCAGGGTTTCACCCACAGACCAAGACAGAACTGCAGCAGCAGTTGCAAGGAAGGTGTTGATGAACGCCAGGGAGGCAGAACCGTTGGCTTCCAAAGCGGAGCCGGCGTTGAAACCGAACCAGCCGACCCACAGGAGGGATGCGCCGACCATTGTCAAAGTCAGGCTGTGAGGAGCCATGGCTTCTTTACCATAACCGATACGCTTGCCAACCATGAAGGCGCCTACGATACCGGCAACAGCCGCATTGATGTGCACCACGGTACCGCCGGCGAAGTCCAGCGCGCCCCATTGCCATGCCAAACCTGCAGTAGCGTTGACTTTGTCAACCACTTCTTTGCTGACATAAGCGTCAGGACCTGCCCAGAACCAGACCATGTGAGCGATTGGCAGGTAGCTGAATGTGAACCACAGGACCATGAAAGCAAGCACTGCAGAGAACTTCATGCGCTCTGCAAAAGAACCAACGATCAAACAGCAAGTAATTGCAGCGAATGTGGCTTGGAACACAGCATAGACAATTTCATACATCGGCACGCCTTTGCTGAACGTCGCGGCATTTGCAAATGTGCCTGCTGCGTTGTCCCAGACGCCCTTCATGAACAGCCGGTCAAAGCCACCTATGTAGGCATTGCCCTCGGTAAATGCCAGGCTGTAGCCGTAGATAAACCACAGCACAACGATGAGCGAGAACGTGACCATCACCTGCATCAGCACGGACAGCATGTTCTTGCTACGCACCAAGCCGCCATAGAACAGGGCCAGGCCGGGGATGCTCATCATGATGACCAGAACGCTGGACATCAACATCCAAGTAGTGTCACCCTTGTTAGGAGCGGGCGCAGCGGCGGGCGCAGATGCGTCAGCGGCTGGTGCGGATGCAGCTGCAGCAGCAGGTGCAGCCGATGTGGCTGCAGCAGGCGCTTCGGCTTTGACTTCAGATGCAGCCGGGGTGGCTGGCGCGGCGGTTTGCGCCGGTGCAAACGTTGCAGCGGTCAGCAAGCCCAGTCCCAACGCGAGGGATACAAGCAGTTTTTTCATGATTCGTTCCTTTATATTGTTGAAAGAATCGCCTTACAGCGCTTCTTTGCCCGTCTCGCCGGTACGGATGCGGACGACTTGTTCCACGTCGTACACAAAGATTTTTCCGTCGCCGATTTTTCCTGTGCGTGCTGCGGTTTCAATCGCTTCAATCACTTGCTCCACCAATGCATCGTCAATAGCGGCTTCAATTTTTACCTTAGGCAAAAAATCCACCACATACTCTGCACCGCGGTATAGCTCGGTATGGCCTTTTTGGCGCCCGAAGCCTTTGACTTCGGTTACCGTAATGCCTTGAACGCCAATACCAGATAAGGCTTCTCGGACCTCATCTAGCTTGAACGGTTTGATAATTGCCGTTACGAGTTTCATGTATTCACCTCTACTTGATTACAAAGGTTTGCAGGTACCGGATGGAAAAAGCCTGCTTCTCCACGGATCGGGAGACACCTTCACTAAGCAGGGTCCGTGCCAAGTAGCCCTGCTCAGTTTGGGCCCTTTGGCGTGCACAGCAACATGACAAATCTGTTGCCGTAACTGTATAAACAACCAGCTTGCACATCTTTGGTGCACTATAAAGCAATGCACCTGAACATTGCGCACTGTTTTGGGAATTTCTGATATGAGCTTATCTTTGGTGCAGAGTCGCGCTCTGCTGGGCTTGGATACCGCAAATGTCACTGTTGAGGTGCATCGTGCCAACGGGTTGCCTAGCTTTACCCTGTTAGAGCTGGCCGACGTTGAAGTCAAAGTGGCGCGCGTATTTGACAGAAATCGTTCCGCAATCAGTTAGCGAATTGACCAATGCCTCGGTCCGCTTGGGGCACATCTGAGACGCCCGACGGACATCAGCCCGCCAAGTACAGTTCCACGCGATCGGAGGTCCAGGTCGCAACACCTGTCCCAAAGAAGTCCGCATCCTCAGTCCACACAGGACAACCGATCGTCATCGCGCACGCTAGGACGGGCCAATCATCGGCATCCCGTATCGCGATTCTTTGGAGTGCCTGGGTTTTTAGGCCTTCATAGACACCAAGTTCCAGCGGACGAACTATTGATTCCAGTGCGTCTAAAACAGTCATCGCGGGTCCACTTTCAACGCCTCTTTTTTCCAATTAGGATGGAAGGTATTTTCGGGCGTCAGCATACGCAACATCTGGCGCGAAAAATTGGATCACCTCTGCGCTATCAACAATGAGCTCACGCACCCGCCTACCCAGCACCGCCCGGATCAGGATGTTGGCATCCAGAACGATCGCTTTCTTGCTCATGCCACCGAGGAAGTGGACTTCTTAGGAGCATTCGCCTTTCTACGCGCCGTTTTGAAATCAGCCACTACAGAGTCCACATCGACGCTCTTGGCTGCAAGCATGCGATCCAATGTCTTGCTCGCCTTCTTTAACGAGGCAACGTCTGCCTCACCCTGGCCGTGGGTCGGAATGAAGTACCCGATGGTTTGACCGTGTCGCGTCACAGCTACCGGCGTGCTTGACGCAATGAATTCGGCCATACCGGCACGAAATTCTCGAATGCCCACTTTGGTAGCTTCCATCTTTTTCCTTTGAAGTTGAACTGAATTTGTGAATCATAGTGTACACAAATAGCCAAAAGGAGCATAGTGGCAACCCCTTCACTTTTAAGGAGATTTGTCATGGAAAACGCTTCCAATCAGACCAGTCGGGCAAGGGAGCCGTGGAACAAGGGCAAGTTGGTGGGGC